>DDUN01000023.1:0-17955 GCA_002344825.1 Candidatus Multiplicimicrobium inquinatum | reverse complement strand
GCCGAATTCGATGATTTCTTCAAGTGGATATTTTTTCCATTTCGGAAACTGAAGAACTTCAAAGCCCGTCTGCGCTAAATTTTGAAAAACGCCCTGAGCCAATTGGGAGATTCCAGCGCTTGATTTTTCTTTGCCGAAGGCCGTAGTGAGATTGCGGATGACTTCATTGCGGTGTTTTGGAAGAATCAAATAAACGAAAGTTCCCAATGCCTGCGCAAAAGCGAGCAGAAGCGGACGGGGGAAAATATAAAAGAAAGCGCCGATTGCGCGGGCGAGACTGTAAACAACGATGCGGTAAGGCTTATGCTTTGCCATTTACCGAACGACAGCGAGTTTTTCCTGATTGCCCGCGGCGTGGTGAGCCTTCGCGTTAGGAACTTGAAACATAATATCCGAACCGATGGTGCCGGTTAATTCTTTAAGGTAGGCATTTGAGCTGATTCTTTTAATTTCAGCGCGCACTTGTTTTAACTTTGCTTCAATTTTAAGACGTTTGAGCGATTGCGGATCTTGGCATTCCGCGGAATATTTCAAAAGAGTTTCTTCGTGCCGTTGCCAAAGCCACAAATCCCAATTTTGTTTTTTCTTAAGACGGCTTTGATACCAATCTGATTGAATGACTGCTTCGCGGCTGAACATTTTTCTGAATTCAGGGCTATGGCGGTCCATTCCGTTGTAATTGCCATGCGCCATAATGTGAATCAATGCTTTGAGCGGCGGAACCAATGTTTCGACACTGCCGTCATTCAAATAGTGGCGGGCGACTTGCTCGTGTGTTTGCATCAAATTATCAATACCTTCAACGAAAATATCCATGCTTTGCGTTTCCGGGCGAAGCATTGCCTCGGGAAAAACAAAATTAGGATTATTAAAAATGCGCCCTAAGAAATAATTCACGAATTTGTAAGTGATGCGGTAGCCTAAAATACTGGCTGGAATTTTTTTGCCGTTATGGTCAAAGTCCTGAACCGGCTCCAAATGCCCTTCTCGAATCAGGTAGGCCGGGTCGCGTTCCGCAGCCGTCAAACGGCACCAAATTTCAGGCACTAACAAACTGATGTCATGTTCAACGCGGTATTGCGGTCCGACATATCCGGCTGCCGAGGAAAAACCGGCATAATCGCCGAGAATAAACGAAAGGAACGCATTGTTTAAATCTGCCGAAGGGAAGAGAGCGTTAAAAGGCCCTTTTGTAAGGGCTCCTTCAGAACCAAATCCCGTGGTCGAAGGGGACTTGCCCGTGACGCTTGAGATGAAATCCATGAAAAGTTCCGGCAACTCCTGATAATGAATCGGGTTATAGACCGCAAGAGGCTTAATTCCGTGTTTCGGTTCCGGCGGGTTATTGCGGCGGCCGGCTAAAATCGCGTTTACGGTAAAAGTTACCGGCTGCACGGGGGGAACCTTGCGTGCGATACGTGTACCGAGTTCGCAGAGATACTTCACTTTGGGATTTGTGACATCTAGGCGCGTCTGTAGGTAGCGGGGATTTTTAGTCGGTTTGCCGTCAACGATACGCGGATGAGAAGGCGCCGAAGCGTATTCGGGCTGGTCGTTTTTCGCGAATTCATTGAGCATGTTTTTTACAGAATCAGTATAGCTGTCGTATCCCATGGCATCTTCAATGACTTCATGGACGCCCTTTTTCGTTAGCGGTTCATAATTCGATAAAAAAGTATTCGGGCTGGAGAGATCAAGTTCAGCCTGTTTGTCATAACCGCGGATAATCGCATCATCGGGGCGTTGGAAAAGACGGTATTCACAGTTTGTGACGACTTTAACGCTCGGGTTTTTATATTCGGGGTTTAAATATTTGATGCTTGAAGCCGGCACAAGCGCCGAAGCGGTGATATCGTCTTCAACCTGCAGTTTTTGAGCGGCCGTAAAATCCTGACGCACGCGGAAAACGCGGCGTGTTCCGTCAGGCTCATAGCCGACGCGCAAATAGCTGGAAACCACTTTGCGGTCGTCGAGTTTGAGCTCATGACCCAAATAACCGTTCATGATATCGACCGTGAAATGCTTGCGCCAATCTTGACCCCAGTCTTCGCGGTAATAGCATTTAATGAGATAAATCAAATCTTTGATCGTGGGGAAGATGGAATTCAGCCATGCGTTGTATTCATCCGTGTATTCCGGCGAAGGCGAAAGCAGTTTGATCACTGAACCCAGCGAACGGTCAGGGCTTAATATCGGCCGGCTCTTGGGTTTGTTCTTCGATGCCTCACGGTAGCGTTTCGTAAAATCATGTCGCATGATTTCTTCGACCGTATCAAGATCCTTCGGCAGATTATGGGTATAGAAAGAACTCGGAACGACGGCATCCATGATGGATTTCGAAATTTCGGATTTACCGCCGCCGGACACAGTACAGGGTTTGTGGCAAAGTGTGCCTTCGGGGGCGATTCCGATAAGGTACCAAGTTTTCCCGTCAATGCGTTTGCGCAGCGTGATTTTATAGCCCGAAGGCAGAATGTAATAATGAAAGGCTTTCAGATGAATGGAATGAATTTTGTCGTTCTTTTCCCAGCTGACGGTTTGTAAATGCATGTTAAAGCGTGAGTTTTCGGGGACATAAATAATATCCTTATGCTTTTTATCGATGCCGTATCCGTCCGGCTGAAGATCCATAATTGAAGAAAAAATTTGGCTCATTTCATCGAAGGTTGTGGGATTACGCACTAAGGCAGGGCTTAAATCAAATTGATCTCCCAAATCATACCCCGCGAATGCAAGCGCGCCGCCGGCATGCTCTTCTTCGGCAATGCCGAATAAATTGGCAGCATAACTGATCTGTGTTTTAACCTCTTTCTTGCAGTAGCCAAAATAGTTGTCCGCAATTACGGTGACAATCACCCCGCGCTCGTCACGGCAGGTGACTTTGAAAGCGGAACCGTCATTGTAAAGTTCTTCGGATTTTTTCCAGCACATACCGTCGCGTTTTTGACGCTCCGTGGCGTTGTCAAAATGAGGAAGCCCCAATTCTTTTTTGGTTAGTTTCGTGAGATGTGGCGCCAAAAGGACATAGCCGGTGTGTCCGCTCCAGTGCTCAACGTCCAGCGCCGAGTTATTTTCAGGTAAATAGGGATCGCCCGCGTTTCCAAAAATAGATTCAACGAAATCAAGATTGCTGACCAGGTTGCCGGGCGCGACAAAGCGGATTTCCATCGATTTCTGAGGAATATAGCCTGGGATTTCGGGACAAATAATCGGGCGAAGCAGCAAGGAAACAAAAGCCTCGGCCTGGTCTTTTTGCGATGAAGTAAAAGGGAGTTGCATGAGCTTTTTTGGCGACTTGATGGCTGCTTCAAGCAAAGCCGCAAAAGTTTTCTTGGGAACCGCTTTTTTATCATCCGGAATGGGAAGGCCACCTTCGGTGACATGGAAAACGCCCTGAGTTGTGCGGCGGTCATTGGCGGGGTTATGCAAAACACCTTGTTGAATACGGTAAGATTGAATGACATCCGAAGTAAACGAGTCTTGATCGGGCGGAAGCGAAAGCGCGCGTGCGATTCCATGACGGTCAAGAACCAAAGTATGATGCGGAAGCTTTGGGGGCTGATTGCCGCAAACATCCTTCAAATAATCATGTAAGAATTTTTGTACCCGTTCGTCGACCGGGCAAAGCTCTGTCGGCGCTAAGCCGCGGTGAGTCTTTTCGCGCAACTTGATTGTGCCCAATTCATCACGGAAAACGGGGCAACCCAGCGCTGCTAATTTTTGATTGATCAGCTGGTATGTTTTTTTATCCTGCGACCGGCTTGAATTGTGACCGTCCGCGAGGCCGAGTGCTTTTTCAAAATCAATGTCAGGCATGCTCAAAAGCTCCTTAAAAATGAAGCACTATTCTAACTGAATCCGTAAAGAGACCCAACTACGATTTCTGTGATTTTAATAAAAAAAGTTAAAAATGATTCATGCTCTTTCTCTTTCTGCCCGACTGATCTATGATGGTGTTACTGTAAGCAGGGAGGAGACTTCGTATGGAATCGATTCAAATGGCGGCATTGGCTTTGGTCGGAGGTTGGGCAACCGGTCTGAATCTTTATCTTACCGCGGCCGCTTTAGGTGTCGCGCACCGCCTCCACTGGATTGTTTTACCGGGAAATTTGGAGATACTTGGGAACCCCGTCGTTATTTTTTTCGCGGTTTTGCTGTATTTGATCCAATTTGTAATCGATAAGATTCCTTTTTTAGATTCTGCCTGGGACTCAGTTCATACTTTTATTCGTCCTGTCGGCGGCGCTGCAATTGCTTCCATGGCTTTTTCCGACTCTCCCGAAAGCTTGCAGTATGCGGTTGCGGCTATTGCCGGAGCGGCAAGTTTGAATGCCCATTTAGGTAAAGCGGGGACAAGAGTTATGATTAATACATCCCCGGAGCCTTTTTCTAATTCCGCGGCCAGCGTTGCTGAAGACGGAATTGTTCTTGGAATGCTATGGCTTATTTTCAAACATCCTCTGATTGCCTTAATCCTGGTGATCCTTTTCGCTGCTTTTATTGTCTGGCTGATTCCGAAGGTTTTTCGGTTTATTAAGAAGTTCTTTCAGATGCTGGCGGGGAAGAAGAAAGACCCTGCCGTGGTTTCCATTCCCGTAACAAAGCCCATCGATTTGGACTGACGGTTATCCATTGAGCTCTGGCGGTCTTAAACTAGGGCTCTGCGCCTTTGGCGCAACCGCAAATCCACACCCAAAAACTTTAGCTTTGTGTCGGTTTTGACGCTTGCGGTCAAAATCCTTTATAAAAAAAGCCCCGTACTTTCGTACGGGGCTTTTTTTATCCGACTGTTCTTTTGGAACAGCTCAGAAGAAAGAATTACTCTTTTGAGAGAGTGATCTGGTCGATCAAGATCGTGCCCTGCTTCGGGTTTGAATTGATATCGTCGAAAACGATAACGAATTCATTCAAAGCAGACCAGTCCTGAATACGGCGGAATTTTTCGAAAGGAATCGAAATTTTCTGCCATGTTTCCGTGATACCGCTAACGATATACGGAGAAGGACGGTTGTTCATGTCCTTCACTTCGAGCTTAATGCGCTTGGTGTAGTTGTTAAGACCTTCACCGCGAACATAGAAGTTCAAAGTATTGTATTCAGTTGCGTTCTGACCGTTAAACTTCATCCAAAGACCGTTATAAGCGGGATTCGGGGAATCAACGTCATAATCAAGCTTAAGAGCGTAACCGGCAGCATTGCCGAGGGCGTCATCAGCTTCAAAAGACATATTGGCTGTTTGAGTGTCATCGTTAGGATCTTTATTCCAAGATCCAAAGTCTCCACCCAAATTGTTCGGCTTATCACCGGAATCAAAATCGGCTACAACCAACTCGTTAGCAGCAAGAGCAACAGGAGAGAAAGCTCCTGCGATCAAGGCAAGTGCGAAAGCAAGAAACATCAAGTTCTTAAGGTTCTTCATTCAATTGTCCTCCGTTTGTGGAATTATCTGTCTTTAAGACGAGCGGCATTTTAAATGTATTCAAAAGTTTTTAGAAGGAAATTTTTGAATTTTTTTTAATACAGCTGCTTAATAGCCATTTTCTAGAATTAGAATCAGGTCCCCGGTCGACAGAGTCGGGCCTCCCATAAAAAAAATGCCAGGTTTTGCTATGGAAAGCTCGGTATCGATATAGTTTTTATTATCCTTGGTGATGACGGCCCTTGCCACAATCGAGGACCCCGTGTCTTCTTTAAGAGTCAGGCTGAGATTATATCCCTCTAAAAGCGCGAGATTCTGAGTTTCACCTAATGCCATATCCAGCTTTTTTAAATCGCTCTGCACATAAGAGCTGTAAGAGAAAAGCTGCGTCAGCTTGTCGCGGTAAGCATCATTATCCATATTAAAGTCACTGCCATTATTTGAGGCAACAACCATGGTTACAATCATGCGATTGCTGTTTTGAGCTTGAGTCATTGACGGAATCAACAGTAACGCCAGAAGGCATATCGACGCGGTTAGTTTTTTAAGCATATTTTTAAGCTCCCTTGGGAAAGACCCACACGACTGTAATTTGAACATCCGAGAAATTCTTTTGATAAGCTACCGTGGGGCCCATTTGGCTTCCCAGTTTTTTAATTTGAGTTTGCGGCTGCTCTGAAGCATCCGCCGCAGGATCCGGAGTTGGGTTTTCTGATACCAAAACGGCAGTTGTGATTTGAGCTGGATCCGAAACGGTCGCATGGTCAATTGGGTTGATCTTTAAAACGAGTAAAAGCGCCATACATCCGACCAAGGCAAAGCGGAAAGAAGGCGCGCCCCAAAAAGGTCCGGACGCCGGAACCGGCGCAGGAGGGAACTTTTGCTTGAGAAAAGCCTCTTTGGCCGCTTCAACATCAGGGCTTGAAACTTCGTCCTTGATCCAGTTTTTATAAAGGTTGTTTAATTCGTTCATTTTTTTTACGACTCGACTTCGTGATATTCAATTCCCAGGGCTTTAGCCAAGGCTTTGCGCGCGTAAAAAATCCGTGACATCACTGTGCCTGCTTCCAATTGTAAGGTATCGGCGATCTCTTCATAACTTAAATTTTCCCATTCTCTCAAGACTAAAACGGCCCGGTGCTCGGCCGATATTTTCTGCAAAGCTTCCTGCATGCGTTCTTTTAGCTCGGCCTGCGAAGCTGCCCGTCTTGGGTCAATTGTATTTGAAGCCAAGAAATCACCGACATTTTCAATCGGCTCCGCTTCTTTTCTGCGTCTGACTGAGTCAATTGAGGCGTTAACGGTAACCCGGTAAAGCCAAGTTTTAAACTTGGAGTCGCCCTTAAATTTTTGGATATCACGGTGAACTTTAATTAAGACATCCTGCGTTACGTCCTGCGACTCTTCTCTTCGATTCAGAACACCGTATGCCACCGCGTAAACCATGTTGTAATACTTGCGGAAGAGAGCGCTAAAAGCGGCTTGATTGCCCGACTGAGCTTGTTGAACAAGGCCTAAATCGGGATCATCACGCATAAATACAATCCACCCGCACGTTTATGACGCCGGAAGTGAGGGGGTTATTCATTCTTTTTTTAAGTGCTAACATCTTGTTATTCAATCGTTTGTGAGACGGAAAGTATAACGAAACCACTTTTAATCTGCTAGGTCAAAATCTGCTCGGAAGCAATACTGCGGATTTTTAGCCACAAAAAGGAAGCAGATTCGGTATATTAGGCTGATGAATCAAAGAGCATCATTTTTCAACCTTGATAAGGCTCCCTCGGCGGCTTGGACTGTCTTTGCGTCGGCGCTGGCTATGCGCTTATTGCATTTAGTTTCAATGGCGCCCACTCTTGGGCATGAGCATCGTTTGAATGACGGAATCTATTTTGATGCTTTAGCCCAGGCCTTGGTTCAGGGAAGTTACGATGGCAAGATGCCGATTGTGGGGCTTTCTCCGATTTATGTCGGCTTTTTATCGGGGTTTTATCAATGGTTGGGACATAACCTGCTTTTTCCGCGATTGGGGCAAATTCTTCTGGGATCGCTGGCTTGTGTTGGTTTACAGCAAATCAGCCGTAATTTATTTGGCGAACGCGCCGGCTGGACTGCAGGTTTGTTGGCTGCTTTTTGCGGGGTATTTATTTACTTTGATGCTATTTTGATAAAAGCATCATTGATGAATTCGGTTTGGATTTTGGTTTTATGGGCCCTGAGTCTGGGGTTTCAGAGAGGCGGTTGGTGGCAGTGGGCCATTGCCGGCGCCGGATATGCCGCTGCTTGCATGCTGCGTATGCAGTTATTTTTAATTGCGCCGTGGATTTTATGGGTTTTGCTTAAAAATAGGGCGAATTTAAAGTTACGACAGATGTTTTTGAGCATTCTTTTTTTTGTGATCTTTGCCGCGGCTGTTCCAGTGCTTGTGGGACAATGGTTTAACTTTTCGGTAAGCCGAACAAAAAATGTTCCTCCTGCTCATGAAATTGCCGCGCCTCAATTGGGAATCCATTTTTATGTTGGAAATAATCCCGATGCCAACGGAACTTATAAAAAGGTCGATGGAATCAGGGCTTCTGCCGTCGGACATGTTGTTGACGCAAAGCAGCTAGCAGAAAAAGAGGTGGGGCAAAAGCTGGATGCGAGCGGTTTGAATCGATTTTGGCTTCGGCGCGGAATCGAATCAATTTGTGAGGCCCCTTGGCGCTGGATTCAGCTGGAAGCCAAAAAGTTTTTTTTAATTTGGAATACTTATGAAGTCGCAAACAATCAAAACTATGAGTATTGGAAACGATATTCGTTCATCTTGGGATTGCCGCTTGTTTCTTACGGTTGGCTGGCGCCCCTCGCGCTTCTGGGTTGGATAGGTCTTCGCAAAGATTCGCGCCCGATGATTTCTTTGCTGCAAGGTACGGCTTTTTTCTATATAGCGGCGTTGATGTTGACTCTTGTAACGGCGGATTATCGTTTACCGCTTCATTCCATTTGGATTATTTTTGCGGCTTTCGCCGTTGAGCGTTTTATTCAGAATTGGCAGGATGGAAAGGTGCAAGTTTTACGGCGTTCGATTTGTCTTTTTATTTTATTTTTTATCTTTTGCAATTATCAAACTTATTTACCAAAATACCGCTATGAGTCGTTTTTGCATAAAAGGCATGATACTATTTTGACCGCGCACGAAACAAAAACAGTTTCGTCTGTCGGCCGGACAGAGGGGCAGCTTGCATCGAATGGGAGCGCCGTTTTAACATGAATTTAAAAAATGAGCGGATGATTCTGGGAGTAAAGATTTTTGCACTGTATTTTTTGGCGTTTCAACCTTGGGGATTAACCATGCCGGAAAAAATGAACAAGTCCGAAGCCGAATGGAAAAAAGAGCTGACGCCGGAGCAGTACCGTATTTTACGTGAAAAGGGTACGGAGCGCGCTTTTACGGGCGAGCACTGGGATAATCACCGTGAAGGAAAGTATGTTTGCGCGGCATGCAAAATGGAAATTTTCTCATCCGAACACAAATTTGATTCCGGAACAGGTTGGCCCAGTTTTTTTTGCCCAGTGGGCAAAGACAGAGTTGAAACCCAAAAAGATAAAAGCCATGGCATGGAGCGGACCGAGGTCGTTTGCCCGCGCTGCGGAGGTCATTTGGGGCATGTTTTT
Organism: Candidatus Multiplicimicrobium inquinatum; assembly: GCA_002344825.1. Classification (GTDB taxonomy): domain Bacteria; phylum Omnitrophota; class Omnitrophia; order Omnitrophales; family Aquincolibacteriaceae; genus Multiplicimicrobium; species Multiplicimicrobium inquinatum. The sequence continues at coordinate 8,880 of DDUN01000023.1, read as the reverse complement.
AATGATGGTCCGCCGCCCACGCATGAGCGGTATTGCATGAATTCAGCCGCGCTTGAGTTTGTTCCCGCGGCGGAAGATGGCAAGTCACCGCGTAAAAAAAATAAGGAGATTTAATCTATGACCACTCCGCACATTTTTGATAAAAAACCCTGTGTTATGGAAGTTGAACCCGGAAAATACGCGTGGTGTGCTTGCGGGCAATCGAAAAAGCAGCCTTATTGTGACGGTTCTCATGCCGGGTCAGGTTTTAAGCCTCTCATTGAAACTGTCACTGAAAAAAAGCGTGTCGCTTGGTGCAATTGTAAGCATAGTGCGAAAGCCCCTTTTTGTGATGGCTCGCATTCAAAATTATAAAAGGAAAATTTTATGTCAGATATTGTCGAAAAAATGAAGCAGTTAATTCAGACTGAAACCGAAGCCGAAATCATTGAAATTGTTGATCAAAGCGCCGGACATGCGGGACATGGAGCGGACGGGGGCCATTTTATGGCGTTGATTGTTTCTGAGAAGTTTAAAGGGTTAGGCTTGGTGCAACGGCATCAGCTTGTTTATAAAGCGATTGCGCCGGTAAAAGAAGCGGTCCATGCTTTTTCGATGCGCACGCATAGTCCGGAAGAATGGTCTGCGCAGAAGTGAGACTGATCTAGAGGATAGTGAATGTCGGTCGGCCTGTGCCCGGAGAAATTTTTTCCGTCGCCAATACTTTTTCCATTTTGTTGAAAAAGCCTGCCATTTTTATCAGAGTGACAATGAGCCCCGCCTCGATGGCAAAAATAACCGCTTCATAAGTCCAGATCAATGCCCCCGTTTCACTTTCGGATAGAAGCGGAAGTTTCAATGCGATACGGAAAGCGGATAAGATTGCGCCCATCCCGGCGAAAAGAAGACCTGTATGGGTGAATTTTTTTTGGTTTAGTAAAGAGGCTGCCGCTGAAAGCAGAAAGCCCGCGCTGAGGAAAGCGGATAGTAAAGGTAAAGCCGTATCTGTCCAAACTGAAGATGCCGCTGTTTGAGTCAGATAAGCTTGAGCAATGATTCTAATTAATTCGGAGCCCGCCAGAGCAATAAAAAGCCACATGATGCTGATGCGCCATGGACGGCACGAAAGTTTACCCGTGATGAAATGAGTGATTTGCTTTTCTTGTTTGGGAGTGAAATCAACGAACCGCGCTCCCAGGGCGTAAGAATAACGTCCGATCATCCGGCCCTGCAAACTTTCAATGCGCATAATTTCAGCCCGATATTTTCCCGCGCTTTGTCCGGGTACTTTAAAAGAAGCCGTCAGTTTTTGTCCTGTCGCGACAAACGAAGACGAGAGAATTTGAATTCCGGTGGTGCTGATATTGCTGACCATTGCTTTTTTGGTGATTTCGGAAGTGCCTCCGGAAAATTTAATTTCGGCTTCCAGATCACAGGGTAGACGTATGCAGGCGCGCTGAGTTGTTTGAACCATGTTAGCGTAAATCCTTTAAAAGCGAGGTGAAACGTGAGCCGTAAGACTGTTCCAGTGTTTCCATGTTTCGAAAAATGGGTTTTTGGATCAAGCCCGGCTGAATAAAAAAACCATAGATAATTAAGAAGAGAATTGTGACGGCAATGGCGTTGCTTATCAGCTGAGAAAAGAGTCCGGGTTGATTTTTCAATGTTTGCATGGTTCCTGTATCGGCTTTGTTGGCGAATTATAAACTGTTCCTGCGCGTAATTGAAACGGTTTGTCATGATACAATTTTCCAGCGCTTCCTCAATGCAAAATGATGAGAGCATCATTTTTAAATAATACTCAGCGCAGTGCCGCACCTGCCTGAAAAATAAATGGGGGTGCGGCTTTACATTTCGTTAAGATAATTTTCTGTAAAGGGCGAGCAGTCAATATATGCGTAAGGACAATGTTCAAAGGAGAGAAAAGTGAGTTTAGAAGGTAGCCCGGGGCTTCCGCCGCTTCGTAAAGATGAAGATTTGTACATGGATGAAAAGTACGAAGTGGTTTTTGAAGATTCCGATTTACTGATCGTTGTTAAAGGGTCGCCTTTCCCGGTGCATGCTGTGAGCCGGTTTCAAACGCGTAATTTACTTTCCTATCTTGAACGCGATTACGGCCAAAAAATGCACCTTGCCAACCGGCTTGATTCGGAAACGAGCGGACTGATCATGGTTGCGCGCAATGAGGAAATGGCTGGCAAACTAGGCTCGGCGCTTCAGGCTAAAAAAGTCCGTAAGGAATATCAGGCGATTGTGATGGGGGCGCCGGCTGAAAAACACGGATTTGTTCGTGAACCGATTAAGGGACGCAGAGATTTGCTTTGTCATATTTACGAACCGCATCCTGAAGGTAAAAACGCTGAGACGGAGTATGAAGTTTTAGAAACGCGCGGGAAATACAGTTTGCTCAGGCTGGTGGCACACACCGGAAAAACACATCAGCTGCGAGTGCACCTTAAATCGATTGGCTGTCCGATCGCGGGCGATAAAATGTATATCGATTTAAAAATTTATGACCATTACGTTCATCATGGCTGGCAGGATTGGATGGCGGAAACGGTTGGTCTGCGCCGCCTTGCTTTGCACGCGTGCCTTCTGGAATTGAATCACCCGGTTACAAAAGAAAAACTTTCCTTTAACTCGCAGCTTCCGGAAAGTTTGGCGGCTTTTTTCGCGGCAGGTTAAGAGACGGCGGAAGCTTCGTCCGCGTAGAGGGCAGTGCGCTTCGCCTGAATTTCAGGATCAGCCAAATAATCATCGAGCGTGACGCCGCTTTTATCGATGTAGCCGAGCGGAGTGACCTCAATGATACGGTTAGCGACAGTTTGAATGAATTGATGGTCGTGTGTCGAGAAAAGCAAAGTGCCTTTAAACTTTTGAAGCCCATCGTTTAAGGCGCTGATCGATTCCAAATCTAAATGGTTGGTTGGTTCGTCCATAATCAGCACGTTGGCGTTGACGAGCATCATTTTGGAAAGCATCATGCGCACTCGTTCGCCGCCCGAAAGAACATTCACTTTCTTTAAAGATTCTTCGCCGGTAAAAAGCATGCGTCCAAGAAAGCCGCGTATGAACTGTTCATGCGTTTCTTTTGAAAATTGTCTCAGCCAGTCAATCAGCGAAAGCTCAACATCAAAATACTTTTTATTGTCTTTCGGAAAATAAGAGCGGGTTGTGGATGCGCCCCATTTAAAAGTTCCGGAGTCCGCCGGAATTTCTTCCGCTAAAACCTGAAAGAGGGTCGTACGCGCCAAGTCGTTGCGGCCGAAAAACGCGATTTTATCACCTTTGTGAATTTCAATATTCAGGTTTTTAAACATCAATTTTCCGTCAATCGATTTAGTCAGCTTGTCGATGGCAAGCAAATCATTACCCGCTTCACGCTCACAGTTAAATCCGATAAAAGGATATTTGCGGCTCGAGGGCTTAATGTCTTCAAGCGTCAACTTTTCGAGCATTTTTTTACGGGAAGTAGCCTGTCTGGCTTTGGAAGCATTCGCGCTAAAGCGGGCGATAAAGGATTGGAGTTCCGCGCGTTTGTCTTCCATTTTTTTGTTCTTATCGGACTTTTGCCGCAAGGCGAGTTCACTCGATTCTTTCCAGAAAGAGTAGTTGCCCGAGAAAAAAGTGATTTTTCCGAAATCGATGTCGCAGGTATGCGTGCTGACCTGATCCAGAAAATGGCGGTCATGTGAAACGACAATGGCAGTGTTCTTAAATTCAGCCAAAAAATTTTCAAGCCACATGGCGGTTTCAACGTCAAGGTGGTTGGTTGGTTCGTCGAGGAGCAAGACATCGGGATTGCCGAAAAGGGCTTGCGCCAAAAGAACGCGCACTTTTTGATCGCTTTCCAGATTTTTCATTTGGGTCTTATGAAATTTCTCCGGAATACCCAATTCACTTAAGAGCTTTTCAGCTTCTGCTTCCGCGTTCCATCCGTCCATTTCAGCAAACAGACTTTCGAGTTCTGCGGCGCGCGCGCCATCGGCGTCGCTGAAATCAGGTTTGGCGTAAATGGCATCTTTTTCTTGGATAACGGAATAAAGTTTTTTATGTCCCATGATGACAGTGTTAACGGGTGTGTGTTCGTCAAAGGCGAACTGATCTTGGCGCAACATAGAAAGACGTTCGTTGGGTCCGAGCGAAACCGAGCCAGCTGTGGGCTCGAGATCACCCGCAAGCACCTTCATAAAGGTTGATTTGCCGGAGCCGTTTGCCCCGATAATGGCGTAGCAATTGCCCGGGTTAAAAGACAAGTTGACGTTGTCGAAAAGAACCCGTTGACCAAACTGAATTGTGACGCCGTTGGCTTGTAACATAGGGCGGGGATTATAACAACTTAGAACTTAAAGTTCAAAGCTATAAACCATAGCGGTAAGCGTCCCGGGGGTTCGGGCGATTGGATCTTCGAGCCATGATTTTCAGTTTTGAGCTATGAATTTTAACTTTTTCTATGGTAGATTGCCACCTATGGCAAAAATCATTCAATTTATTACCAACGGCATGTGGCGTGTCCGAGCCCGCAAGCTTTCCAGACCCAGGTCTTTTTTTCTTAGGACGCTCCGAGTGATGATTCTGTCCTTCAAAGAATTCGGCAGAGATAAGTGCACTTTGCATGCGTCCGCTTTGACTTTCTTCAGCTTGCTTTCGATCGTACCCGTTTTTGCTATGGCGTTTGGTATTGCCAAAGGCTTTGGTTTTGAAAAAATGCTGCATGATCGGTTGATGGAAATGGATGGGCAGCAGGAAGTGATTCAAAGAGTTGTGCAGTTTTCTGAGACGATGCTGCAAAACACCAAGGGCGGCGTCATCGCGGGAATCGGTATTTTGCTTTTGTTTTGGTCTGTGATTCAGGTTTTGCAAAACATAGAAAAATCATTCAATCATATTTTTGCGGTTCAAAAAGAACGCACCATGGCGCGCAAGCTTGCTGACTATCTCGCCATTATGCTTATTTGTCCGGTGCTGGTAATTCTTTCCGGCAGTTTGACCGTTTTTATTTCAACGCAAGTGACTAATATCATGGCGCATATTGGTCAGGCGGGTGAACTAATCGGGCCGCTTGCTATCAAATGTTTAAGTTTTCTGCCCTATGTCATTTTTTGGCTGCTGCTGACTTTTCTTTATGTTGTGATGCCCAACACACGCGTTAAAAAACGTTCGGCCCTGGTCGGTGGAATTGTCGCGGGAACGATTTATCAATTAGTACAGGTTCTCTATATTAAATCGCAAATGGTGGCGTCGAATTTTGGCGCGGTTTACGGAAGTTTCGCGGCATTGCCTCTTTTCTTGGTTTGGCTTCAAATTTCATGGCAAATTGTGCTTTACGGAGCCGAGTTGGCATTCGCGCACCAAAATGAAGAGACTTATGAATTTGAAGAGGAAAGCCGCCGTGCGAGTTTGTCATTCCAAAAATCGATCGCGTTGCTTGTGACGCAGGCTGCGGTTAAACGGTTTTGTGATGGTGAAAAGCCGCTTGAACTGCATGATTTTGCGGAACAGTATGATCTCCCGATTCGGCTTGTGCGCGGCGTCGCTGAAAAGCTGGAAAAAGCGGGCGTATTATCTCCGGTTGAAGATCAGGATAAAAACACGGAGCTTTACCAGCCCGCCCGCGATGTTGCGGACTTAACTGTACTTTTTGTTTTAACCGCGTGGGACGATGAAGGCGCCGCGGATTTGGGTGTTGAAGAGTCCGCGATGCTTTTAAAGCTTAAGTCCGCTATCGCTGAAATTCGCCGCGCGGTGGCAAGTTCTCCGTCCAACGCACTTCTCAAAAACCTTTGAAACAGCGCGTCAGCCGAAAACACAAAGCACAGCGTCGCGTGATTGCTCACGCGCAATTTCAGCGCGAGCAAAGCAAAGTCAATAATGCCGCAAAAGCCGCGGCTCATTCACCGTATCAAAAGAAGCTTCACGCGCCGGACCCCGTTACAAAACCCAGAATTATTTTTGAAGATTCCCATTTAATCGTGATGGATAAACCCGCGGGGCTTTTGTCGCAGGAGGATGCTTCCGGATCGCCAAGCATGGTGGATTGGCTACGCGTTCATTTTGGGCGGAATTATGTCGGCACGATTCACCGGCTTGACCGTAATACCTCGGGGATTATGATTTTCGCGAAGCGCACGAAATCCGCAAGCCGTTTGTCTGAGGCTTTGCGTGAAAATAAAATTCGCCGAACCTATTTAGCTTGGCTGCACGGTAACATCCGTGACCCGCAAAAATGGGTGCATTGGCTTTTGAAAGATGAAGCGAAGAATACTGTCAAGGTTGTTTCGCCCCGAACGCACGGTGCGAAAGAAGCGATTTTGAGTTTGAAGCCTTTACGTTACGCGGAGAAAAACGGTAAGAAATTAACTTTGGCTGAAATTGAATTGGAGACAGGCCGTTCCCATCAAATTCGGGTTCAGTGCGCGGCAAAAGGTTTTCCGCTGGCAGGGGATGTGAAATATGGTCAGCCCGAAGATAAAACTTTTTCCCGGCCTGCGCTTCATTCTGCGAGTGTTTCTTTTCCTCACCCCATGACCGGTGAAATTCGCGCCTACATGGCCGAACTTCCCGCTGATTTGCAGTTGGGCTGAAGTCCGCTTTAAGCCAGAGCTGTGAGCGCGGCTGTTCTTTCGAGTTTGCGAAAGAACAGAGCGAAAATATTATCTGCCTTCGCGTTCGCGGATGGTTTCGGCAAAAGCCCGTTGAATTTGCGGAAGTCCGGCGGAACCCAGATTGTTTTGTTCCGCGATAGCACGGTAAATGACCATGCGGTCGCGGTTTTCAGCTGAAACAAGCGGAAAGTTTCCGCTCACTAGCCCTTCATTGTTTTCCCGAATAGCGCCGGTGTTCTTGGCGGCCTGAAGCTCCGCGTAGCGCGCTTGTCTTCCTGAGAGTGCGTTTTTAATTTCAGGCGTCATTTCGCGAATGTCATAATTCGCGGCAAAACCGATTTGTGAAATAAGCGAAACAGCTGCGATAAATGACAGTATTTTTTTCATTTCTGGCCTCCTTGGGCAACCATATCTTCAATGCTGTTGGCAGTTTGTTTTAAACCGCGAATGTCCACAACGACATTGGCGTTAATTGTGATCGGACGGTTCGGGTCGCCGACGGCTTTAACGGTGCATCCGCTCAGCGCGAGCATAACCCCGAATAATAAAAATAGCTTTTTCATTTAGCACCTGCTTGGATTTTAAATAGGCCGAGTAACTTGAAGGCGCGCAGAAACGCGTGCTCTTCATCCACCAATATCGTCAGATTCAGATTAAGGTTGATGTTGATTTCGGGGAAAAGCATTTTCATTTCAGCCTGAATTTTTCCGGGTTCCGTAGTTTTTGCCGAAATGATGCTATTAACAAACTTAACCCCTTCCACTTTTTTAATGCGGTCGCGCAAATCTTTTGTGTTTTGTGCTTTTGGCAAATAGGGCAGAGCGAACTCAAGGAACCGCGCGGGGACTTCGCCGCCCTCGGGTTCTGATTTTAAGTCGATTTCAAACTTAGCTTTTTCATTGGAGTCAATTCGGATGCGTATGTTTCCTGAAACATAACCGCGCAAACCGTTAAAGCTGACGGGGTCAATCCACGCGTAATCTTCAATCCAAACACGGCTGATTTGGGCGCGCAGGCTGGCAGATTGGGTTTCATTGCCGCGCAGACGCAGGCTGCCGGAAATGGGAGTGCTTTGATCCGCATTTTTAGGGCGAAAGCCGTGAAAGCGAATTTCACTGCGGCGGGTTAAAAGAGTTTCCCAAAGCGGAGTTTCCGTTTCCAGTTTTTCGATTTGAATTGGAACTTGACGCGTATCCATAGTCATGACGCCTTCGATTCCTTGAATGAGTAGTTTTCCATTTTTTATATCCACGCTTTTAAGACGCAAGGTTCCTTCAAATAATTCACGGATTGCCTGATTCATTGCTTTCTCCAATAGAGGGACACGGTTTTTCCAGCAATAGCCAACAACTGCCGTTGCTAAAAGCAGTATCGCCAAACTAATTAAAAGCAAAACTTTCAAAATCTTCATAAGTTCATTATTATACGCCTTCTTGTTAGACGGTCCTAAGTAAAGAAGGTGTCATCTATGTGCCTCGGGCACGGAGTAAGAAAAAAATAGTATGCCGGTAATGCTGCAAGTTCAAAATTTAAGAAAGACTTACGGGGCGCGTGTCCTTTTGGATGATTGTACGGCGTCATTTGGAAGCGACCAGAAAATTGGCGTTATTGGCCGTAACGGAGCCGGTAAGTCCACGCTTTGTAAAATCATTATCGGTGCCGAGGAGCAGGATTCCGGTCAAATTATCCGCAACTCCGATTTGCGTTTGGCGTACCTTGAACAGCATGACCCCTATAAGACGGAAGAAACCGTCGCGGAGTTTTTGGTACGGTACACCAACCGCGAGGAATGGGAATGCGGTGAAATGTGCCACCGCTTCGAAATTGATTACGATAAGTTTCATATGGCGATTGGCGCGCTTTCGGGCGGCTTTCGCACACGGGTTAAATTAGCCGCGATGCTTCTTAAAAACCCGAACTATCTAATTCTCGACGAGCCGACCAACTATCTCGATCTTTCCACTTTGATTTTGCTCGAACATTTTTTGCAGGAGTTTCGCGGCGGTTATTTGATTGTTTCGCATGATCGTGAATTTTTGAAAAAGACTTGTGATCACACTTTAGAAATTGATGCCGGCCGCGCCACGCTTTATCCCGGTGATGTTGAAGAGTATTTTCAATTTAAAATGGAAAACATCCGCCAAGTTGAAGCCTATAACAAGGGCATTGAAAAGAAAAAAGCGGAAATGCAGGCTTTCGTCGATCGCTTTAAAGCCAAGGCATCTACTGCGGCACGCGCGCAGTCCCGTCTGAAAGCGTTGAATAAACTGAGCACGATTGAAGTGACGCAATTGGC
>DDUN01000020.1 GCA_002344825.1 Candidatus Multiplicimicrobium inquinatum | reverse complement strand
TTTGCCGCTTAAATCACCTTTCATCAGCGGTATCCGCACGGGCTGGAAATTTCGTCCGTCCGATGAGCTGGGCGGCGACAGCCTAAATGTTTTCATGCTGGATGAAAAAAATGTCGGTTTTTATGTTTTGGATGCGGCGGGGCATGGCGTGGCGGCATCGCTTTTGGCGGTTTCGGTGGCACATTTCCTTTCGCCTTTTTCAGAGGCATCGCTTTTAAAAAGCGGCGGAAAAATTTCAAGCCCATCGCAAGTGGCGCGCCAGCTGAATCAGCATTTTTGCTCCAATCCCGAGGCGACTCAGCTGTTTACTTTGATTTATGGAATACTAAACAGAGACACGCTCGAATTTTCTTATGTGAGCGCGGGGCATTTGCCGCCCGCGCTTTTGCGCGGAGGACAGCCAAGTTATTTGGAAGCCGCTTCCGGCCCGCCGATTGGCGCTTGGGATGGCGCTGATTATCAGGATACGGTGGTTTCAATGAAAGCGGGCGACCGGCTTTATTTTTATTCGGATGGTTTGATTGAAGCCAAAAATCGAACAGGCGAGCTTTACGATATGGAAAAATTTCTGGAGCTTTTAGCTTCGCAATGCGGTACCGCGCTCAGTGAAACCGCGGAAAAAATTGTGCGAAAAATTGAAGCGTGGTGCGAGCCCCTGCCGCCCTCAGATGATATTTCTTTGTTAGCATTTGATCTTTTGGGAGCAAAAGGCTGTGCTCCCGGTTATGAACCACGAGAGGAAAATAAAGTATGATCCGAGTTTGCACATTCATTTTTTTAGGAATGCTGATTTTAGCAGGGGTTCTATCGGCACAAATGACTGATGATTCGCAGCCGGCGGAAATGAACGCGGTTGACTATGTTTTGAGTTTGCACCGGGATGCGGATCAAGTTCAGGAATGGACGGATGAGGCGGGAAAAAATCAAGAAAGCGCCAAGTTCTCAGAGTTAAACCGTCGGTTTTCGGAATTAAAGGGCTTGCTTAGTGTTTTGGATCAAATGCTTGAGGCGGGTCCGGAAAACTACGATGAACAGACTTTTACTTTGGTGAACGCGCGGTTTAATCGAACTTTCCGGGAAGCGGAACAAATCGAAAAACTAGAAGAAGCCATGATCGCCCAAATGAAAAAAGTGGATGATGAAGCGCTGTTAAACGAAGGGTTGGAAGATTCAAAAGGGCTTTATGCTTCGGAAAGTCTTTCGTACGATGAGTTTTCGGATTCTGATGCCGCACGGCAAAATGTTTGGTAAACGGGGGAAGTATGGCAAAAATGACAAGCGGGCCGGGCTGGAGTCTCAGCTCCGACCAAAAGCCAGAGTCGGTTAAAAAAGCAAATCCGGATTCACCCAAGCCGCAATTCCGAATTGAGAAGAGAAACGGCAAAGCAGTGACCGTGATTGCAGGTTTGCATACTTACGGCGCCGAGCGCCTCGAAAAAATTTCCAAAGAATTAAAAGTCCGTTGCGGCACGGGCGGTACGGTAAAAAATGGCGCGATTGAAATTCAGGGCGATAAGATGGCGCAAATAAAAGAGTGGTTTGCTAAAAAAGTTTTGTGATTGCTTTCGTTTTGTCATTCCCGACTCGATCGGGAATCCAGAAAGCTCAAAAAGAAACATCTCGCCGACTCAGACAGTCCTCGGGCTTCGCCCTGCGGAATTCGCCTTCGAAATGTTTCTTCTTTGAGCCGTTCGCGCTAAGGTGGGGTGGGGCTGTTAGTGGAGAAACTTTTCTTCGAAAAGATTTCGCTATTTATTCGCAGCTTCGCCTTGCTCTGCTGCGGCAAGAACAGGATATTCAGGATAGGTTGTTATTATGAGTAAAGCCAAAATGGCTCAGATCGAAAAATTTTATAAAAAGAGCCCCAAAGAATTGCTTTCAGACCTTTATGTTGAACAAGGCATGTCTTGCCCCCAGATTTCACAAGAAATCAAAAAAAATGCAAAAGTTTCAATTTCAGAAAGAAATGTAAGGCGATGGGTTGTTAAGTTTAATTTGGGGCGGACGCAAGAGCAGTCCATGGTTCATCGTGTTATCAAAGGGCGGATGAATTATGAAAAAAGAAAGCCAGCAAGATTTCGTTCGACTAATTATGAAAAAAGAGATTATGAAACGCGAGGAGAGCTGTGGGCTGTTCGGCTTAAAGCGTTCATGGTAGCAACTCTTTTTAATAATAGAAGCTTTGCTCAAGCGGCAAGATGTAACGAAGAAAACATTGTTGCGTGGAAATATAAGAGACGAAAGGTCTCTAAGCGTTTTCAGCAAAGCATAGCGGATGTTTTTGGTGTTGCAATAGAAGACATTTTTTCAAAAGACAAAGGCGAAGAGATTCCCAAGCTTGGTCCTGGCGGTGCCTCGGATGTTAAGGGTCGGTTGATTAAGGCGGGATGGCGTTATCTTCCTAAAAATAGTAAGAAATTTTCATATCAAAGTCGAGCATGGACAATTAACGAACTGGCTAAAAATGCAAAATTAAATTCGCAACGACCGGGAGTCTCTAATATTTTAAATGGGAACCGCTTGGTTAACCCCAATTTTCAAATTTGGTTGTCGTGCAATTTATCCGTTCCTATAAAAATCCTTTTTCCCGACTTTGATGCTGTTGTGATCAATGCTGTGCTTCGTGAAATGAGCGATGAAGAGCGTAATAAGTTTCGGTTAGTTATCGATGAATTGAGCAAAGAATGATTCAAATATACGTGGATGCGGATGCTTGTTCCGTAAAACAGGAAGTATTGAAGGTTGCGCGGCGTCACGGAATTCAGGTGACCTTTGCCGCGAATTCGTTTATGCGGATTCCGGATCAGGGCGATGCTCGTTTGCAGGTGGTCGAGGGTCGCGATATTAATGCGGTGGATGATTGGATTGAATCTCAGGTTGCCGCAAACGATATTGTGATTACCGCTGATATTCCGCTTGCGGATCGTTGTCTCAAAAAAGGGGCGCAGGTTTTAGATCAAAAGGGCGGTATTTTTACGGCCTCGAATATCGGGAATATGCTGGCCGCGCGCGAACTGATGTCTCAATTACGCGACGCGGGCGGGCAAATGGGTGGCCCGCCACCATTCTCTCCAAAGGATCGCTCCAGGTTCCTCCACACGCTTGATCAGGCGATACAATCGATCAAACGCACTCTTTTGTAGACAATTCAACCTTTTAGAAGGCTTTAATTCACGTCTCAAAAAAAGGAGTTGTAGCTATTTTAAAAATATGTGCTAGTCTTACTGCATTGTTAACCGCTTCTAAGAGTGTCTGTCGGGTAAGATTTTTTTTGCCCATGTCCTCTTCAGGGCCCCAAAACCTAAGAGGTATTTATGGGTAAAAAACTATATGTAGGTAATCTTCCGTACTCAGCTACGGATTCAACTTTGAACCAGCTTTTCTCCCAAGCAGGAACCGTTGGTTCCGCTCAGGTGATCATGGATCGTGATTCTGGTCGCAGCAAGGGTTTCGGCTTTGTCGAAATGTCTTCTGATCAGGAAGCTGCTTCAGCTATCGAAAAGTTCAACGGCAAAGATCTTGATGGTCGCGCCTTGACTGTAAACGAAGCTAAGCCCCAGGCTCCCCGCGAAAACCGCGGTGGTGGCGGATTCGGTGGCGGACGCAACCGTTATTAAGCTTTAATTTTTGCTCTGAGCCGTCTTAGGACGGCTCAACCGCAAGTGATCGGAAAGCCCGGATCAGAAATGATCCGGGCTTTTTTCTTGCCCGTTCTTGTTTCTTTCTCTTCGTCCCGATAAACTGTCGCCATGAAATTTCCTCAGCTCACGCCATGGCAGTTCTATGAAACCGTTTATGCGCAATATCCCGTGTCCATTTTTCTGGATAGCGTCACTTTCCGCAAACCGAACCAGCGTTATTCCATGATCGGCTATGACGTAAAGGCCGAGCTGGAACTCAGCGAAAAAGATTTAGCCGATATTTCCAAGAGCCGGAAACAGATACAGACTTTTTTTGATAAAAACAGCGGACAAGTATTCGGGTATTTTAGTTACGAGGCTGCGGGCCTTTTCGATTCTGTGTGCTTTCGTTCCAAAAAATCCCTGGCTTATCCCGCGGTTTATTTGGTTTCTTTTAAGAAAACAGCCCGGTATGACCATAAACTTTGCCGATGGATCGGCAAAGAGACCAAAGACCAAAGACTAAAGACCAAAGACACTTTTAAGAAGTTTCGGATTGCAAAATTTAAGTCCGAGATTTCAAAGTTAGATTTTTTAAGAAAAGTGAAGCGAGCCAAGCAATATATCGAGCAGGGCGATATCTATCAGGCGAATTTTTCGCAGAAGTTTTTATTTGATTACAAAGGCTCGCCGCTTTCCATTTATGAAAAATTGCGCAAAATCAATCCTTCGCCGTTTTCTTCTTTTTTAAAAATCCGTGATTTGGAAATTGCCTGCGCGTCACCCGAGCGCTTAGTTCAAAAGCGCGGGCAGTTTTGCGAAACGCGCCCGATAGCAGGGACTTGTCCGAAAGGCCTCAGTGAAGAAGCGCTTAAAAACTGGCGCAAGAAATTATTGGGTAGCAGCAAAGAGCGCGCGGAACATTTGATGCTTGTCGATCTGGAGCGCAATGATCTGGGACGGGTTTGCGACTTTAAGTCCGTGAAGGTCGAAGAGTTTATGACTTTGGAAAAATATTCGCATGTAGTGCATTTGGTCTCCAGCGTGAGCGGAAAATTACGGAAAGATAAAACGGCTTTGGATTTGCTTGGCGCGATGTTTCCCGGCGGGACGATCACGGGCTGTCCAAAAATCCGCTGTATAGAAATTATTGATGAGCTTGAGCCGTCGCGGCGCGGGCTTTATACGGGCTCGCTCGGTTATTTCGGTGCGGGAAAAAAAATGAATCGCGATATGGATTTAAATATTGTGATTCGCACTTTGGTCTTCAAAAACGGCAAAGGCAGTTTTCAGGTGGGTGCGGGGATTGTGCATGATTCGGTGCCGGAAAAAGAATACTTGGAGACGCTGGCTAAGGGCGAGGCGATGATGCAAGCATTAGCTGAAGGAACCTGTTGAAAAAGGCCGATCACGGCGTTGCAAAACTCACTTCCTTGTGCGGCGTAGGTTTCACTATGCCTCCGCGGGCGTTCGTTTGCGCCTTGTGCTCGAACCTTTTTGATCAGGTTCAATAAAGACAAAAGTTTTTTAGTTGAAATATTATGATTACATTTAAATGTTACTTGGATGGTAAAGAAATTACGGATCAGAATTTGATTCGGGCTTTGAATCAAAATGAAATCTCTGTTTTTGAATCGCTGCGGCTTTATAACGGAACGGTGTTTCGGTTTAATGAACATTTGAAGCGATTTGCGGAATCGGCGCGTTCATGCGGCATCGATTTGCCTGCAATCCCTGTTTTGATAGCAGCTGTTCAAAAAGCCTTAAAGGCGCACGGCGGCGCAGATGGTTTTATTCGTATCACTTTTCATGCGGAAAAAATTTTTGTAATGATCGGTGAGCGCAAACATAACCCTGCGATTTATAAAACCGGTGTCGATCTCAAAACTTCGTCTTTTCGCATGCCTTCACCGGGCGAAACGGATGTTCAGGCGAAAACAGGTAATTATCGCCTGCAGCTTTTGGCGGGTAAGCCCGAAGGGGCATATGAGTGGCTGTTTCTCGATGAGAGTCATTTTGTGACCGAGGCGCGCGTGGGCAATTTTTTTATGGTCAAAAAAGGGTCGATTTTGACCCCTCCGGCTGTTTCCGTGCTGAATGGAATCACCCGTGAGGTTGTGATAGAATGCGCCCGTGATTTGGGCCTTTTCGTGCGAGAAACTCCGCTCACGCGGCACGAAGCCTTCAACGCCGACGAAGCTTTTTTGACCAATACTTCTTGGGAAATTCTTCCGGTTCGTTCATTGGACGGGCGTTTGATTCAAGCCCCGGTTCCCGGGCCCATCACTTTAAAATTGATAAATTGTTTTCATAGAAAGGTCAACATCACATGCCGTCCTCCAAAAAAAGTATCCGAAATCCGAAAATCAAACGCGCGCTCATCTCCGTCTCGAATAAAGAAGGACTGATTCCTTTCGCCAAAGAACTTCGCCGCCATAAAATAGAAATTATTTCCACCGGCGGAACGCTGAAATCATTGCATGATGCGAAAATTCCGGCGACTGCGATTGACCAGATAACCGGTTTTCCGGAAATGATGGACGGACGCGTTAAGACTTTGCATCCCAAAATTCACGGCGGGCTTCTTTATGTGCGCGGCAATCAAGCGCATGAAAAACAAGCTAAGGCGCATAGCATCACCGCGATTGATTTGGTGGTGGTGAATCTTTATCCGTTTGAAGAAGTGACTTCAAAACCCGGAGTAGAGCTCGCGCACGCGATTGAAAATATTGATATTGGCGGACCTTCCATGCTTCGTTCCGCGGCTAAAAACTTCCGCTCTGTTACGGTTGTTTGCGATCCGAACGACTATCATCGCGTTGTTTTGGAGCTGGATACTTACAAAAGTGCCACCTCTTATGATTTGCGTTTTGAGCTCGCGCAAAAAGTTTACGCGCGCACGGCGTCTTATGATGCCGCGATCGCGACGCATCTTTCCGGTGAAGTTAAAAATAAATCTGATGAATTGCCGGTCGGTTTTGCGGTTGGGTTTAAAAAACTGCAAGATTTGCGTTACGGCGAAAACCCGCATCAAAAAGCGGCTTTCTACGCATCTACTTTCGGTGGCAAAAAATTCGGCTGGAAGCAATTGCATGGCAAAGAACTTTCCTTTAACAATCTTGTCGATATGGAAGCGGCGATTGAAGGTGCGGCGGAATTTAAAGATCCCACAGTGGTTGTCGTGAAGCACACCAATCCGTCGGGCATCGCGCAGAACAAAAACATGGTCAAGGCCGTGGATCAGGCGATTGATTCCGACCCGGTTTCGGCTTTTGGCGGTGTGATCGGTTTGAATCGTATTTGCACCGAAGAAGTAGCGGCTCAACTTTTAAAGCGTCTCGGATTTTTTGAAATTATCGCGGCGCCTGCTTATAAACCCAAAGCGCTCGCGCTTTTACAAGCCCGCAAAAATTTACGCATTATGGAAATTCAGGGGCTGGATGAAAAATCTGACTGCGAAATTAAATTGCTGCGCACCGGTGCGTTGGTGCAAACGAAAGACCATCCGATTCGCTTTCGTTTGGCCGCGTTTAAAAAGAATTTGAAATGGGTGACCAAGCATAAACTTCGCAAAGACAAACTGGATGAATTGGTGTTTGCCTATCAATGCGCGAAACTGGTGAAATCCAACGCGATTGTTTTGACGCAAGGGTTTGCCACGGTGGGTGTAGGAGCGGGACAAATGTCGCGCGTAGATTCCACCAAAATTGCGTGTGATAAAGCCACAGGGAAAACACGCGGTGCTTTTCTCGGCAGTGATGCTTTTTTCCCCATGCCGGATTCCGTGGAATATGCCGCCAAGCATGGCATCGAAGCCATCATTCAGCCGGGTGGATCGATCAAAGACCAAGAGGTCATTGATGTTTGCAATCGATTAGGCATTGCGATGCTCGTGACAGGCGAACGCCACTTTAAACATTAAAAAACAGATGAAAACGGTTCGTCTCCTGCGTTACGCACTTCACTTCCTTGTGCGGCGTAGGTTTCACTACGCCTCCGCGGGCGTTTGTGCGCGCCTTGGATCCAAACCCTTTTGATCTGTTTCACGGAATCAGATAGAAACTCTTTCGCATGAACTACAAACAAGCAATTGCTTATCTGAATGGGTTCATCAACTACGAAAAAGTTGTTCCCAAAAGCCACGCGCAATTCAACCTTGAGCGCATGCGGCATGGGCTGGAAGCGCTGGGGAATCCCGACCATGATTTTTTTTCGATCTTGATTGCGGGCACGGTTGGGAAAGGCTCGACCGGATACTTTCTTGAGCAAATTCTTCTTCAATCCAAAATCTCCTGTGGTTTTTATCATTCGCCGCACATTGACACGATCCGCGAAAGAATTCGCGTTGGCGGAAAAATGCTTTCCGAAAAAGAGTGGGCATATGGTGTTAGTGAAATTCAAAGGATTTTCAAAGCCAAACCTTTTCCGAAAAAAATGGGGGCGCCTACTTTTTTTGAAATGCTCACTTTGCTTGCGATTTGGATCTTTGCAAAGCAAGGGTTGCGTGTCGGTATTTTTGAAATCGGGATGGGCGGACGGTTGGATGCGACCAACGTCCTTGAAGCGCCGCTTTGCGTGATTACAAAAATCGATTTGGATCACCAGGCTTTTCTTGGAAATACGATCGTGAAAATTGCTCGGGAAAAAGCGGGGATCATTAAGCGCGCACGATTTACTGTTTTGGCTTCGCAGGCCGAAGCGGCAGCGAAAAAAATACGGCAAATTGCCGCGAAACAAAAAAGCCGTTTGGTTATTGCGAAGCCCGTCGCTTTTCAGCCCGCGCTTGCCGGAGAATTTCAAAAACAAAATGCGGGGAATGCTTCCGCTGCGGCGCGGCTTTTAAAAGAGCAGTTTGATTTTTCAATTACAGAGAAGAATATCCGTTTCGGACTTGCTCAAAAAAAATGGGCGGGGCGCGTTGAGACGGTTGCGTGGCAAGGCCGAAAGCTGATCATGGACGCGGCGCATAATCCCGCCGGTTGCCTTGAGCTGGTTGCAACCATTCAAAAAATGAAACAAAAGCCCAGGGTTTTATTTTTCAGCGCCTTGCGCGACAAAGACAGTGCGGTCATGCTGGGGATATTGTCGGAGTTGAAATTGCCCGTGATTGTCAGTGCTTTAGATCATCCGCGCTCCAAGAGATTGGCGGATTTAGCCGCGGAAGCCGAAGCTTTTTTTGATAGAATTATTCCGGTCAAAAATACGCAGCAAGCTTTAAGCTTTTTGAAACAAAGTCTTCGCAAGGGGGAGAGCGCGGTCATGACCGGCTCTTTTTATTTGCTGGGCGAAATTCGAAAGTTATTGAGATAAAAATGAGCGATATTATCGAAGAAACCATTGCCGCGATCGCGACTCCGCTCGGAGAAGGCGGCATTGCTGTCATTCGCGTCAGCGGGCCGGAAGCGATTGAGGTGGCGGAAAAAGTATTTCGATCCGTAAAAGGCGTCAGTCTTCGGCAGGCTTCGTCGCATACGATTCATCTCGGAAACGCGGTTGCGGCCGACGGAAAAACCGTGGATCAAGTTTTGGCCAGTCTGTTTAAAGCGCCGCACAGTTATACCGGTGAAGACACCGTTGAAGTCAGCTGTCATGGCGGGCTGGTTGTTTCACGCAAAATTTTGGATTTGCTTTATCAGGCCGGAGCAAAGCCCGCACAGCCCGGAGAATTTACGAAACGCGCTTTCATTAACGGAAAAATCGATTTAACTCAGGCCGAAGCAGTTTTGGATTTAATTCGAGCAAAAAGCGACAGAGCGCGTGAAATCGCCGTGAGACAATTATCCGGTTCGCTTTCTCAGCGATTTAAAATTTTGCGCGATGGCATGATGAGTCTTTATGGAAACATGGAAGCTTATCTTGATTTTCCGGATGAAGATTTGGAAATTGATATTCGCGACGGCATGCAAAAAAATTTAAGCGAAATAGAAAAAGAAATTCGCGCTTTGCTCGCGGGGTTTTCAAAAAACAGTTTAGTGCGCGAAGGTGCTTTTGTCGTTTTGGCGGGGAAACCCAATGCGGGAAAGTCATCGCTTTTTAACGCCTTGCTTGAACGTGATCGCGCGATTGTTTCAGATATTCCCAACACGACACGTGACGTGATCGAAGAGCCGCTTGAAATCGGCGGATTTTGGCTTCGTCTCGCGGATACCGCAGGAATTGTTTCAACACCGGAGCATCCGCTGGATGAGATGAGTATGCAGCGCAGCCGTGAAGCGATTGAAAAATGTCATTTGGTTTTGTTCGTCGCCGATGGATCCAGACCTTTGGATGATGCGGACAAAACCGTGCTTCAAAAAATTCCAGAGGATAAGCCGCGGTTTGTTTTGGTTAATAAATCTGACTTACCGCTGAAGATCACGGCGGAAAATCAAAAAATATTGGGGCCGTCGATTTCGATTTCAACCAAAACGGGACATGGCCTGTCAGATTTAGAAGAGTCGCTTGCGGAATTTCTTGAAAAACAAACTTCGGATGCGGGTGAGCAAATCACCAAGCTTCGCCATCATCACGCGCTGACGCAAGCTTTAGAGGCGCTGGGGCGCGCCCGCATGGCGTATGACCAAAAACTTTCCCTCGAATTTGTGACGCTTGACCTCAAGGCCGCGATTGACGCTCTGGAAGAGTTGATAGGATCGATTTACTCGGAAGACTTGCTGGACATCATCTTTTCCCAATTCTGCATCGGAAAATAAACTTTTTCTGAAAAAAGCTTGTCTGCGGCGTTATGCGCTGCGCTCACTTGGTCAACATAGGTTTCACTATGCTTCCCGCGCTTGCTTGCGCAAGCCTTGCATCCAAGCCTTTTTGAGAAAAAAGTTGGTTTTGGCACATTTGTTGGGAAAAGAAAATTGGCGGCAGACGTTCGGTTTTTGTGAAAAAAGCCGAAAATAGAAGGTCATGAACACACAGCAGGAACCCTTAACAACGGACCAATTATTTACCCGCACAAAACAAACGCGGCAGCTTTTTATAAGCCGTCAGCTTTCTACCGCGATTTGCGCCGCTATTTTCGGGCTGCTTATTTTTTTTCATGCTCTTGATTCTTTGGAAACCGCTTTTCTTGACACCTGGCTTTCGCGGGCCAAAGTAATTAAAGAAACCGAAGTGGTGCTCATTCCCATTTCCGGAAAAAGTTTGAATCAAATCGGAAAGTGGCCATGGCCGCCGTTTCGGCACGCTGTGATGATTGAGTTTCTTCAAAGACTTGGCGCGCGTTCCATTTATATAGATCATAATTTTTCTGAGTCATGGTGGGAAGAAGATCAAAAGGCGTTGACGGCGGTTTTGAGCAAGAAAAAAAGCCCCGTTTTTTTTGCGGCTGATTTTTTGCCGCATTTTGATAATTCCGGTCCCGGGCTGAATAAGCTGGCTCCCGGGCAAGAGCCGCGTATGGATTGGGCACGGCCTTTGCCTGAGATAGCAAAGCTGGTTTTTTTTGGACACCGGCAATTAAATTTGGAAAACGACAGGGTGTTTCGATTTTGGACGCCTTGGTTTACTGGGCAGGGAATGATTTATCCGATTGCCGCGTTAAAAATGCTTTCGGAAACGCAAAATTCCAATCACGCGGCCAAGACCTTTGACCGCCAAGAAGACAAAAATTTTCTTATTCCCTGGAACCGAACACGTTTTAAAAAATGGGATCGGTTTGAATTTTCAGACATGGTTCAAGCCTATTTATCTTTGCGGGAAGGAATGAGTCAGCAAATTGATCCGGAAATCTTCAAAGGGAAAGATGTTTTTATTGGGCTTGCGGATGAATCATCAAGCCTTTCCGGCCGAACGCCCTGGAACGAAACTGTTTTTCCGTTTGAAGTAATGGCGATGATTTTTGACGGGTTAAGAAATCCGGATTGGGATTTAAAAAAGATTGCTCCTGTCGGCATATCGATTTTTTTATTTATTGCGGCGGCAGGCGCTTTATTTTTTTGGACAGGACTGCGCCTTGGGCGTATTTACTGGGTTGTTTGGGCGGGCATTGTGACGGCTGTGATTTTAATTTGGATGACCGGCATCCTTCTGTCGGTCTGGGTTTCAGTTCTTTCGACGCTTTTATATCTCATTACTGCCGGAGCGGTGGTGTTTGTTTTTGATGCGCTGCATGCCCGGCAGGAGCATTCGGCGTTATTTCATTTAGCGACGCGGGACGGGCTCACCAACCTTTACGTGATCCGTCATTTTCGCGTGATTATGAATCAAATGACGCGTGAAGCGGTGATGCGCAAGGAGCCGCTCGCGGTTATTTTGATGGATATTGATCATTTCAAAAAAATTAACGATACGCATGGCCATCCCGCGGGAGATATGGTTTTGAAGCGAACCGCGGAAATTATTCAGGCGGCGGTACGGCAAAAGAGAACTTTAAAGGACATTGATTTTGTCGCGCGTTACGGAGGCGAGGAATTTATTATTTTGATTCGCCGCAATTCGCTCGAAAGCGTTGCGAATCGAATCGCGGAGCGGATTCGTGTTTCGATTCAGGAAGCGCAGTATGATTGGAATGGAACAAAAATTTTTGTTACTACGAGCCTGGGTGTGGCGATACTGAATCAGGGCGAAAACATTCCAGACTCTATGGTTCATCGCGCTGACAAAGCACTTTATCTCGCCAAACAATCCGGCCGTAACCGCGTCTGTACGCAGAATGATTTGCCCCAGTAATCGCGTTATCAGGTGGTAGACACTCAGACGGCTCTGCGATAGCATACGCCTTCCCAAACCAAATGGAGAGGTGGCAGAGTGGTTGAATGCGTCAGTCTCGAAAACTGATATACCCGCAAGGGTATCGGGGGTTCGAATCCCCCCCTCTCCGCCATTTTTCAACGCGCTCGCATAGCACGCTTGTTCAGGGTAAATTCGGACGCACAAGTTATGTACACATAACTTGTGCCCTCATTTATAATGCCCCCCATGGTATTTTCGATTTTTTATGACTCCTCCCGAGTGGTTTCTTTTCAAGGGCACGCTGCCCGTCAATACCATTTTCCTAGAGCCGTGCGGTTGTCAATTCGGCGTGCTTTGACGCGTTATTCAAAAGAAGGAGTGATCTGTGGCCGGCAAAAAAATCTTTCTTAGCGTTGTCATTCCTGTTTTTAATGAAGAGCAGGTTATTCGGGAATTTATTGTCAGGCTCAAAAAAACAGTTCAGCAGATTGATTGTGATTATGAGCTTTTATTTGTTAACGATGGCAGCCGCGATGGAACCCTTTCGATTTTAAGAGATGAAAAAAAGAGTGACAAAAAAATCAGAGTCATTAATTTTTCAAGGAACTTTGGCCATCAGATGGCGATTACAGCCGGGATGGATCAGGCACAGGGAGACGCGGTTATTGTTATTGATGCTGATTTACAAGATCCTCCCGAACTAATTGTTGATATGGTTCAAAAGTGGCAGGAGGGGTATGACACCGTTTATGCGAGGAGGACAAGCAGAGTCGGCGAGACCTTATTTAAGCGTTGGACAGCCGCTTTGTTTTACCGATTGATCAAGAAGATTTCAAATGTGGATATTCCGGTGGATGTCGGAGATTTCAGGCTTTTGAGCAAGCGCGCCTTGGTTTCGCTTAATCAGTGCCGTGAAACACACCGCTATGTGCGCGGGCTTGTAGCTTGGCTTGGCTATCCGCAGGCATTTGTTGATTACGCGCGTGACAAGCGTTTCGCGGGAGAAACAAAATACCCTCTTTCACGGATGCTCCGCTTTTCAATGGATGGGATTTCTTCGTTTTCTATTCTTCCGCTTCGGCTTGCCAGCTGGCTCGGAATGTTTTGCGCTTTTTTTTCGTTTATTTATATTTTATACGCGCTTTATATTAAGTTTGTTGTGCAAACCGCGGCGCCCGGGTGGACCGCGATCGTTATCTCTGTGTTTTTGGTCGGCGGTGTCCAATTAATGTGCATTGGAATTATGGGGGAATATATCGGGGTTCTGCACAATGAAATTAAAAAAAGACCGCTCTATGTCATCAGCGAAATCGACTAATCCCGCTTCCGGCGAGCCCCAAGAAAAAAAAATTCGCGTCTCCATCTTGAAGAACGGTTTCATGATGGCTGGGCGGAGGAAACCGATATTCAATCTATAGATGTTCGGCAGATGAATGAGTCGATTACGGCTCCTGAAATGCGTTATTTAAGATCGGTGCTTGGAGAGCTCAAAGGAAAAGAGCTGCTGGATTTGGGATGCGGCCTTGGTGAAGCGAGCGTTTATTTTGCTTTAGAGGGAGCCTCGGTTACTGCGGCGGATCTTTCTGAAAAAATGTTGGCGGCAACGCGCCGGCTTGCGGAAAAATATTCTGTTACGGTCAAAACGCATTTGTCTGCTGCTGAAAATTTAAAATTCGATTCTGCGGCCCGTTTTGATGTCATTTATTGCGGTAATTTACTGCATCATGTGGACATTGATTCTACGCTTCAAAAGCTTCTTCCGCATTTAAAGCCGGAGGGAATGTTTATTAGCTGGGATCCCGTCGCTTACAATCCCGTCATTAATGTTTATCGCCGCATGGCTTCGCAAGTGCGCACGCCGGATGAACATCCTTTGAAGTTGGCTGATATCGCTTGTTTTGAAAAATATTTTAGCGAGGTTAAGACCCGCTGGTTTTGGTTGACGACATTATTTGTTTTTATCGCGATGTATGTGTTTCAAAGAAGAAACCCCAATCAGGAGCGGTTTTGGAAGAAAGTTGTGGAAGAGGGGGATCAATGGGCATGGCTTTACAGACCGCTTGAAAAACTGGACCGTTTTTTATTGGTTTTCTTGCCTTTTTTAAAACCTCTTTGCTGGAATGTTGTGATTGTCGCGACCAAACCTAAACAAGGAGACTGATTTTTGGGAGTTTTAACATTTAAGCAGTACGAGCGCCGCCGCACTTTTTGGTGTTGGGTGTTCGTCGTGACTCTTCCGATGGTTTGGTACTGGACGCGTTTTGTTAATCCGAGCTTTAACCTTATTGATGATGCTTTCGATTTGCGGCATTTCGAATATATGCGAACACATTTTTCAGAATGGTGGCGAACATTCGGGTTTCACGGTGAGGCTGAAAATGGAAGGCTCCGCACGACCAGCTGGCTTTTTCGTTTTTTTACGTATTATCTTCCATGCCGCATGGATCCTTTGCGGTGGAATATCGCGCATTTTTCTATTTTAGCTTTGACGGTTTCCTGCTTATTTTTTGCTTTGCGGTTTCTGACGGGGAAAAATATGGCCGCTGTTATTGCGTGCGTGTTGTGGGTGCTCAGCGGCAATACACTTATGAATTACACGCGCTTTGGTCCTTTTGAAGTGCTTCAGGTGTTATGGCTGAGCCTCCTTTCATTGTTGGCCTATGTTGCATTGAGCCGTTCTTCCGGACGCCGAGTATTTTTTTTGCACAGCGCTATTTTCTTCTGTTTATTTATGCTTTATTTTACAAAAGAGACTTCTATTCTTTTGCTTCCTTTCGCTGCTTTGATGCTTTGCGGAAGTTTGTGGCTTGGTAAAGCCAAAAAAGAGTGGAGCCTTTTTTTTGGTTTTAATCTGGTGCTTTTTGCTCTGCAGAGATATTTTTCTCCTCCCATTGCCGGATATACATCCAATTTTAAACCGAGCATGAGTGTTTTTTTAGAGAACGCAGAGCGTTATTCCACCGTGCTCGAATGGCGCTATTTGCTTTTGGCGGCAATAGCAGTTTATTGTCTGCGTAATTTTCATAAATTATTTAAGAAACAGGAATTTTCTCTGACGGATAGTTGGCAATTCGGCTTTTTCAGCTTGGGGTGTGGATTTTTAGCGCCTTGCCTTTTATGGGAGGCTGCGGAGCCCCGTTATTTGTTGGTATCAGAGTTTCTTTTCGCGGGTTTTATGGCTCTTGAGCTTTTTACTGTCTGGAATAAGTTTTGTATTTCGCCAGCTTCTGATAACAAAAAAAAACAATGGTTTAAAAAAGCCGGGCTGATTACGGTTTGTTTGATATTAGCTGTCCCCACAACGGACAAATTAGCTCAGTATTCACTTTATGCTTATGGTGTGGCTGATAAGCGGACGCCGGTACAAGCGTTACAGTGGCTTTCAACTATTGCTGAAAAAAATGCGGTTGTTTTAAGTTTGGAAGTGGAACAAGAGCTTGTGGGCGCAACAGCCATTTTCATGAAAGATATTTTCGGGCGGGGAGATATTCAAATTTATTCAGTTTCTCCGTTCGCGGAAATATCCATCCGGCAAGGTTATCCGATGCGGCTCATTTCCTTGGAGCGCTCGTTAAGTGAGCTGGAACATGTTGATTATGTTATTCAGCGGCGCAGTGGGTATCGTCGGCCGGCCGTGGACCGGTTTTTTAATAAGCTGATGTTTCACATTCAACGGGCAGGTTTTAGCGGGAGATTACAAAAAATTTACTCCGAGCTTTACAGGCCGCCGGTTTTTAAGCTTTTAGAAGGGGTTGAGATTTGGAAGATGGGACGCCCTCGGCAGAGTGCGATTTTTTGATCTCTTGCGTTCCCGCGAGCTGTTTTTGATCCAGATTTCGCGTAAAAACTAGTTTGTCTTCGGTCTTTAGTCTTCGGTATGTCGTCTGTTATAATGCCCGCCATGGCATCTAAAGAAACCCCCAAGCAATCCGGATATTTGGTTTTTGCGCGCAAATACCGCCCGCAAACTTTTGATGAGGTGGTTGGGCAGCAATCCACTTTGACCACACTTAAAAACGCAATTGCTTCAGGGCGTATTCCCCAAAGTTTTATTTTTTCCGGTTCCCGCGGCGTTGGCAAAACTTCTGTGGCGCGCATTCTGGCAAAAGCATTGAATGCCACCGGCGGCGCAAATCCCGACTTTAATCAAAAAGACGCGGCCGCGCGTGAAATCGAAGAGGGCCGGTCGATGGATGTTTTGGAAATCGACGGCGCTTCCAACCGCGGTATCGAAGAAATCCGCTCCTTACGCGAAACGGTCAAGTTTAAACCCGCTTCCGGATCTTATAAAATTTATATCATTGATGAAGTTCACATGCTTACCACCGAAGCGTTTAACGCTTTGCTCAAAACTCTGGAAGAGCCGCCTTCGCATGTAAAATTTATTTTTGCCACGACCGAAATTCATAAAGTCCCTCTTACGATTTTATCCCGCTGTCAGCGCTTTCATTTCCGCCGCCTGACTGTGGATGAGATTGTTGAAAAGTTGGCTGATATCGCGAAGGCTGAAAAAGTAAAATGCGAGAAAGACGCGTTGTATTTAATCGCGCGCGCCAGTGATGGTGCTTTGCGTGACGCCGAAAGCTTGCTGGATCAGGTGGCAAGTTTTTCTGACGGAGAAATCAAAGAGGAATCGGTGCTGACTTTGCTTGGACTGGCTTCCGACAGCGTGAATGAGACTTTGCTTGAGGCTGTAAAGAACCGCAGCGGGCAGGATATTTTAAATGTGATTCAGAACTTTTATGAAAGCGGCGGCGATCTTTTGCAATTGTCCCGCGGTTTTTTTGAGATTTTAAGGCATTTGCTTGTTTTGCAGCATGTCAAAGAAACTCAGGGCTTAATCGAGGCCGGCCCGCAAATGCTTGAGATTTTGCAGAGACACAAAAAGTCATTTAATGAAGCCGAACTTCTTTTGGGAATCACGCTCTTTCAAAACTTGCAGGCGGATTTGCGCCGCCCCGTGACATCGCCGCGGTTTATGGTTGAAGCCGCTTTTCTTAAGTTAATTTACGCGGACGGTATGCGCTTTATCGATGATATTGCCGCGGATGTGCCGCAGCAGCGTTCCGTGCAGCCTGTGATTGTTCCGGCTCCGGCGCCTCAGCCAGCGCCGAAGTCACAACCGTTGCGTGCTGTTTCCGCGCCGGTTTCCGAACCTTTACCTGCCGCTGTGCCAAGTCCGGCGCCGTCTCAGGAAAAAAGCGGAAACTCGGCATTTTCGATTAATCAAATTGAAGCAGCGTGGCCGCGTGTGATTGAAGTCGTGAAATCAAAACGTATGTCGACCGGCATTTTTCTTTCTGAGGCTGAGCCGCTTGAAGTGGAAGATTCTGTGATTGTGCTCGGGCTTCCTGAAGAATTCCGTTTTCATAAAGAAAGCCTTGAAAAGGAAAATAATAAAAAACTTGTCGAGGAATGTTTTACGGAGTGTTTGGGAAGTAAGGCGCGTGTCCGTTTTGTGGTAACGCAGCAGACCGCTTCGGAACGCCCCGCTCCGAAGCCGGCGCCGGCTCAGCCGACAGAAGCCGAAAAAAGAGAATTGCCCGATATTATCACCCAGGCGTTGGATGTTTTTGACGGCGCAAAAATTGTCCGGGCGGAGTAATCCTTTGCAAAAAAAAATTCCAATGCACTCAAAAAGAATTAGCTGCAAGGCGCAAGCAAACAACCGCGGAGGCGTAGCTAGAAACTACGCCGCACAAGGGCGTGCAGCTTGCAACGTCGCAGATGGTTCTTTAGGGGGGCAGTGGTGAAGGCTTATCACGAAACGCTGGGCCATTTGATCGAAGCCATTGCGGAGTTGCCCGGATTAGGCCGCCGATCTGCCGAACGGATTGCCATGCATTTGCTGAAAGGCTCTAAAGGCGATAGCCTTAGGCTGGCTCAGCTTGTTTTGGAATTGCACGATAAAACCCAGTTTTGCAAAACATGCAACCACTACAGCGAAGGGGAAGCGTGTTCTATTTGCGCCGATCCAAGCCGTGATGACGGATTGATTTGTGTTGTTGAAGACCCCAAGGATTTAATTGCGATTGAAAAGACCGGAACTTATTCCGGCAAATACCATGTTCTTTTAGGCGCGATTTCCGCGTTGGATGGAATCGGCCCCGAGGAAATTCAGCTTGCGGGGCTTTTGGAGCGTGTTAAAAAAGGAAAAATACGGGAAATTATTTTAGCGACCAATCCCAACACGGAAGGCGACACCACCGCTTTTTATATCAATAAATTACTGAAACCTTTTTCGATTAAAACCACGCGTATCGCACGGGGCGTTCCGGTCGGCAATCATTTGGAATATACGGATGCGGCGACTCTTTCGCGCGCCTTGGAGAGTCGAGTTACGGCATGAAATCGTTTGAAGGTAAAACAGTTCTCATTACCGGTGCCTCCGCCGGAATCGGCAAAGTATTCGCTGAAAAGCTGGCCGCGCAAAAAGCAAACCTTCTATTGGTTGCCCGCCGTGAACTTAATTTAGAAAAACTGGCCGCGGATTTGCGCGCCCGTTACGGTGTGAGTGTTGATTATTTTAAATCCGACCTGAGCCGTCCCGATGCGCCATGGCATGTTTATGAATGGGTGAGATCCAAAGATTATCAGATCGACTGCTTGATTAACAATGCCGGCTTCGGCGCTTTCGGCGCGTTTGATACGATGCCGATGGATCAAATTCAGGCCATGATGCAGGTGAATATGACCGCGCTTGTTTCGTTGACGCGGCTTTTTTTGCCGGAAATCAAGGTTCGCCGAGGAGGCATTATTCAAATTGCTTCGACAGCGGCATTTCAGCCGATTCCTTATCTTGGGCTTTATGCCGCCACTAAGTCTTTCGTGAAAAATTTTTCCAAAGCGCTTTGGGCCGAAAACCGGGATGTCCGTATTTTTTGTCTTTGCCCGGGGAACACAGAATCCGAATTTCATGACACAGCAGGCATTCATCAAAAGAAAGTTTTTCTCAGGGCCACGACCGAAGACTTGGTTAATTTTGGAATCGATCAATTTCTAAATACATCTCGTCCGGCAAGTATTCATGGTTTCTTAAACTCGGTGGTCGCGTTTTCAAACCGCTTTGCGCCGACAAGACTCGTGCTTTTGATTGCCCGAAAAATCTACGAAATCAGAACAGGTTCTTCGCATTAGGAGCAGGAACTAAAGTAACGCAACAGGTGCCCTGCTTAAATGACTGGAGCGGGTAGAGGGAATCGACCGCCCTGCGTTCTTGTCGGCAAGTTGCCGCATTCACTTCGGGTCGGCACCCGCTCCTCATAAAGATCTCCTCATTTCAAAATCTGACATTCAGTCAGTTTTTAAAATTCGTCAGCATTATAAATTTGTCGTCGCTCCCGTTCGATTCCATAAATTTTTTACATTTTCTCAAAAGAGCCTGAATGCAAGGCATCGCCGAGCGACCGCGGAGGTGTAATGATAATTACGCCGCACAAGGGAGCGAAGGTGATAACGCAGCAGACGGCTTTTTTCAGAAAATGGACTGGAGCGGGTAGAGGGAATCGAACCCTCATAACTAGCTTGGAAGGCTAGCGCTTTACCATTAAGCAATACCCGCGCAAGAAGAGCGGTATTCTAATCGACTCTTCTCCCTTGAGCAACTTTTTCCTATAACTCATTGGCTTCAAAAGACTTCCAGTTTATGGCTTAAGGCTGATGGAGCCATTCTTTGACTTTTAGTGAGAAATCCCTATAATAGGCTCGTTTTTAGCACCTTTGCCGGTGCCGGTATTATTTAACTTTTTAGGATAGAGATTAGAGAGAAGTGGGTTTTGACCCACTTTTTTTTTTCGTGTTTCCGGGGGGAATGTATGTCTCAAGAATTATTATCATCGCTCGAGTATATCGAGAAAGAAAAAGGCGTTTCACGCGAAGTGCTTTTTGACGCGATCCGTCATGCCCTGATTTCCGCTTGCCGTAAATCATTTCCTGAATACGGCGAAGACTTTGACGTTCAGATTGATCCGGCGACTTTCCGCATTCAGCTGCTGCGCGACGGTAAACCGTTTCAGGATCCGCACTTTGGCCGTATTGCCGCCCAAACCGCAAAACAGGTCATCATTCAAAAAATTCGTGAAGCACAGCGTGATTCTATTTTTGATGAATTTACTGGCAAGCAGGGCGATATTGTCAATGGCACCGTGCATCGGGTCGAGCAGCGGGCGATTATCGTCGACTTTGGAAAAACCGAAGGTATTTTGCCGGCACGCGAAATGTCGCCGGTTGATCAATATCGTCAGGGAAACGTGATTCGCGCGTACGTTGTGGAAGTGAACCGCACGGCCCGTGGTCCGGAAATTATTTTATCGCGCAGTCATCCGGAATTTGTCAAAAAACTTTTCGAATTGGAAGTGCCGGAAATTGCCGACAAGCTTGTTTTGATTAAGGGCGTGGCGCGCGAAGCAGGTTCCCGCAGTAAAGTCGCCGTGGTTTCCTCCGATCCCAAAATTGATTGTGTGGGGTCATGCGTGGGTGTCCGCGGACAGCGTGTTAAAAACATTGTGCGCGAACTTGAAGGCGAGAAAATTGATATTGTGCCTTACTCCGAAAACATCGAAGAGTTCATTAAAAGCGCGATGTCTCCCGCTGAAATTTTGACCATGAAAATGGATCCCGCCAGAAAAATAGCGGATCTTCTCGTTAAAGACGATCAGCTCTCGCTTGCGATTGGAAAGCGCGGACAAAATGTACGTTTGGCTTCCAAACTTGTGGGTTGGACGATTGACGTGCGCAGCGAAGGTCAGCGCGCGGCATTGGATCAGCTGAAAGGCGTTGATCCGGCACTGATTGACGCGCTGAAAGCCGGCGGAATTTTATCTATAAAAGATGTTTTGAAATCATCGCCCGAAGAGCTCGCTCATATTCCGGGTTTGACCGCGGAAACCGCGAAGCAGATTTTGCAGGCGGCAGAAGGCTTAAAAGCTGAAAAGGCCCAAGCGGAAGCCGAAAAATCGGCCGAAGAAATCCCCGCTGAGGAAAAAGCGGAAGCTGTAAAGCCGGAAGCGGAAAAGCCGTCTCATTCTTCCTCTGAGCCTTTGGCTCAACCGGAGAAGGATTAATCATGCGCGTTCACGAGCTTGCCAAGCAAATTAATAAAACAAGTAAGGACATTCTTGCCGAGCTTGAAAAGTCCGGCGTGGTATTAAAAAGCCATATGTCCGTAATTCCGGATGAAGCGCTTGCGCGATTTAACTCTTCCTCTGTACCTGCGGCGCAACCAGCGGTTTCCGCAGCGAAAGCTCCTGCTGCCGCGTTGAAAAAAGAAGAAGTTAAAAAGACAGAAGCGGTCAAAGCTCCTGTAAAAGAGGAGCCGAAAGCGGCGCCGGTTACGGCCCAACCAGCGGCACCGAAAGCCGAAGCTCCGCGTGTTGAAGTGAAAGAAGTTCGCGCCGCTGCTCCGGTTGCACCGCCGCCGGTGAAGCAGCCTTACGAACGGCCGCGCGTTGAAGAAAATCTTCCCCAAAAAGTTCAGCTTAATTTTCCGGTCACGGTCGGTAACTTTGCGCAGGCCACCGGAAGAAAAATTCCCGATGTCATCAAAACTTTGATGAAAATCGGAGTGATGGCCAATGTGAACCAGCTTTTAAATGAAGAGATCGGCGTGAGCTTGGCGGATACGCTCGGTGTTGAAATTGAAAAAGCGCAGGATGAAGTCGAAGCTCTGCTTCGCGATTCATCCATTAATGAAAAAACCGAAGATTTAAAGTTTCGTCCTCCTGTTGTCACGATGATGGGGCATGTCGATCACGGTAAAACGTCGCTTCTTGACGCAATCCGTAAGACCAGTGTTGCTTCAAAAGAAAAAGGGTTTATTACCCAGCATATCGGTGCTTATGGCGTGGATGTTCAGGGGAAAGGGCACGTGACTTTTCTCGACACGCCGGGCCATGAAGCGTTTACCGCGATGCGCGCGCGCGGCGCAAACGTAACGGATATTGTCGTGCTTGTGGTTGCTGCCGATGACGGCATTATGCCGCAAACAATTGAAGCCATTGATCACGCGCGCGAAGCCAGCTGCCCGATCATTGTCGCGATTAATAAAATTGATTTGCCCGCGGCTAATCTTGAAAAAGTGATGGGTGGTTTGCAAAAAGCGGATTTAACGCCCGAAGAATGGGGCGGCAAAACCATTTGCGTGAAAGTTTCCGCGAAAACAGGCGTCGGTATTGAAGAGCTTCTCGATATGCTTTTGCTTCAGGCGGAAGTTCTTGAGCTTAAAGCCAATCCGAATCGTCCCGCGGTTGGAACCGTGATTGAAGGCCATTTATCCAAAGGCAGCGGTCCTGTCGCGAGCATTATTGTTCAGAATGGGACGCTTAAAGTCGGCGATATTATTGTCGCCGGACCGCACTCCGGACGCGTGCGCGCTTTGCGCGACGACTTGGGGAAAAACATGAAAGAAGCGGGGCCTTCGTATGCCGCGGAAGTGATGGGACTTAACGGAGTTCCCGAAGCCGGTGAAACTTTTCATGTCGCTCCCGATGAAAAATTTGCAAAAAAATTTACTGAAAAAAAGCGTCTTGAAATCCGCGAAAAAGAAATGCATTCGGCAAGTAAACATATGTCGCTTGAAAGCGTGTATGAGAAAATTTCCGAAGGTAACTTTAAAGAATTAAAATTGATCGTGAAAGCGGACGTGCAGGGCTCGGTAGAGGCTTTGCGTGATGCTCTGGAACGGCTTTCAACTGAAATGTGCCGCGTGCATATCATTCACGGTGTGGCGGGCGGAATCAATGAATCTGACGTGATGCTGGCCGCTGCCAGTGACGCGATCATCATTGGTTTTCATGTGCGTGCCGATGCAAAAGCAAAAATGCTTGCTGACCGCGAAGGCGTGGATTTGCGCTATTACGGAATTATTTACGAAGCGGTTGAGAATGTCAAAATGGCGATGGAAGGAATTTTATCGCCGACATTATCCGAAAAAATTGACGGTACAATTGAAATTCGTCAGGTTTTTAAATCTTCCAAAGTGGGAACGATCGGCGGCGCGAAAGTTAAAAAAGGCACGATTACACGTTCGAATCAAATCCGTGTTGTCCGCGACAACGTCGTGGTTTTTGAAGGAAAACTCGCTTCGCTCAAACGCTTCAAAGATGACGTGCGTGAAGTTAAAGAAGGGTTTGAATGCGGAGTTGCCGTGGATGGTTTTAACGATCTGCAGCCGGGCGATTTAATTGAAGCTTTCCACATTGAGAAGACTGCGACTAAACTCTAAAAACTCGCGCGGGGAATTTGATTATGCAGGGTAAGCGGGTGGACAGAGTGGGTGCTTTGGTGCAGCAGGAAATGAGCCGGCTGATTGTAGAGCGGACGCGTGATCCGCGAATCGGTTTTGTGACTGTAACGCATGTCAAAATGACTCCCGACTTGAAATCCGCGGTTGTTTTCGTCAGTGTCCTGGGTGATGAAAAGGTAAAACTCAGTTCAATCGCGGGGTTGGAGCACGCCCGCGGATTTTTCCAGCGTGAAATCGGCGAATCGCTGAAACTTCGTTTTACACCCCGCATTCAATTTGAACTCGATCGCTCACTTGAGCGCGGTCTGGAAATCGACCGGATTCTCCGCGATGTTTTGCCCTCCGGGACTGAGGCTCAATCAGAAGAAGAAAACCCCGAGGCTGAAAAAGAATGAATGCTCCTGTTCCTTTAACCGTTGGTCAGGAAGTAAACGGTATTTTACTTGTGGATAAGCCCACGGACTGGACCTCTCATGATGTCTGCGCTTTTGTGCGCGGGCGTTTTCGTATCCCCAAAGTAGGACACGCGGGAACTTTAGATCCCAACGCGACCGGACTTCTTGTTTTATTGCTCGGACGGTTTACACGCCAATCCGCCGACTGGAGTTCTTGCGATAAAGATTATGAAGGCCTGATGGAACTAGGTGTTGAAACCGACAGCCAGGACCGGCAAGGGAAAGTTTTGAAAGAAATGCCCGCGGATCATATTACGGAAGACGCGGTTAAATCGGGTATGAAAGAGTTTGTCGGTGAAATTATGCAGACTCCGCCGATGGTCTCCGCCGTGAAACATCAAGGGAAGCGTCTTTATGAGTTGGCGCGCAAAGGCAAAGTAGTGGAGCGTGAAAGCCGCCCTGCCATTGTTTATAAGTGGAACTTTCTTGAGAAAAACGGAAACTTTGTCCGATTTGAATGTTCGGTTTCCAAAGGAACTTACGTCCGCACGCTTGCGGATGATCTTGGGCGCAAATTAGGCTGCGGTGCGGTATTAGCTGAGTTAAGAAGGACTCGCTGCGGCCCTTTTAAAATTCAAAACAGCGTTACCATTGAACAAATCAAAGCCATGCAGCCAGAAGATTTTAGAGCGCAGGTGCTTGTTCCGGGCAGTGAGTCTCATCAGGAAAAGAAGAGCCCCGCGAACCCTCTTCAGGGCAATCAATAAGATCATGCGGGTTGTCGAGAAAATAGCTTCTTTTAAAAAATCTTCGCGGCGCCCTCTGGTCTTGGCTCTCGGAAACTTTGATGGCATTCACCGCGGGCACCAATGTTTGCTGAACTATGTTGTTGCTCAATCCAAGAAGCTTGGCGGTCAGCCCGCGGTTTTTACTTTTCAAGAACACCCTCAGCATATTCTTCATCCCGCGCATGCGCCGGAAAACTTACAGTCTCGCGATCAAAAAATGGGTTTTTTCAAACAGTTGGGCATTCAGGTTTGCTTTGCTCAGAAATTTGACCGTGCGTTTTCAAAGTTGTCCGCTGAACATTTTGTGGAAAAAATTTTGGTTAAGCGGTTGGGTGTCCGTGAAATTTGTCTTGGCTACAATGCGCGCTTCGGCCGCGGCCGCGCCGGCGACGCTGATTTACTGAGAAAGCTTGGACGTAAGTTTGGTTTTGAGGTTTTTCAGGCTGAGCCGGTTGTTTGGCGCGGAAGTCCCGTTTCGAGTACGGCCGTCCGTGAAGCGGTGCGTCAGGGAAAAATGGATTTGGCAGCCGGATTATTAGGCCGCAATTGGAGCCTGGAGGGACGGGTTGTTCGCGGGGATGGGCGCGGTAAAAAAATTGGATTTCCTACGGCCAACATTAAGCTGGGTAATTTCGTTTGTCCCGCTAAGGGCGTTTATGCGGCGCGTGTTCGCGTTACGAATCAAAAGAAAATTTATTCCGCGGTCGTAAACGTCGGTGTCCGGCCTTCTTTTCAAACGGGTGATAGCAGCGTTCATATTGAAGCGCATCTTTTGAATTTTCGATCTTCTTTGTATGAAAAAAAAATAGAGATTTTTTTTGTCAGCCTGTTGCGGCAAGAAAAAAAATTCAGCTCGTCCGGATTGCTTGCGCGGCAAATAAAAAAAGATATTCACAAAGCCCGTTCCGTTTTAAAAAAGAATAAGCAGAAATGAAACAGTCTTTCGTTTGTCCGATTGATCGCCGTGTTTGGCCGGGAGTCATTTTAATTTCAATTCTAGCGTTAGTTGTCGTGTTTCTTTTTCAGAGCTTTCGCCTTCTTCCGGTTTTTGCTTTTTTGCTTTTTCTGCACATGGCTTTTTTTCGTGATCCTCAGCGCCGCCCGCGCGGTGAGGGCGTGCTTGCGCCGGCGGACGGTAAAGTAGTGGAAGTCAGCCTTTGTGATGAATCGCGTTTTCTGGGCTGCCAAGCGCTTAAAATCGGTATTTTTCTTTCGGTGTTGGATGTGCATGTGAACCGTATGCCTTGGGCAGGTACGCTGGAGTGGCAGGAATACACGCCGGGGAAGTTTTTAAATGCCATGGAGCCTGAATCCGCGATTAAAAATGAGTCGAATTGGCTGGGCTTTAGAAATGGGACAGAGACTTTTATTGTCAGGCAGATATCAGGACTTATTGCTCGTCACATTCACTGGGACATTCAACAGGGCGAACGGCTTGGGCGGGGGGATAAAATAGGTGTGATTTGCTATGGGTCGCGAACCGAAATCTATTTGCCTGCCGCGCGGTTTGAAGCTACAGTAAAACTTGGAGATGCCGTAAAATCCTCCGAAACGGTCTTGGGAAATTGGAAGGGTTATGCTGAGTAAGTTTTTTCAAAAAATTAGATTTGCGCCCGCGGATGCCGCGACCGCACTCAACTTAGTTTGCGGCTTTCTTTCGATATTGATGACAGCGAATGGGCAGCCGGTTCAGGCGATATGGCTGATCGTGATGGCAATGGTTTTTGATTCCATTGATGGCAATTTAGCCAAAATATTTAATACCGTCTCTGATTTTGGCCGCGAACTAGATTCGCTTTCTGATATGGTTTCATTCGGTGTCGCGCCCGCGTTTCTTTTTTCGATGACATTTATTCAGCCGGAGTTTTCTTTTTTGGCTTTTGGAATTCCGGCGGCTTATGCTGTTTGTGCCGCGGTCCGGCTGGCTCGTTTTAATGTTCGCGCTCCGGTGCGCGGATACTTTCATGGTCTTCCTTCGCCCTCGGCCGCTTTAGGCGCCGCGATGTTGATGCTTGTGGCGATGGATCGAGGGTGGACGGAGTTACCTGTGTTTGAAAACGCGGCCTTGACTGTGATGGGAGCGTTGGCTTTTTTAATGGTAAGCTCGGTGCCATACCCCAAGCCTTTTGGAGCGGAGTACAAGCGGTGGAAGCCCTTTTTCGGATTGGCCACGGTTGCGACCTTTTTAGTCGGAATTATCTTGGATAGAGACACTGCCTTTTTGGCGGCAATGATGCTTTATATCGTTGGGTGCCCATTTCAAGTTATTTCTCTTAATAAAAAAGTCGCGCCCGTTCTTGGTTGATCGTTTTTGAGTGTTTTGAAATCAGGAATTCATTTCAACAAAAATCTTTGCATTTTCGAGGGGCTCAGAGTACAATCCTCGGCTCAAAGAAGAAGAAAATAGACAGACAGAGGTATAAAAAAATGGCTTTGACGAAAGAAAAAAAGAAAGAAACAATTCAGAAATTCAAGACCAGTAAAAATGACGCTGGTTCCGCCGCCGTACAGGTTGCGATTTTGACGGAAAGAATCAACGGTCTTTCCTCTCATTTTGAGAAAAATGCGAAAGATCATCATTCTCGCCGCGGGTTATTGACCATGGTCAACCGCCGCAAGAAACTTTTGGCTTTTGTTAATAGAGAAAATCCGAAGCAGTACACGGAACTCCTCGCAAAACTGAACTTGCGCAAATAAGCGCGGTTTAGCTTTTTTCTCTTTTCCTAAATTTAAAACTATCCACGATCGGAATTTAATCTATGTTCAGCCCTAAGCAAGTGTCTTTTACTCTCGGTGGTCAAGAAATTATTATTGAAACAGGCAAGGTGGCCCGTCAGGCCAGCGGTTCTGTTCTCGTTAAATCAGGCGGCAGTGTTGTGCTTGTTGCTGTGGTTGGCGCGCCTGAATCAGAAACGCCGCGCGACTTTTTTCCTTTAACGGTTGATTTTCGTGAACGCACTTATGCCGCCGGACGCATCCCGGGCGGATTTTTTAAGCGTGAAGGCAAGGCATCTGAGCGCGAAGTTCTTGTTTCGCGTTTGATTGACCGGCCGATTCGTTCTCTTTTTCCAAAAAACTACCGCAGCGAAGTCAGTGTTTCGATCATGGTGCTTTCATCCGACCCTGATGCGCCGACTGATATTCTGGCAATGATCGGTTCTTCTGCGGCGATTCATATTTCAAACATTCCGTTTGCGGAGCCGATGGGTTCTGTACGTGTAGGTTTGATCGATGGCAACTTTGTCATTAACCCGACGCTTGCCAATATGGAAGTGAGCGATTTGGATCTCGTAATCGCGGGAACCAAAGATAAAATCGGTATGCTCGAAGCCGGCTCCAATGAAATTTCAGAAGAAAAAATGTTTGAAGCGATCATGTTCGGTCACAAAGCTATTCAGGAAGTGGTTGCCGCTCAGCATAAACTTTTTGATTTAGTGAAGCCGACCAAACGCGTTGTGAAGGGCGTTCAAATCAATGAAGAATATGTAACGAAAATCCTCGACGGCGTAGGCGCAGAGTTCAAAACCGTTTTTGGCGCTAAAACGAAAGAAGAGCAGGATAAAATTTTGGGCGCGATCAAAGAAAAAGCGCTCGCTCTTTTTGATGTTGAAAGCGACGATTTTAAGAAGGCGGACTTTGTTGAAGCTTTCGCGAAAGTCGAAAAGAAAAAAGTACGTGAAGGTTATATCAAGGACAACAAACGCGTTGATGGACGTGGTTTTTATGATATCCGTCAAATTACGTGTGAAACCGGATTGCTTCCCCGCACTCATGGTTCTTCGCTTTTTACTCGCGGTCAAACGCAGAGTTTGGGCGTTACGACTCTTGGAACAGGGCAGGATGAACAAACCATCGACTTGCTTCATGGGCAAACTTCCAAAAGTTTCATTTTGCATTACAACTTTCCTTCATTCAGCGTGAATGAGTCGAAGCCAGATCGCGGTCCAGGCCGTCGTGAAGTCGGTCACGGAGCTTTGGCTGAGCGCGCTTTGGCACCTGTGATTCCGGGACCTGAAGAGTTCCCGTATACGATTCGCGTGGTATCGGATATTTTGGAATCAAACGGTTCCAGTTCTATGGCGAGTGTTTGTGCCGGAACTTTGTCGCTGATGGACGCGGGCGTTCCGATTAAAGCGCCGGTTTCCGGTATTGCGATGGGGCTTGTCACTGAAGGTGATGAATTCCGTATCTTAACTGATATCGCCGGAATCGAAGATCATTTGGGCGACATGGATTTTAAAGCGGCCGGAACCGTCAATGGTTTGACCGCGATTCAGATGGATTTGAAGCTTTCGGGAATCAGCGAAAAGATTTTGAAAGCTGCTTTTGACGATTCCAAAAAAGCCCGCATGACCATCATGAAGCTTTTGACGGATTGCATCGCGCAGCCGAAACAGGAAGTTTCCGAATTTGCTCCGCGGATTACGACGATTCAGGTTGACCCTGAGAAAATCGGCGAAATCATCGGCCCAGGCGGAAAAAATATCCGTAAGCTGGTTGAAGAAACCGGCGCAAAAATTGATATTTCCGATGACGGCAGCGTGAACATTTCCGCGGTAGATAAAGCCAGTGTGGATGCCGCGCTTGCTAAGATCGCCGCGATCACGGAAGAGCCTGAGCACGGAAAGACATATGAAGCAGAAGTTAAAAAGCTTACGAGCTTTGGCGCTTTTTGCGAAATTATCCCCGGCAAAGACGGGCTTCTGCATGTTTCCGAAATGGCAGACGGCTTTGTAAAGAGTCCCGGTGATTATTTGAAAGTTGGCGACAAAGTGACGGTTCAGGTTGTCGGTGTGGATGATCGCGGTAAGGTTTCCTTAAGCGTTAAGTCCATTAATCCGGCGGGACTTCCTTTGCTTCCTGAAAGTGAACGCGTTGTGATTGAAGCTGAGCCTCCGCGCGGTGATCGCGGCGGACGTGGCGGAGATCGCGGTGGACGCGGCGGATTCCGCGGCGGAAGACGCTAATCATTTCAGCTCTGTGCCATCAGGCACAACCGCTGTAAGTTCTTTTTGCTCTGAGTCTTTGACTCAACCGCAGTAAAATCTGCTTTGCGCTTCGGCGCAAAGCAGATTTTTGCTTTAAGCCCTAATTTGATCGAAACAGGAGAGTGATTTCATGAGCCAACCCGTTGAAATTTTAGTTAAAACCTTACCGCACTTTGAAGGGCTTGAGCTGCCAAAGTACCAAACCGAGGGTTCCGCCGGGATGGACTTAACCGCGGCCTGCGGAGCGGATATGACGATTCTCCCGGGTGAGCGAAAATTAGTTCCGACCGGCCTTTGTATTGCGATCCCACATTTTTATGAAGTTCAAATCCGTCCTCGCAGCGGTCTTGCGCTAAAAAATGGGATTACATTGCCGAATTCTCCCGGTACGATTGACTCGGATTACCGCGGTGAGCTTCAGGTCATTTTACTCAATTCAGGGCAAGAGCCTTTTGTGGTTAAACGGGGTATGCGTATCGCTCAAATGATTGTTGCTCCGGTGGTTAAGGCATCCTTTCAAATTGTCGATAATCTGGAC
This sequence comes from Candidatus Multiplicimicrobium inquinatum, assembly GCA_002344825.1. Classification (GTDB taxonomy): domain Bacteria; phylum Omnitrophota; class Omnitrophia; order Omnitrophales; family Aquincolibacteriaceae; genus Multiplicimicrobium; species Multiplicimicrobium inquinatum. Next base: position 16,463 of record DDUN01000020.1, on the reverse strand, counting down.
GATACTGTCCGAGCAGCCGGCGGATTCGGTCATACTGGTCATTAACCGCTGAAAAAGATTCATCTGCGGCTTCATCCACTGCACTTCCTTGTGCGGCGTATGAGCACCATACGCCTCCGCGGGCGTTTGTGGATTCATTGCATCTGAAGCTTTTTGAACGGTTAAAAAATATTTGAGTTTTTAATACGGTTGGGCCAAGCCCAGAGTAAAAATATATATAGCTATGAAAAAAGAACGCGTTAATGAAATTTGGGGTGTTGTTTTTATGCTGCTGGGGCTTTTTGCTCTTTGCAGCTTAGTCGGATATCAGCGGCTCGATATTCCTTTTTATACTTCGTATGCTAACAATCCTGTTAATAACTACACGGGCATTATCGGCGCTTACACCGCGTTTGGCCTTTTTCTTAGTTTTGGATGGAGTGCTTTTCTTGTTCCGGCGTTGTTTTTAATTTGGGCCTGGAGCTTTCTAAAGCAGCGCGTTCCTGATAAACGGCTTTTTAAATTCATCGGATTATTTGCCGCGATTGCCGCGAGCGCGACGCTTTTTTCTGTGTTGGCATCGGAGGAAAACCGCATTGCCGCGGGCGGTTGCCTGGGACATGTGACTTCCACTTATTTACTCAAATACTTTGGCGTTGCCGGAAGTTTAATCATTTCTTTCTGTGTTCTTTTACTCGCTTTAATTTTAGCGACCGACTATCTTTTGTTTCCTTTGATCGAAGCCGTGATGCAATTGGGGGCTCAGCTCATTATTGCGGTTTGGCCCGTGATTACAAATGCTTTTGAGTCCATCGCGAATTTAATGCCGTGGAAAGAAAAGGATGAAAAAGTTGAGCGCGCTCAAAGAAAAGAAAAACAAAAATCGCCTGAAACTAAACCTGAAAAAGAGAAAAAAGAAAAATTAAAAAAAGAACCTGAATCACCGTTTGATCCCAATGTCGTTAGTCAGCCGATTAAGGTCAAAGCTTACAATCCCGGCGCGCAAGCGGCTGCCGAGGAATTAAAAAAGGAAATTTTGGCTGAAAGCGCGTCCGCGGTAAAGCCGGCGGCTTCAGGGCCTAAATCTCCGCCTAAGCCCAAGCTGGATGTTCCCAAACCCATTTTACCCGAAGGGGAAGATTCTTTTAAAGGGGTGATTGGATCTGTTGAGCAGAAAAAGTATGAATTACCTCCAAAGGATTTATTGGTGCGTCCGGCCGCGGCTAAAGCATCCAATGATAATTTGGAAGAAAACTCACGCATCATTCAGCAAACCCTTTCCGAATTCGGCATCGATGTGAAGGTGACGGAAGTAGAGCAAGGTCCGGTTATTACGCGCTATGAATTGCTGCCCGCGCCCGGCGTGAAGGTGAATTCGATCGCGAATCTTTCCGACAATCTGGCGTTAGCATTGAAGGCATCAAGTATCCGCATGATTATTCCGATTCCCGGTAAATCCGCGATCGGAATTGAAATTCCGAATTCGGTTACGAATATGGTTTATTTGCGTGAGCTCGTTGAATGTCCTGAATTTACTTCGGGAAAAAACCCATTACCTTTGATTCTTGGCAAAGACACGAGCGGGCGGCCGTTGCTTTCCGATCTTTCAGGAATGCCCCATATGCTGATCGCGGGTACGACCGGCAGCGGAAAAACGGTTTGCGTGAACGCAATCATCAGCGGACTGCTTTATTCAAGAACACCTGATGAGCTTAAGTTTGTTATGGTTGATCCCAAGATGGTCGAAATGGCTATTTACAATAAAATTCCGCATATGCTTACGCCCGTTGTGACGGATGTGAAAAAAGCCGCGCATGCCATTAATTGGGTTGTGGCTGAAATGGAAAAGCGGTACCGGCTGTTGGCGAAAGTGGGTGTAAGGAATATTGCTTCATTTAACGCGCGCATGATCGAATCCGCGGATCAGGATGCTCTGGCTGCGGCATCGCCGGATTCCGAAAATGTGATTCCGCACAAATTACCCTACATTGTTGTCGTTATCGATGAGCTTGCGGATTTGATGATGACGATGCGTGATAAAGTCGAAGGGCCGATTTGCCGTCTTGCGCAGCTTTCGCGCGCGGTGGGAATTCATTTGATTTTGGCCACGCAGCGTCCCTCGGTGGATGTTATCACCGGTGTCATTAAAGCTAATTTTCCCGCCCGCGTTTCTTTTAAGGTTTCATCGAAGGTAGATTCACGCACCGTATTGGATGGTAACGGCGCGGATCAATTGCTTGGAAAAGGTGACTTGCTCTTTTTGAAGCCCGGAGAAGCCAAGCTCATTCGCGGACAAGCGCCTTTTGTAACTGATGATGAGATTCGCAATGTGGTGGAGTATTGGGCAAAGCAGGGAACCCCCGAGTTTTTAGAGGAGCTTGTCGCAAGCTCTGAAAAAAAAGGCAATGCGGACGGCAGCGGCGGTGAGAAAGATGAGCTTTATGATGAGGCAATGCGGGTTGTATTGGAAACACGTGTGGCTTCAACGTCCAATCTTCAGCGGCGCATGGGGCTCGGCTATACCCGCGCGGCACGTATTATGGATCAGCTTGAATCCGAAGGTGTGATAGGTCCTTCTCAGGGCGCGAAAGCACGTGAAATTTACTTGCCTAATCCGAACGCATCCGCAGAACCTGAGCCCTCCGAGCAAGCCTGATTTATTTTAGCTCTGCGCTGAGGCGCAACCACATTAGCAAATACCCGTCTGAGTGGTAAAGCTCGTTTAAAAGAGTTTGGATACAAGGCGCGGATGAGCATCTGCGGAAGCGTAGTGGAACCTACGCTGAGCAAAGATGCGCAATACGCAACGCAGTAGACAACTTTTTAAAATGAGCTTTAAATAAGAGAGCGCCAGCCTTGGGGATGTTAAGGCCAGCGCTCCGGGGTTGATCGGAAGGTTAACAACAAAAGAACAATAGCAATCCGTGTGCCAATTTTTTTTTGAGGAGTGCGCGTGAGGGCGTAGATTCTTTTTTGCGATCGTTTTTGAACAAAAATGTGCTCTGAATCGAGCTTTCATGTCATGGACGTGTAAAATCTTTGCAAATATTAAAAAGCAATTTGCCGTTTAAGCCTTAAGAGATGATAATTGTAGAAACAAATTTGATGACACGATGAGGTTAGAGCATGTCAAAGAAAATTCTAATTGTTGAGGATGAGCCCGCGATTCAGGAATTAATCAAATATAACCTTCAAAAGGAAGGTTATAAGGTGTTTTCCGCTTATGACGGCGTGGCGGGTTCAGAAATGGCTTTGGAAGAAAAGCCGGACTTAATTTTGCTGGATTTGATGATGCCCAAAATGGATGGCATCGAAGTTTGCCGAATGCTTAAGACCAATATACGGACCTCGGGTATTCCGATTATTATGGTCACCGCGAAGTCGGAAGAAGCGGATAAAGTTTTAGGGCTTGAGATCGGGGCGGATGACTATCTTGCCAAGCCTTTTGGAGTCCGTGAGCTTTTGGCCCGCATTAAAGCTGTTTTGCGCAGGCAGAAAAAAAGCGGTGTTTCCGGCGGGAAAGAGCTTTTCGAATTGGGTGACTTGCTTTTAGATGATAGCCGGCATGAGGCTTCACTTAAAGGTAAGCCACTCTATCTTACTTCCAAGGAGTATGATTTGCTGAAGGCTTTGCTTGAGGCTGATGGGCGCGTTTTAAGCCGTGACCAGCTCTTGGATCAGGTTTGGGGCTATGAACACTCTGAAAACATCGAAACCCGCACAATTGACATGCATGTGGGACAGCTTCGGAAAAAACTAAAAACCGAAGCGGATCGAATCATTACCGTCAAAAATGTAGGCTATCGCATGAATTGCGATAAGGCCTAAAAGCAAAACCGCATGAATTTGCTGCTTCTCTTTTTGCTCCTACTTCTTCTCGTCGCTGCTGTTGCCGCGGTTTTTTTATATTTCCGAACCAAAGCATTTGAAAAATCTTTGTCGGGCTGTTCTAATGCGATACAGGCTATTTTTAAACTCCTAGAAGAAACCTCTTCCGTGACCCGGATTTTGTCGCAGGAGCCCCCTGAGCAAGAATTAAAGAGGCTACAAAGCCTGATTCACAAACGCAACCAAAAAACGATGATTGAAAATGAATCTTTACGCGGCGTGATTCATGGTTTTCCAAATGGCATTGTGGCTGTCAACGCGGATCTGGATGTGGTGATTTGTAACCCAGCATTCTGCCGCCTTATGAATGTTCCTGAAGCCGGTCATGGCGGAAAAAAACTTTTTGAGGTTTTGCGTTATCATGCCGCGCTTCAGGCCGCGGAAGATTTTTTTCGCCAAGAGAACAAAGCGGTATTCGAAATAGAGTTTTTGGATCAATCCGAAAAATGGATTCAGCTCACCATGATCCGGATTTTAAATGTCCGTGGAGTTACGGCTTTGTTTGTTCTTACCGACATCTCTTCAATTAAAAGACTTGAAAATATGCGCCGTGATTTTGTCGCCAACGTTTCGCATGAGCTCCGTACGCCTCTTACTTCGATTCAGGGATTTGTTGAAACACTTTTGGACGGAGCCAGCGATGATGATTCCGCGCGCTTTCACTTTTTGGGGCTGATGAGGAAAGATACGGAACGATTGGCGCGCCTTATCGAGGACTTGCTTGTGCTTTCAAAGATAGAAAATCCAAGTCAGATTTTTAAGAAAGAGAAACTGAGCGTTACAAAAGAACTGAAAGAAGTTCTGGAGTTGTTTCGCTTGAGATTTGATCAGAAAAAAATCAGCTTTCAGGATGAAATAGAATCGGATTCAGAAGTGCAGGCGCACAGGGATCAATTTCGGCAAGTTTTAATCAATCTTCTGGATAACTCCGTTAAATTTACTCCCGAAAACGGAAAAATTACTTTGATTGCGAGAAAGGCTGGGAATGCAGGCATTGAAATTCGCATTACAGATTCAGGACAGGGTATTCAGCCTGAAAATCGCGATAAAGTGTTTCAGCGGTTTTTTCGGGAGGATAAGGCCCGCTCACGCGACACGGGCGGGACTGGTCTTGGGCTTTCTATCGTCAAGCATATTATGGAAGCGCATCATGGCTCCGTGCGGTGTGAGTCCGGTGAGCAGGGCATCGGAACCTCTTTTATTTTATTTTTTCCGTTAGCTTAATATCCCGCCGCCAGAAAAATTCCGCCGATCAAAAGCCCTAAAATTAACTTAACGCCCTTAAGAGCTAAGACATCCCGTTTGGGATAGGGAAGCAAAGGCAGGACACCATGACCGCTTTGAACGATGGAGTTTGCCAGCAGGATCGAAAAGGGAATAGCCCCCTGCGAAAAGAGAATTGTAAAAGCAATATGCGGTCCTGAGACCGGCAAAAGCCCGATAAGAAGCGCGAAGAACAGCGATTGCCACAGGTTTTGGCTTAGCCATGCGTCGATTCCGATCCACTCAGTTCCTATTTTAACCAAGAGTAAAGTTCCCGCCGTCCAAAGCGCGAATTTCGGCAAATGATGCTTAATGATATGGCTTCCGATATGCTCTTCGAGATAATGCGGAGAAGCTTTGATAAAAATCCAAAGAGCAGACAAAAGTGCGAAAATCGTGAACCATGTTTCTCCGCGCTCGTGGTTTTGGCAGGTATGCTCTTCCGCGTGAGAGTGCGCGTGGTCATGCTCCATAAATTCAGGATGATGAATCCATCCCTGCGATAAAGCGACGACCAGCAAAAGCATGGTTAGTGAAAGAATCCAGCGCAGAGACTTTGTTGAGATTTTTAAAGTGGATGCGGAGTGTGTATGGTCATGGTTCGCGTCTTCGCCGTGGATGGGAAGCTCGTGAAAAAGGGGCGATCTTTTTTCAAAATCAGGAAAGAGACGGTCAAAAATCCATCCGGTTACCAAGCCTAATAAAGCCAGTACTGCAATTAATAAAAGAGCTTTTTGGGGAAAAAGAGCGAGCATAAAAAATCCCTCGTCGCCGGTGGTGGCGATCATGCCTGCCAGCAAAGCCCCGAAAGAATAAAGCCGATGGGTATAAAGCGAAACATTAATGAAAGAGCCGAAACAGCCGGGAATGCTTCCTAGGAAAGTTCCTGAAAAATATTGGTGACCCGGATGTTTTTTAAGATGTTCCGCCGCTTTTCCGCGCGTGAGTGTATTGATGTAATCAGCCCAAAGCAGCATCACAAAGACCAGCGCTAAAAACCAGACCGTGTCGTTGATAAGTTCAGCTATAAATTGCATGCCGCTATTATACAGGAAGCCGTCAAGGCGGATTGGTTTCGAAATTTGACATGGTATAATTCCGCATGCTTGATCACAAAAATAAAGACCGAAACTTGGGAGCTCCTCTGATGCCCCCGGATAGAGAGAAAAAGGTTTTGCTGCATTCTTGCTGCGCTCCTTGTTCCGGTTCGGTGATTGAGGATATGCACAAAGCGGGGCTTGATCTCACGATTTATTTTTATAATCCCAATATTCATCCCATCGAAGAGTATCTTTTGCGCAAAGAAGAAAATATCCGTTATGCCGAAAAGTTGGGCATTCCTTTCGTGGATGATGACTATGACAAAAACCGCTGGTTTGAAATGATGAAGGGTCACGAAAAAGATCCTGAGCGGGGCGAGCGCTGTTCCATGTGCTTCGAAATGCGCTTTGTAAAAACTGCCGAATATGCGGCGCAAAACGGATTTAAAGTGATAACCAGCTGTCTCGGAATTTCACGCTGGAAGAATTTTGATCAAGTAACTCAAGCTGGCGTGAAAGCCGCGTCTTTGTATCCCGGCGTTAAGTACTGGGATTATAACTGGCGCAAAGAGCGCGGTTCTGAGCGGATGATAGAAATCGCGAAGAAAGAAGAATTTTACGCTCAGCAGTATTGCGGTTGCGCTTATTCTTTGCGTGATACCAATGAATGGAGAATGTCGAAAGGACGACCTAAGATAGAGTTAGGGAAGGACTACTATCGAGCTGCTGAAAAGTCCGCAGAGATTTGCCGCAATAATATCGGTTTGCGAGAACCCGTTTAGTAATAGAAAGATAAGCTTGTAAAGATTGCCTTCATGCGCGGAGATTATAAAAATAAAAAGACCCGCCAGATTCAAACAGTCCTCGGGCTTTGCCCTGCGGAACTCATCTGGCGGGTCTTTTTATTTTTATAATCGACTAAATCTTCCCGTCCCAGCGTCCGCCGTTGCGGTCAACTAAAGCGTCCCAGCCCGACCAAAAGCGGAAAATACCGGTTAAACCAAGAATGGCATGCGTGACATTCTTTTTGGTTTGCTGATCATTCAAATATTGCCCGATACCCGGCCAAATAATCAAAGATGCCAACCCGTAACAAACAGTTTTGCCCGTAATTTCTCCGTGTTTTGCGGTGTTTTCAGCCCAAGCGTTGGATGAAGAGGCGAGCAGAGTGAAAGCGAGCAACATGGTTGCGATTGTCTTTTTCATAAAACCCCCGAGTTGAATGTGATTCGAGAAGCAGAACGACTTTCATAATAGAAGGTCTTTGTTTGACATGCAAATAGATTTCTATTCTGTTAGAAGGTTTGATTTATAATAACTCGATGAAAAAATTTGATCATATTCTTCTGATTGGTTTTGGCGGCCCGGAGACACCGGAAGAGGTTATGCCCTTTTTAAAAAGGGTGACTGCCGGGCGAAAAATTCCGGAGCAGCGGTTGCTTGCCGTGGCGCATCATTATGAAATGATCGGCGGTAGGTCTCCTTATAACCCATGGGCAAAGCAGTTGGAGCAGCAAATCCGGAATGCATCCAAAGTCAATTTGCCTATTTTTTTAGGACATCGCAATGCCGAACCTTTTTTAAAGGATCAGGTTTTAGAAATTCATAAACAGGGCTTTAAAAAGGGAATTGGCGTAATCCTTGCGCCGTTTCGCAGTACCGCAAGCTGCCGCCGCTACAAAGAGAATATTCATGAAGTTTTACATGAACACGGTATTACAGAATTGGAGTATCGATATTTAGAGCCGTGGTATCGTGATTCAGAATGGATTGATTTGTTGGCTTCGTTTGCCAAGCAGGCTTTTGCGGCAATTCCGCTTTCTTTGAGAGATCAAACTGAAATTTTATTTTCATGTCATTCGATTCCCACGCCGACTGACTCGGCCTGCCCAAGCTGTATCTATAGCGCTGAATATGAAACCGCCAGCAACTTGACTGCCGAAAAGGCGGGATTTAAAAGCTGGAAGCATGTTTATCAGTCCCGCAGTGGTGATCCTTCTCAGCCTTGGTTAGGCCCCGACATTTTGGATACGATCAAACAAAGTGCTGCATCAGGGAAAAAAGCCGTGCTCGTGATTCCGATGGGGTTTTTAAGTGATAACGCAGAAGTGCTTTATGATTTGGACATTGAGGCTAAAAATCTCGCCGCAGAACTAGGGATTGGATTTTTCCGCGCTCCAACGCCGGGAAATGATCCGCGCTTGGCGGCCTTGTTGTTAAAATTAATCGATCATGCGCTTCAGCGGAGTGAAGCGAGCTCAGGTTGCGTTATTTAAAAAGATCCATCTTGCTACCATCTTCGGAGGGTAAAAGATGATCAATGTTCTTTTTTAGCTTGTTAGCGTCTTCGTTGAGATCAAGTAAGGATATTTTCTTTGCGCGTTTCTCTTGTGGCGGATTTAATTTTTCTGAAGTTTCAAATTCATTAACTTTAACGAGCAGATCATTGGGTAAGCTGTTTTCACATTTTGCCAAAATAGCTAGAAACTCTTGAGTGAAAAAATGATCAATTTGTATCTTCCTTTTGGTGATATTTGTAAACTTACCGATTATCCGACATATGCTTTCTCGTTCCTCAGGGGTTAATTGATCAACGAATTCATAATCTTCGATTTTCTTTAAACAAAGCAAGAGCGGCTCAAGAACATCAAGCGTTACAACATACACATTGTAATCACCCATGTTATGAGTGAACCCCTGGATTACACCTACTGCATTTGAAGGTATAACCAGAAAAATATCCTTACGAACATTTTCTTGCTTAATATATTTTTTAACTGACTCGGCTTGTAATTTTATATAAGAGGGGAAGTTGTCGAGCTTGTCAGAAGAGGGGCTCTTAGCATCAAAGATTACAAACTCATCGCAAATTTTGATCACATTGTCAGGGGTCCCCTTGAAGGGGACGTTGTCCACATAATCAATGGTTAGTTTTTGACAGATTATTTTTATTTTTTCTTTAACCAGGGATTCATGCTTTGCCCAGGTTTCTTTCATTCCCTCTAACTTTTTTATTTCTTCTGCCTGTTGCACTTTTTTTTCTTCTTCGCGTTCATTGTGAACGCGTTCTTGTATGGCTTGAAGCGTTGCTATCTTTCTGGAGAAATCCTCGTCATGGCTGGAAGCTGTTTTTTTGAAAACGACATTTTCTTCTTTAAGAGAGTTAATTTCATTTTGAAGATCAACGATCTTAGCTTTTAAAGAATTAACCTCAGCTCGCTGTTCTGCTGTTTTATTTTCGGATTGTTTGAGCTGTTCTTCTTTAGAGGCAAGAGATTCTTTAACCGAAGACAAAGCGTTTTCAACGGAGGTTAATTTGGTGTTTGCTATATCAAAGGTACTTTTAAGTTGTGCGGAATTTTCTTGAAGATGCGAGTTTTCACTATTCAGCAAGTCGATTTTATTTAGAAGCGATTTTTTTTGATCTTCACTATTCAAAGCATCTGCGCTTAGTCTTTTATATGCGTCAAACGCGTCATAGCTTAATTTTTGAATAGGTTTCCAGTTGAAAAGGCGCCTCCAGAAACCTAACGATTTTATCTCTTCAAAGAATTGGTCTAGTTTTTCGTAGAAATTCATTTTCTAGTCTTTGATTTTAAGAAGACAAGTTAACTGATTCATATGGCAGAATTATAGCCTGATTTCGAGTCGGATGGGCGACGAAAAAAGCCATGATTTTCCATGCTATACTTTAGGTAGGAAAAGGTCGAAAAAGGAAATACCATGGATTTTGCGATTCTTTGTTTTACATCTTTGTTCGCGATTGTTGACCCCATTGGGATCATTCCTGCTTTTTTAGCGATTACGCCGGGGAAAAGTGCCCAAGACCGCGTGCGCATTTCCGCGATGGCATCTGTGCTTACTTTTTTTATTTTGGTGCTTTTTGCCTTTTTGGGCAGACAAATTTTGGGGGCTTTATCCGTGACCTTGCCGGCCTTTGAAATTGCCGGCGGAATTCTTCTTTTTTTTATCGCGATGGATATGCTTAACGCGCGTATGACACATGTTAAACAGACGCGTGAAGAGCAGGATGCCGGCGCGGATAAAACAGATATTGCGATCACACCTCTCGCGATTCCGATGCTGGCCGGACCGGGGGCGATTACTGCGGTGATGATTTTGGCGAGCCGGGTTTCAGGTTTGGGGCAGGGGATTATTTTGCTGGGAGCTATTTTTTTGGTTTCCGCGATTACTTTTTTGGTTTTTTATGTTGTCGCGGTTAAATCTTCGCTGATCAGTGTGATTTTGCAGAAAATCTTTACCCGCCTGATGGGCCTTTTGCTTGCTGCCATTGCCATTCAATTTATCCTGAATGGTATTGCCGCATCCGGTCTTTTGTAGCGCTGCCCCCCAATACAAAACCTCTTTCGAAAATAAAACGACTTGGCTCTTGGTTCCCGCTTCCTGCTTCGGTATAATACGCCTCCGCTTTTATGAATAACATGAATGGAACGAAGGAGGATTTATGATTGATGTTTATTACGCCGCACCGTCGATTTATGGACGCAAGGTATTAGCTGTTTTGGATGAGAAAAATTTGGACTATACGATCAAGTCCGTTGAATGGGGCAAATTTCAAGAGCCTGAGTATTTGAAGCTGAATCCGAACGCGGAAGTTCCGACGATTGTCGATGATGGCCAAGCGATTTATGAGTCTTCCGCGATTGTTGAGTATTTGAACGATGAATATCCCGAGCCGGCGCTTCTTCCTGAAGATTCCGCCGCGCGCGCTGCCGTTCGTATTGTGGCGGCTTACTGCGATCTTCATTTTTATCGCGCGCTCATCAAGATTGTTTTGGCGAAAAAAGCCGGCACGGAAGCAACAGCGGAAATGATCGAAAAGGTTTCCGAATCGATTAAACGCGTTGAAGCGTATCTTGGCGCGCAAGAGTTTGTCGCAGGCAAGTTCTCAATCGCGGATTGCGCCGTTATGGCTGGTCTTTCGACGGTTGAAGCTCTCGGATTAACCGACAAGGTCGGCATTTCGCCTAAATTGCGCCAATATTGGGATCGTCTCAAACGCCGTCCCGGCTATAAAGGCGCCAGTCTTTTTACGGTCAAAGAAGCCGCTCCGGTAGCTTAATTTTAAAAAAGTCGATAGACAGGAGAGTTGAAGATGAAAGTTTTGCAGGAATTTAAAGACTTCGCGATGAAGGGCAATGTTGTCGATATGGCCGTGGGTGTGATTATCGGCGGTGCCTTCGGAAAAATCGTCAGCTCACTCGTGAATGATCTGATCATGCCGCCGATCGGAAAACTTTTGGGCGGAGTTGATTTTAGCAGTTTGTTTATTGATATGAGCGGGGTTGGATATGTTTCTTTGGCAGAAGCTCAAAAAGCCGGAGCCGCAACGATCAACTACGGCGTATTTCTGAACACAATCATTAATTTTCTGATCGTTGCTTTTTGTTTGTTCATGGTGATTAAAGGGATGAATACCATGAAGAAAAAAGAAGCCGCTAAACCGGGCGTTCCGGTTGCGGCACCGCGGAATGAAATTCTTCTCGAAGAAATCCGCGATCTTTTAAAGCAAAAGCAGTAAATGTTGTATTGAGTATTTTTGCTCAAGCGCAGAGAAAAAGCGGCGTCGTAAAGACGCCGCTTTTTCTGTTTTTATTCCGCTCTGTGCTCTACGCAACCGCGCGGTTGTAACAACAATATGAAATTATTAAATCCCTTTCGAATCTGGTTACCTAAAAAACATCGGAAAAGCTTGGATGCTTCCTGGAAAGAGGGTATCCCAGGCAACATCATGCTGACGCTGACGGAGTTTTATCTTACGCCTTACGCGTTGCTGCTTGGTGCGCCCTATGCTGCGATCGGGATGCTTGTCGCGTGGCCCAGTCTGCTGGGATCCGTGTTTCAGCTTTTTGCCGCGGAGCGTGTTCGGCATGCTAAAAGCCGCTTGCAGTTTTTGATCACGATGACTCGCTTACAGGGGTTCATTTTGATTGCGGCCGCGGGCCTTTGTTTTTGGAAAGGACTACTACCGGTTGTTCTGCTGACGGTGCTGACTATTTTATTTAAAATTGTCGGAAACTGGATTGCCTCGGCTTGGGGCAGTCTTATGAGTGATTATCTTGAGCCCCATGAGCGAGGCCGATATATGGGCGGACGGCAATTGATTGTTGGGCTGGCCAGTATGGCGGCTTTGGCTGTTGCGGGTCTTTTTTTGGATGGAATACGTTCTTTTTCCATGGAGTTGGGATTTGGTCTGCTTTTTCTTTTTTCGGGAATTGCGCGGTTGATCTCATCGTATTTGTTTCGAAACATGGAAGATATTCCGTTTGAAGAAAAACCCGAAAGTCGTTTTACGTTTTGGATGTTTATCCGGCGTTTTCGGCAAAGTAATTTTGTTAAATTTGTTTTATTTTCAGCGGGCATTACCTTCGCGACACAAATTTCAGCCCCTTATTTCGGCGTTTATATGCTGCAGGATTTACACTTTAATTATTTTCAGTATATGTCCATTTACCTTGTTGTGATTTTAGCGGTGCTCGGCAGCTCGCCGCTTTGGGGGCGCGTTGCCGATCGCGTCGGAAATGCGCATGTTCTGAAGTTTACGGGCGGACTTATTCCTCTTATTCCGCTTTTGTGGTGCGTTTCAACCAATTGGTATTATTTGCTCGCGGTGCAGATTTTCGGCGGATTTGTGTGGGGTGGGTACAACCTTTGTTCCGCTAATTTTATTTTGGACAGCGTTCAGCCGGAAAAACGCGTGCGGTGTTTGAGTTATTTTAATTTGATTAATGGCAGCGCACTTTTTTTGGGCGCGTCTTTGGGCGGGTTTCTTGCCGAGAATCTTCCGCCGCTGCATGGCTATTCCATGATCTCCTTATTTTTAGTTTCGGGAGTGTTAAGGCTTTTCTTTTACGCGCTTCCGGTTAACCGATTTAAAGAAGTGCGCGCGAATGTTGAGAAAGTTTCAAGCCGGGAATTATTCTTTAGTGTTCTTGGCGTGCAGTTTTCGCCTTCGGCTCAGGAGCAGGACTGAGAAGCCGGCCGTTGCCGAGGAATTATTTTTCTTCGGAAGTTTTATGAAGCAGGGAGACCGCAATGGACAGACCCAAAAGCCCCGCGACGACTCCGAGTGAGAGCCCGATCGGAATGTGATAATAATGCGAGACGAGCATTTTCCCGCCTATAAAAACAAGCACCGCGGATAAACCGTAATTCAGATACTCAAACATTTTCATTAAGCCGGCGATGGCGAAGAAAAGCGCGCGTAATCCCAGAATCGCGAAAATGTTAGAGGTGTAAACGATAAAAGAATCGCGGCTGACCGCCATGACGGCGGGAATGGAATCCATCGCGAAAACAAGATCGATGATGTTAATAAAGATTAAACAAACAAAAGCGGGAGTAAGATGCCATTGTTGGCCGCTTTTAAAGGCGAAGCGTTCATCTTCCACGTTGGATGACACGGGAAAAAATTTCCGTATTAATTTAAGAATCGGATTTTGATCGGGTTTAATTTCATTGTCGTGACTGAAAGCGAGTTTGATGCCGGTATAAATCAAAAAAGCTCCAAAAACATAAATGAGCCAATGGAATCGTTCGATGAGCCAAATGCCGGTCAGAATAAACAGCGCGCGCATGATGAGTGCGCCTAAAATACCCCAGAACAGAACCCGATGGTAAAAGCGGGGCGGGATATGGAAATATTCAAAGACAATAATGAAGACAAAAAGATTGTCGATGCTCAATGATTTTTCAAGCAAGTAGGCCGTAAAAAACTCAAGTGCCAGCTGAGAGCCTTTAACGAAGTAAATACCGGCGTTAAATATCAGCGCGATCGTGATCCAGAGCAAAGACTGCCAAAGGGCTTCTTTAATTTTGACTTCATGCGATTTTTTATGCAGGACGGTGAGGTCTAGCCAAAGCATGAAAACAACGGCTGCGTTAAATAAGATCCAAGGTAAAAGGCTGTTCCAATTCATGGGAGCAGATCATAAAGGGACTTGGTCTTGGGATCAAGCACCCTTCTTATAGATTTTAATGATGGCGTGCTGCTTTGAAAGATTACGTAATTCAGCCGGAGTTTTTTCAAGCAATGTTTTTTCTAAAGCCTGAAGAATATCCAGTTTCCATTGATTGCGCCTGTAAATAAGGCTGATTTCGCGCGTAGGAATCGGTTTTTCAAACTCTCGAACATGATTTTGACGTTCTTGTTCCGACAAGGTGAGCCCCAATAGCCAGGGAATCAAAGTATAGCCGCGGCTGTTTTTGACGATTTGCTTCAGTGTTTCCAGATTTCCGCCTTCAAAATGGATGTTTTTAAAAACCCCCTGCTTTTTATTGAGAGAGCAGAAGCGAATCATTTGATTGCGGAAGCAATGGCCGTCCTGCAAAAGCCACATCTCGCTTCCGTTAAGCTCGTCCTGTGCGATCGTTTTCTTTTTCAAAAGCGGGTGATTTTGGGAAAGATAAAGCAGAAAAGGCTCATAAAAAAGCGGTTTCTCTTTAAGACCCTCTTCATGCAGTGGTGTAGCTAATATTCCCGCGTCCAAGCGGTCTTCGCGCAACGCCTCTACGATCGAGTCTGTTTTAAGCTCATCGATGGTGAGCTGGACTCGCGGATAGCGTTTTGAAAACTCTTCGATAAACAAAGGAATAACGTAGGCTGTCAGCGTGGGAATGATGCCGAGCCGGAACTCTCCGCTGACCGTGTTTTCATCCTGCTTGCTGATTTGCAGCAGTTTTTGGTGCTCATGCAGCAGAACCTTGGCTTGTTCGATAAAGCGGCGCCCTTTCTCCGTGGGGAGAACCGGTTTTTGCAGGCGGTCAAAAAGCGGAAAGCTGAGTTCTTCTTCGACTTTTTGAATCTGCATACTGAGTGTGGGCTGTGAAATATGGCAGGCCTTTGCCGCTTTGCCAAAATGGCGCAGTTTTTCTACGGCAACAATGTATTCAATCTGAGTGATGCTAGGCATTGTGCATATAGCTTAAAGCTATGGCCAAATAAAAACAATTGATTTTAAAAAAGACACGGGATGAGCGACAATCTTTTATGAGATTAGGGGTGCAGAGTATAATTAGGCAAGTTAAAAGGTATTTTAAATCATGAAAATTAACGGAGGCAATTATGAAAATTGATATCGGAATCGCTGAAACAGAACGCAAACAAATCGCAGAGGGGCTTTCGAAGCTTTTAGCGGATACCTATACGCTTTACTTAAAAACGCATAATTTTCACTGGAATGTGACGGGACCCATGTTTCAAACTTTACATTTGATGTTTGAAACGCAGTACAACGAACTCGCGCTTGCGGTGGATTTAATCGCGGAACGGATTCGCGCGCTTGGCTTTACGGCGCCTGGTTCTTACAAAGAATTTGCGAAGCTGACTTCGATACAGGAAGCGGATGGAGTTCCCAAAGCCGAAGACATGATTCGGCAATTGGTAGAAGGGCAGGAGGCTGTAGTTCGTACCGCTCGGGCAGTTTTTCCTGCGGTGGAGAAGGCAAGCGATGAACCGACGGCGGATCTTTTGACCCAGCGTATGCAGACGCATGAGAAAACGGCATGGATGTTACGCAGTCTTATTTCTTAATTGGGAAAACCTATGAAAAGGAGCATCCAACGCAGCGGATGCTCCTTTTCATAGGTCAATGTATTTGTTAATACACCTCCCCCGGGCATTTGCATTCGCCTTGCGGCTGAGTCCTTTTGATAGGTTTTACTTGGGATTCAAAATCTTGTGAGAGATAATGCTGAATGCGTGAGAGGGGTTCTTTCGCGGTCTTTACTTGTTGGTGAATTATGACGCTTTCTGATTTATCGATTAAAAATCCGGTTTTTGCGTGGATGTTGATGATCGGTCTGATTGTCTTCGGGTGGATTGGTTATACCCGCTTGGGCGTTAGCCAGCTGCCCGATGTTGATTTTCCCGTGGTAAATGTTTCCGTGACATGGGAAGGCGCCGCGCCGGAAGTGATAGAAACCGAAGTAACCGACATCATTGAAGATGCGGTGATGAGTGTTGAGGGCATTAAGGAAGTCAGTTCTGTTTCCCGCCAGGGTCAAGCCAGCATTACGATTGAGCTTGATCTTAAACGTGACATCGATTCCGCTTTGCAGGATGTGCAAACCAAAATCGCGCAAGCGCAGCGTAATCTTCCCCAAGATATTGATCCGCCTGTTGTGACAAAAACTAATCCCGAAGACCAGCCCGTTATGTGGGTCGCGCTTTCGGGCGAGCGGCCGCTGGTTGAGTTAACCCGCTATATCACGGAATCTTTGCGCGACCAATTTACGACCGTCAAAGGCGTGGGCGATATCCGCTTCGGCGGT
>DDUN01000009.1 GCA_002344825.1 Candidatus Multiplicimicrobium inquinatum | reverse complement strand
CCCAAATAGTTACCGAGATGAATACTGCCTGAAGGCTGAATGCCGGAAAGAACGCGTTTTTTCGAAGAAGAACTCATAAGGTCATTGATTATAAAAGCCCCGGCTCAATGAGCCGGGGCTTATGAGAAAGTTTTTACTTTGAAGCGGCCTCAGCTTGGCTAAGCCACTCTTGCTGCCCACTGCTATAAACACGGTGAATCTTTACAACGCCGTCTTTATTGGTATAGGTGTAATCCTGATAACTTGCGCGGCCCAAAGTCACTCCGGAGTTGGCTCCCGACGCGCAGCCCACAAAAAAAAGAACGGACAAAACAGCTAAATACTTCATCTTGGTTTCCTCCTGGAAATTTCAAACTAACCGACATAAATGACTAATTAAATATGACTCGCTTCACAGGCATTATAGCTTAAAAAGCTATGCCTCGGCTTTCTTTTCCGAGTGTCCTAAGTCCTTATCCGGCGCCACCCGATCCCTCACAAGCTGCTTTAATTCTTTGATGTCGGGGAATCCCTGTTTCTCTTTGCGGCACCAAATCAACTCACCGTTCAGGCGCACCTGAAAAACCCCGCCGGTGCCGGGAATTAAAGCCACTTCGCCCAGCTCATCCTGAAACGTGGTGAGCAGTTCCTGTGCCATCCAGGCCGCGCGCAAAAGCCACCGACACTGCGTGCAATATTCGATTTTAACCAATGCCTTTTTAAATTCGTTCACATCAGTCTCCAATCTATTTCTTTGGCTCTGCCTTCGTCAACCGCGCTTGGTTTTCGCCTATTCACCAATGATCTTAACTAATACGCGCTTTTTGCGGCCGCCATCAAATTCTCCGTAAAATATTTGCCCATGAGGCCCAAACTTATGGAACAGAGTAAACATAAGTTAGTCGGCCGAATGGCTCCCGCCTTTCCTGTTTTTTTAATCGAAGGCGGGACTCCCATGCTATTCACCGACAATCTTAACTAATACTCGCTTACGTCGCCCCCCATCAAACTCTCCGTAAAATATTTGCTCCCAAGGTCCAAAATCGAGTTTGCCGTTCGTAATCGCAACGGTGACTTCCCTGCCGAAAAGCTGGCGCTTCACATGTGCGTCGCCATTGTCTTCGCCCGTCCGATGATGGCGATAACCTTTTAAATCATACGGCGCTATTTTTTCAAGAAAGTCCTCAAAGTCCTGCAGCAGTCCCGCTTCATCATCATTAATATAAACACTCGCCGTAATATGCATGGCATTCACCAAACACAACCCTTCACGGATACCGCTCTTTTGAAGCGCGGCTTCTATCTGCGGAGTAATGTTAATGAACTCTCTTTTCTGAGAGGTATTAAACCAAAGCTCTTCCCGATATGATTTCAAGGCGGCTCCCGATAAACTCGTTTAGCTCTGATGAATTTTCCTATATTATGATGCGTCCAAAGCGGGAAGTCATCTTGAAACCTGCGAATTAAAAAAGTATTTATGCCTGAAGAAAAAAAATACCCTCTCATAAAATCGCTGGGTTATCGCGTTGAATTTGCCGCGGTGAAAATCCTCGCCGGGGTCGCGAATCTGCTTTCAATCGAACAGGCTTCCGCCATGGCGGCTTTCTTCGGAAAGCTGGCTTTCCTTCTGCTTGCGCGCAAACGCAAAACAGCTCTCGCCAATCTGGCGATTGCCTTTCCGGAGAAAACAGAAAGCGAACGCGAACGCATCGCTCAAAAATCGTTTGAAAGCGCCGCTATCAGCATGACGGAACTTTTCATGTTTCAAAAAATCGTCGACAGCGCGGACGAGCGTTTTGATATCAGTGAAACAAAATACTTTGACGCGGGATTGGCTCAAAATAAAGGAATCATTCTTGCCTGCTCGCATTTAGGCGCCTGGGAATGCCATGAGCTGATCTCAAATTTGAAAAAAACCCCGCTGATGGTGATTGTCAAAAATTTGAAAAACCCCTTTGTGAACAAAGAGATCAATCGCCTGCGCGCTTTGTCTTCCGTCACTCCGCACGATAAAGACCGCGCCATTCGCGCTGTTTACACGACCGTTAAAAATAAAGGCATCGCCGCAATTCTTTTGGATCAATGGGCAGGCCCCGATGGAATTTGGATTCCGTTTTTCGGCAAAGAAACTTCCACAACCACCATCGCGGTGCGCTTTGCTCAGAAAACCGGCGGCATCATTATTCCCTCATTTTGCGTCCGCGTTCGGCCGGGACGTTATAAGCTGATTTGCCTTCCGGAGCTAACGGTGGAAAGTGAAAGCCGTGAGGTTGAAATCGAGCTCACGCGCAAACTCAATATTCTTTTGGAAGAGAAAATTCGCGAATATCCCGAGCAGTGGATTTGGGGACATCGACGCTGGAAAGATAAGCCGAGCCGAATGCGGGCTCAACCGAACTCAGAAGTTTTTTGAAATCAGCTTCACGGCTTCTTCCGCGCAAACGGGCCTTGAAAAGTAATAACCCTGAACATAATCACAGCCCAATTCTTTCAGTTTATTAAAAACCTCGAGGGTTTCAACGCCTTCCGCGATCACGTCTATTCCAAGATTGTGCGACAACCCGATCACCCCCTGCACAATCTCACGGCTTTCACCGTCATTTTCAAGCTGACGCACGAACGATTGATCGATTTTTAATTTTTCAATATCCAGCTTTCTTAAAAGCGACAAAGAAGAATAACCCGTTCCGAAGTCATCGAGGTAAAGCTGAAGGTTAAGCCTTTTTAGCGCCTCTAAATTCGCGAGCACAACTTCATTTTCGTCCAACAAAACTGTTTCCGTGATCTCAATCCGGACAAGCTCAGGATCAAGATCACATTTCCGCAAAACTTCTTTAATGTTGGTCACAAAGTCAGGCTGATGCAGCTGACGCGCGGAAACGTTAATGCTTACGTAAAAACCGGATTGAACGACACCCTGTCTTTTCCACTCCATGACCTGCAGACAGACATTTTCAAAAACCCAATCGCCGATCGGCACCATCATACCGCTGTCTTCCGCGAGCGGAATAAATTTCGCCGGCGAAACATATCCCTGCTCGGGATGCTTCCATCGCACCAAACTTTCAAACCCCACCAGCTTCTGAGTTTGCACGGAAAGAATCGGCTGATAAAAAACGGAAAACTCTTTGCGGTCAATCGCGCGCCGCAAATCGCTTTCAAGCCCCATCATGGTGACCGCTTTTGAGTACATTTGTTCATTAAAAAATTCATGCCGCCGCCGCCCGTTTGTTTTCGCAGCGTACATGGCGGTATCCGCGCCGCGCAGCAAGTCATTGGCATTTTTAAAACGGTCGCTGCTGATCACAATTCCAATGCTGGCGCTTGTAAAAATTTCATGCCCGTCCAAATGAAACGGCTCCTGCAAAATAGTTCGGATATCCTCCGCGACAACTCTCGCGCTGGCTTCATCAGTAACACCTTCCACTAACAACCCGAACTCATCCCCGCCGACTCTCGCAAGCGCGTCCATTTTTTTCAGCTTCTTGCGCAAACGATACGCCGCGCTGATCAACAATTGATCGCCTTTGATATGCCCGATGCTGTCATTCACGACTTTAAAACGGTCCAAATCCATGTAAAACACGGCAAACTGATAATGCGTGTCGCGCCGCATGCGTGACAGCGCTTCAGAAATGCGATCCATAAAAAGAGTGCGTGTCGGCAAATCGGTCAACGGGTCATAAAACGCGTTACGCATCAGTTTCTCTTCAGCCTTCTTTTGATCCGTAATATCCACGGCGACTCCAAGAACAGCGAACTCCTTTTGACCCGGAACCAGAAAAGGAATTTTAATTGTCTGCAAGAGCCGCTGTTTGCCCGAGCTGTCCGAAAAAGTCTGCACCGGAATAAACTTCGGCTTGCCTTCGCGGATGACCTCCTGGTCATCGCGGCGAAATTCATCGAGCTCATCTTTCGACTTATGAAAATCTTCGTGGCGCGCGCCCGCCAAAGCTTCAATCGTGGTGCCGTAAGCATCCGCCATAGCTTGATTCACTAAAATAAAACGGCCGGATTTATCTTTGGCAAAAATCATATGCGGCACCAAATCAATGATTTTTCTGAGCTTACGCTCACTACCGCGCAAGGCCTGTTCACTTTCAAGCCGGCGATTAAACTCACGGCTCAAAAGCAGCAAAATAACGCTCCAAAAAATACCCAAAAGCAAAATACCGCCGAATGCCGCGAAGAAAAAAGCGGCTCGTGTTTTTTGATAAATCCGAAGCCGCTCATACACCTTCTTCTTGAGATCAATTTCATGCCGCTGAATTCCATCGCGGTATTGTTTGCGCAGAGAATGATACTCCTGATTGGATAGAAGTTTGGTTGCTTCCGCGAACTCTCCCTTCTGCACCAACTCAAAAGCGCGGCGTTCGATTTGAATTTTTCTGCCGTTAGCTTTGTAAGTTTGCAAAACCCCGTTTTTCTGATCCATCTTCGGTGTCAGCTCCAATAAACGCCGAATTGAAGTGCTTTGCTGGGGAACAAATTCTTCATACTGAATTTCCCAGTTAGAATCGCCGCTGGTCGCGGCCATACGCGCGGAAAGAGTTAAAACTTCTCCTAATTGGATTGTTTCATCGGTCAAACGCTGCAGTTCAAGGTCATTTTCAATCTGACGAACTAAATGCTCGCCGCTTTGCCAAAAATGCCAGCTGACGGCACCGAAAGCCGCTAAAGTCAAAATCGCGCCGATACTGATGAAACGTGACAAAAACTTCATTCCGTTAGAGGCTCCTCGAATAGCATTTCACAACAAAATAACCCTTTTTTTAAGCCTGGCCAAACATTCCGCCACCAAGCAGTTTCAGTTAAGACTCTAACGGGATTCACATCCTTCTAAACTTATGAGAGCCAAAAATGCCAGAGACAAAAACCCACAATCGCAAATATCAAAAGCCATTTAATCAAAGTTTTCATGAGCCAGAGCACCGCCACCACTATGAGCGCGGCAAACCCGATACCCAACCATTCCTGCTGAAAAATAGCCCCATCCAACATTAAAACACGGCTCCCTCTTCCCAAGATACTCGTTTTCCCATTCTAGCAGGGACAAAGACACACAAACAATCTCTACATCATCGGCAAAATGCCGCCAATTTTGAAATAAAAAAAGGCCGGTAGAAAAATCTACCGGCCTTAAGGAAAAAGGGAAAAGAATTTAGGAAACTGGCTCTGCCGCCGCTTTAGCGGGAACCTCGTTCTCTTGTTCTGAATCCGCTGCGGCTGTTTCAGTTGAAGCAGCTTCGACGTCTTCAGGCAAGTCTCCCAAAAGCAAAGACGCTTCTTCTTGAGCCGCGTCAGAAAAGCTTTCCGCGGTCGCATCCATTGTCGCGTCAAAGGCGCCGGTTGTTTCATCGGCAAAGTCAGAAGCGGCTCCGCTCAAATCTTCGGCAACTTCATCGGCTGCTTCCTGCGCATCCAATAAAGTCTCATCAAGATCAAAAATGTCTTCGTCCAAGTCTAAGGCAGCATCTTGATCCAAATCATCTGCGGTTGGTTCCGCGGGTAATTCCATGGCTGTTTCAGCAGGCTGTTCTTTCTTCGTGCACGCTGAAAAAGTAAGACCAAACATCAATATAAGTACAAGCAGAGACCATAAACTATTTTTCATTTCTTTCTCCTTCATTTTGCAAACTCATCCCCGCAAAAACAAATTAATTAGGCTTATTTAATCAATCTAAGGGATTGCCGTTTATAACACAGGCTTCCGGTTTTGTAAACGCGCCGATCATTTAGGCGTTGTATTTAACCGTATAACTAAAAACAACTTCCTGCCCTTTCGGCACATCAATAAGAGCCTCAAGGGTTTGCGCGTTTTTCTTTTCAAACGGATGGGAGTTTTTAACTACTTTCCATTCGCGTCCGCCGTAAACATTTTCAGAAACCAGAACCTGAATGTTCTCTTCCTTCCGGTTGCGCAGTTTAATTTCCCAAGTTTCTTCCCAGATTTTCCCGGGCTGAATCTGATTATAGTTCGTCTGCTGACGCTCCACGGCCAAATCAAAAACATTGCCCAGCAGCAAGCTCAGCTTTTCATCTTTGGGCGTATGTTCAATTTGATCTTCGCCTATAAACTGCAAACTGCCGTCGCTATCCTTTTTATACAAACGGACGCGGCCTTTGGGTAAAGGCAGTCCCATTCCATTCTCTTTTTTATTACTGAACTCCAATTTAACCTGAGGCTTGCTTCCGTTCTCAACCTTATAAATTTTTTTGACGGGAACCGCAGCCGCGCTCATCATTTCGATTTGCTTCATTTCATTGTTCTTAACCGTCGCGGGGCGCTGTAAAGTATAAAGATGATATTCAAAAAAAGATTGCTCCTGAAATTGAGGCGCCATGCCGGCATCCATCATCATCGCTTCCGCGCGCATCGTTTTCACCATCATCGGCTGATTGTTTTGAACCCGGTTTACATCGCCTGCTACAAGCTTCAGCTTGGCATTTTCATAGGCGGTTCCGCTGCGGTTATCAATCGTTACCCAGCCGACTAAATCAATTTTTTGATCTTTGTCATCCACGGTCGCGACATAATCAGAGATCCATTGAATTCCCGAGGTTAAATAGGAAAGCTGCAAATCATGTTTTCCGGATTTGCCGGTTTGAATTTGCCAGCGCAAAGTCGGTTTAATTACAAAGTCTTTGGGTAATTCCGGCAAAACCAAATGCCCATTGACCGCGGTATGAATTTTTCCTCCGATTTCAACGATCGGGCTTCCGCCCGCGACATATTGATATCCGCTGGAAATACGCCCGCCGCCGTAATTCGGCTGCAGCTGATAGCCGGAACTTAACAAGCGTCCCTTCTGCACGAAGGTATGCCCTTTACCGTCATCGCTAACCTGATGCACTTCCACTTCTTTGCCGACATACTTTTCAAGCAAACGCCCATAGTTCACGAGGTCATATTCAAAGTTCTGCTCTACGACCTGAAAATTCAATGGGGCGGTTAAAGATTTGATATGCACCGAGGTCGGATCCATCAGCGCGGCAACGCCTTCAAGCGCGAGCGGAGAAACCCCTTTTTTCAAATCTCCCTGAAAAACCTCTTTCACCAAAGCAAAATCCTGGTTGTAAATAGTCAGCTCGACTTTATCTTCGGCATATGCCGTAGCGATAAAACCGCATAACATCAAAAAAATCCCAGTGACAAAAAACTTTTTCATTTTGATTCCTCTTCCAGTATTTGTGAATAACCTTCGCGAAAGGAGGGGTATTTTAACTCAATTCCCAAAGATTTGAGCTTCTGATTACTCAGACGCCGCCCGCCTGCCTGACATTCAAAAGAAAATTCCTTTGAAACCCCTGTTTTTTGAGCCAGCCAGCGTGTTAAATCAGAAACACGAAACGGCTCGTCATCCGTTCCGAGGTAGACCTGGCCTTCTTTGGCGTTTTTAAAAAAAACCGGTAAAGCAGCGGCAATATCATCAACATGAATGATATTCATCCAGCGATCTTGCGCTGGGGGCCAATTTCCTTCACGAAAGGCACGCAAACGGTTGCGGCCCGGTCCATAGATTCCCGAAAGACGTAAAACGGCCGAAGAAAAACCAGAGTTTAAAACCTGTTGTTCAGCACGCACTAAAATTTTTGCCTTTTCCGAAATCGGCTGAGGCACCACGCTTTCATCAAACTTATCACCGCTTTGATCCTGCCAAACACCGGTACTTGAAAGATAAACGATCAAAAAAGGTTTGGGATTTTTTTTGATCGCTTCCAAATAATTGCCGATCCCTTTTAAGTAAACCTCCTCATAAGCTTTTTCGGCAGCCGTCGCGGAGCCGGAAGAAACGCGGTCAGGAGCTGGGCAAATCACAACAAAATGTGCCGGAGGAATTTTGCTCAACGTTTCCGGACGGGTTAAATCCGCGATAATCGGTTCAATTCCATCCGCTTGAAATGCTCCTGCTTTTTCCGCGGAACGTGTCAGGGCAAAAACTTTCTGTTTTTTCTCTTTGAAAAAACGGGCAATTCTTGCGCCCGTATATCCCGCCCCAACAATCTGAATCGTGTACATGAGTTAGGCTTGAGGTCGAAGCTCAGAGACCGAAGAAGTTAAAAAAGAAGCCATTTTTGCGGCTGTTTCTTTGGCGGATTTTACGCAGTCCGGAATGCCGATGCCTCGGTAAGCTGTTCCGGTTAAAAAGAGACCCGGGTAAGATTCGGCAGTTTGAAACAAAGCGTCGATCTTTTTCAAATGCCCCACTTCGTATTGCGGCATCCCTTGCGGATAACGCCGAAAAAGAGTTTGAATGGGCTCTCCGGTAATATTTAAAATGTTTTTCAATTCTGAAAAAACTTCCGCAACGATTTCGTCATCGGATTTTCCAAAAATCAGATGTCCGTACGCGCCTCCGACAAAAGCACGCAGCAAAACATGGTTTTCGTGAACCGCCCGCCCTTCAAATTTCTGATGAGAAAAACTGCATCCGATAAGCCCGCTTTTCTCCGTGGCCGGCACAACAAATCCAAACCCGTCTAAGGGGTGTCCCACCGCGTTACGACTGACAAGAAAATTAATCGTGGCAACCGGCTCGCAACGGATTTCATCCAGCCGCAGAGACAGCTCGGGAAAATCCCCGCGAAGTAAATTGGCCGCGGCGTAACTCGGCACGGCGACACAAACCGCATCCGCCTCATAAGAACTCCACGGTGTGTTGATTTGCCATTTCCCGCCTTCGTTTTCAATTTTGGTCGCGGGCGTCGATCGACAAATCACATCCTCAAGCAAGACATACAGCTTTTCGGGCAAGGACCCCATGCC
>DDUN01000050.1:530-6768 GCA_002344825.1 Candidatus Multiplicimicrobium inquinatum | reverse complement strand
CGATCTCATCTCGGTAACTATTTGGGAGCCATTCAGAATTGGGTGAAGTCTCAGGCCGAGCACGATAATTTTTTCTGCATCGTTGATTTACACGCGATTACTGTTCCTCAAGATCCCAAAAAACTTCGCGGAGCCATTCGTGAATTGGCTGGATTGCTTTTTGCCTGCGGGTTGGATCCGAAGCAGGTTTCATTGTTTGTGCAATCCGATATTTCGGAACACAGTGAGTTGTCATGGATTTTGAATTGCAGTACACCCATGGGTTGGCTGAACCGCATGACGCAATTTAAAGACAAATCCGCGAAACAAAAAGAGAAAGATATTACGCTCGGTCTTTTCGCTTATCCCGTGCTGATGGCGTCGGATATTTTGCTTTATGACACCGATTATGTTCCGGTGGGGGAAGATCAAAAACAGCACATTGAGCTTGCGCGCGACTTGGCTGAGAAATTTAATTCTAATTTTGGTGAAACATTTAAAATTCCGACCCCCGTGATTCCCAAAATCGGCGCTCGCGTGATGGGGCTGGATGACCCTGAAAAGAAAATGAGCAAAAGTGAAGCGGGCAGCCGCCACGCGGTTTTTCTTTTGGATGAACCGGATGTGATTCGTCCTAAAATTATGAAAGCCACCACCGACTCGGAGCGGACAATTGTTTTTGATGAAAACCGTAAAGGTTTGTTTAATTTACTTTCGATTTATCATGTGCTGACCGGATTTTCGAAAGAGCAAATCGAAAATGAGTTTGCGGGCAAAGGTTACGGCGATTTCAAAGCCCGTTTGGCGGATGTTGTGATTGAGTCGCTGAAACCCATCCGTGAAAAATATCAAAAAATATCAAATGAGCCAGGCTACATTGAATCCCTTCTTAAGGAGGGTGCTGAAAAAGTCCGTCCAACCGCCCAAAAGGTTCTCCAGCGCGTTAAAGACCGTGTCGGTTTAGGACTCGGATCCATTTAACCTCTGCGGCTCATCAGCCGCAACCGGCACGAAGAGTTTTGCTCTGGGCTAACGCCCGACCCCGGCATCCAACCCTGCTCTGAGCGTTGCTTAATTGACGACGCTTGCTTACCGCTCAACACCTTTGTTTAGGATTGATCGAAAAAACATTCGTTTCTTTTCTATTTTTTATTCTTTTGGCATTACCTTTGCTTTTATGAGATCTACCGGCACGCAGATAGTTTAATTTACCTGCTTCTTGCTTAGTCTTGGTTTCAAACTTACTTCTCTTTTGTAGAATTCGGCTGAAATGAGCAAAAAACAAACATTAATGAAAACGGCGGCTCTTCGGCGCGATTATTTTGTCCTAGCCATTTTTGTCGCTGTTTGCGGATTTGTTGCTTTTTGGATGTTGATGCCCAATGCTTTTTCACAAACCGCCTCTTCGGGGACGGTCGCCGTAATCCAAACTTTGGGGACTGACTCTGAAAAGAAGAATACCTATTTGCAGACCCCGGCTGAACTGCCTCCTTTGACGGTCAATCTTCCGGGAAGAAGCGCGTCATCCTCGCCTGTGTCGGCGCTGACCGCCATGGAAAGTGAATTGGGCCGCGTCATTTCAATTCAAGCTCCGCTGTTGCCAGTGATGGAAGCGTATGGGGCGCGTGCAATTTCTCAGACTATCACTCCCGACATTAAGTATTTCATGGAAGAAATTTTAATTCCCAATGAAGCCAAGTATTTTGAGCCCGGCTTGGGCATGGATGAAACAACGGGGCTGCCTTATGACCATATCCGCTATCGTTTGAAATCAAAAATTATGACCGAAGTGGGCAATTACACCGCGGCATCTAAGCTTTCACTCTCCATTCCTTTTCTGTTAAATATTATTCAGCATAAACCCGGCTTCGCCAGTCTTGAAGGCTGGACGGCTGTGGACGCACAGCAAAAACTCAAAGCTGTTTTGCTCACGCTCCAAAAATTTAATCAAGACTTTCCCGATTACCGCGGGTTTTTACCCTGGGTGGATATTCGTCCGAATGGAACCATCGCGCCCGCCAATACAAAAATTCCGTCGCTTGATAATGGCCAGCTTACCTGGGCGCTCGCGGCGGTTGTTTCGGTTTTTGAAAACGCCCAAACCGGCGAGGCTTACGAAATTAAAAGTTTAGCGGAGCAGCTTTTAGCTTTTCAGAACTATGGCCATTTTTATGATAAGGAATCAGGTATGCTGCATGGCACGATTCAGGTTGCTCACCGCGATGGCCGCTGGGTGGGTGATAAAACCTATTATCTGAACGATATGTTTGAAGGCACCATGGCGGTGCTTTGGGCGGTGCTGCACGGACAAGCACCCGAAGCGGCGTGGAATAATTTAAAAATTCCCACCGTCGATTACAAAACCATGCAGGGTGATCAGGTCACTACGTTTCAGGGGTTCCGCTCTTCCTTTCATGAATGGTGGGCTTTGGCTTATTTGCCTTTTATGCAAAGCCCGCTGGCACCGCTTTTTCATAACTATCTTTTTGTGCAGGCGGATCATGCCGTAAAAAACAAGTTACCGGGCTTTACTTCCACCGCGTTTGACGCGCAGGGCGTTTACCGGCAAATGGGGATTCCGGAAATTGCCGGACAGAAAGTGGACCGCGACGATGTTTCCGTTGTTTTTGGAACCGCCATTTCGATGATGATTTCGCCGTCGGCCGGAAGCTTATGGCTTAAAAATCTTTATGACCGGCACGGCTTAGTCACTCCGTTCGGCGCGGTGGAGTCTATGGGGCCCGATGGTTTTGCGGATATTTTTACGGCAGACGCGAAGGGCATGACTTTGCTTGCCGCTTCCGGAGGAATGAACCATGAGATTGAACGCTATTTAAAATCGCACCGCTATTTAGATACGCAGATGACGCTTTATCAAAAAATGATGCTTTTGTTTCAATCCAAGCATGACCAAATGCTGAAAGCTCGCGGCAGCCGCCCCGTGTTGATGAGCCGTCACGCGATTCCGCTTCCTCCGGCGGATTCGATTGAGCCGCAATACGCCAAGCCGCCCACTCCGGGCGAAGCATTTGATGTTTCAGAACATTTTCAAGCGGGGCATTTGCACGGAAAAAATGTTACTTCCGTCGGCGAAGAAACGCTCGAGGATGATTTAAACTCCGGATCCGTGCTTGAGTTTGATTATGAAATTCCGCCGCATTTTATTTATTTCGATCAATGGGCTTTCCGCGGAACTTATTTGGATAAAGCAGTGCGCATCGCGGAGATGAGTTATTTAGTTGTGGAAGTTCCCGCGTCCGTGAGCCCATCCGCTTATGAAATTGAATTAAAAAGCGATGACATTACGCTGGCATCGGCTTTAGTGCGCACAACGGATAAAGGCTGGGTTCCCCAAGGCAGTGGAACCAAAACACTGGTTTATCCCATTCACCCGATTCCGGAATCGGATTATAAGGCGCTGAATTATCTTTCTATTTCTTTGCATGATCCGCGCTATGCCAACGGCCCGCTCAAAAGTTACGCGCGTCAGGGGCAAGTGGTGATTAAGTCAATCAAGCTGGCCAAGCAGCATCCTTTCCGCTCTGAGCTGAGCCAAAATCCGGCTCCGGCAGAAAGCTATTCCGAAATTCCCATTTTAAAATTTTGGCGTTTAAGCCATGGCGATATGCCTTATAAAACAAATCCGTGGAAGGGGACTTTGGTTTTTGAAGGCGGACGAGGCTGGCGCGGCGGATATGTGCCTTATAGCGATGTGCGCAAATACAAATATCTTTACCTGAAAATCCGCAATAAAAGCGGAACCTGCAACTGTCTTGATTTGGAAATGAAGCATGAACTCAGCCAGTTGCTTGGGCAAAAAGTTTCTTTGGTTTTAAACTCTTCGGGCAAGTGGCAGTATTTTGAAATTCCGATTCCGCAAAAAAACAAACGTGCTTTTAACTATCTTGCTATTTCCGATGTGCTCGGTAAATTTGAAATAGGTTCCGCCTTTTTATCTCAACGGCCGGTATCGAGCTTTAATGCTGAAAAAGTCGACACCAGCGGTAAGAAAACTCATTTGCGCTGCCGGTACCAATGCCCCGCGATCCCTTTTAACTGAGGGCGCGGGGTCCTTTTTCTCTCTTACGGCGGAAAAGGGCGGGTTAAACTTTGCTCTGGGCTTTCCCTCACCCCTGCTTGTATACTCCACACCTTATGAACCGCAAGTATTTCACCAAAAAGCCTGGACAAGCCGGACACAAGAACCCTTTTCGCCAAAAAACCACCCGCAAAATTTGGGTGGGTGAAGAACGGGTGATCCGTAAGCATTTCAGCCATATACGCGGGCTATTGATTTCCGAGCAGGCCCGCGACCGCAGCCGTTATGAAGAAGAAGTTTTAAAGCTTCTGCCCGAACAGCGCGAAAAGCACGGCAAGGCTCTGCGCGGACTTGAGATTTTGGAAGTGCATTACAATCCCTCCGGCCAGCGGATGGTTACGTTTAAACAAAAAGGCGGAAAAAGATTGCCGCGTTTCGGTTTAAATTCGGGCGACATTGTGCGCTTATCGGCTTTTCGCATTCCCGAAAGTGATTGGCGCGGCGGCGTGGTTTACGCGCGTTCGGCTAATTCCATTACCGTGGCTTTTTCCGGAGCTGAAATGCCGGATTGGGTTCAGCATGAGCAATTCTTTCAGCTGACGCTGGGTGAGAGCCGGACTTCGTTTGAGCGTATGTTTGTCATGCTTGACCGCGTGCGTGACGCGAAACATAACCGTCTCGCTAAACTGCGTGATATCGCGCTCGGTTTGAAAGCGCCTGAGTTGGGTGATCCTGTCAAGCCGGAAAAACTTTCTTTTTTTCATCAGGGATTGAATGCCGAGCAAAAAAAAGCCGTCGCCATGGCGCTTGAAAACAAAGATGTATTTGTTTTGCATGGGCCCCCGGGCACCGGTAAAACCAGCGTTTTGGTTGAAATGGTGCGTCAGGCGAAGGAACGCGGCGAAACGGTTTTGATTTCCGCGCCCAGCAATGCCGCCTGTGACCATTTGGTTGAATGTCTTGCTCAATGTGATTTGAAAGTAACGCGTCTTGGCCATCCCGCGCGTGTTTCCGCGGCGGTTCGCGACCGTACGCTGTCATTTCAGCTTGTTCAACATCCCTATGCCAAAGAACTTGAATCCAATCATGCCAAGCTGGATCAGCTGTTTAAACAGCGTCTGCGCCGGCGCGAGCGCCGTGAAATGAGCTGGGAAGAGAAAGATGTCATGAACGATGAAATTGACGCTCTGAAAGCCGAAAATAAAGAAATTAAAGCGCAGATTTTTAATGAGGTCTGGAACAGCACCGATATTGTGATCGCGACCCATGTGGTTTGCGCTGATACCTTGCTTGAATCCAAAAAATTTGATTGGGTGATCATGGATGAGGCTGGGCAGGCGATTGAACCCGCCAGCTGGATTCCGATGGCGCATGCCGGCCGCGTTGTTTTAGCGGGCGATCATGAACAGCTGCCTCCGACCGTGCTTTCCAACTATAAGGGGCGCGGCAGTCTTTGCTATACGCTTTTTGAGCGTTTGCATGATGTTTTACCCGCGACATCCCAATTGCGGCTTCAATTGCAATACCGCATGCATGAAGAGATTATGCGGTTTTCCTCGGATGTTTTTTACGAGGGCACTTTGACGGCCGCTGATGCTAACCGCGGGCATACCTTAAAAGACTTACCGCGGGTCACCGCGCATGAACTCACTGAAAAACCCGTTGTTTTTATCGATACCGCCGGGTTGGCCTATGACGAAGAGTTTGAAGACGGCGGATTCAGCCGCTATAACTCCGGTGAAGCGCAAATTGTGATACGCCAAATCAAAGACTTGCTTGAAAAAGGGGTTTCTTCCTCTGAAATCGCGGTGATCAGCCCTTACTCGGCGCAAATCAAATGGATTTTACAGAAAATGGATGAGCAGGGCTTCGGCGGATCGGATGTCGAGGTCGACAGCGTCGACTCCTTCCAGGGAAGAGAGAAGGAAGCCGTTATTTTGTCGCTTGTGCGCTCAAATTTAGAAGGCGATCTTGGCTTTTTGAAGGATGTGCGCCGTATGAATGTCGCTATGACGCGCGCGAAGAGAAAATTGATCGTGATCGGCGACAGCGCCACGCTTTCCTCATTGCCCTTCTATCAGGATTTTTTGGAATATGTAGAGAGGGTGAATGGCTATCTCTCCGCCTGGGAATACGCTCAGTAAAATCACACCTAAAACCTCATCTGCGTTGTTGCAAGCTCACTCGCTTGTGCGGCGTAGGTTTTCACTACGCCTCCGC
>DDUN01000050.1:0-185 GCA_002344825.1 Candidatus Multiplicimicrobium inquinatum | reverse complement strand
GAGATGGATTTAATTTCTATTTCTCCCAATACAAACTAAAAATTTGAGAAAAATTTTTAGTTTGCGGGATAAATAAATGATTCGAGATTTATTTTCTGCTCCATTTTTGTAATTTGTTCATGGTTTTGAACTATTTTTTTGATTTTTCTCCTCTACAAACTCGGGGCAGAGAAGATTTTTTTCTA
>DDUN01000049.1 GCA_002344825.1 Candidatus Multiplicimicrobium inquinatum | reverse complement strand
TCGGCCGCATGCGCTTCGGAAATTGCGTGCGCGGAAGGCGTCATCGCGGAAACACCTATTAAGCCGCATGCAAAAATGAAGAAAATTTTTCGGTTTAAAAAAGACAAGTTCACGAAACCTCCGTTAACATGAGACGAAAATTAACAGACGAAAGGCTCATCTGCAAATTTCAGCCATTTTAAAACTAGCAAAAAATATCAATGCAAGACTTTAGCGGCTAGCCACGATCGAGGTTTCCTTACCGTCGAACGTTGCCTGTTCAGTCCCTTCAATTTGAGTCGACTGACAAGCGGATAAAAGCATCGCCAAAATAAACAAGGCCGGAAAAAAGATGATTTTATTCATGGGCGGGATTATATATCAGTGCGGGAATTCAAAACAACTTCTGTTTAGGACTGTTTCTTAATCTTACGCAGCCGGTCATAAAGCATCAAGGCGCGCAAGCGGGCATCCGCATGGTCTACTAACGGTTTCGGATAGTCTTTTCCAAGCTGAACTTGGGCCGCAGCCAACACTTCCGCAGGCGCTTCCCATGGGCGATGAATCCACTTATCGGGCAAATTCGCAATTTCAGGAACCCATTTACGGACATAAGCGGCTTTTTCATCAAACTTCTCGCCCTGCGTAAAAGGATTAAAAATACGGAAATAAGGCGCGGCATCAGCTCCGCAGCCCGCAACCCATTGCCACCCCAAAGTGTTATTCGCCAAATCCGCGTCAACGAGCGTATTCCAAAACCAGCGTGCTCCCTCCCGCCAGTGAACCAGTAAATCTTTGACGAGAAAAGACGCGGCAATCATCCGTACGCGGTTGTGCATCCAGCCGGTATGCCAAAGTTCGCGCATCCCCGCGTCCACGATCGGATATCCCGTTTGCCCTTTTTGCCAGGCTTTGAGTAATTTTTTGTCGTTTTTCCATTCAAATTTTTTAAACTCCTCGCGCAAAGGATGATCGGTTGTCGCGGGAAAATGGTAAAGTAAATGATAAGCAAATTCACGCCAGTAAATTTGACGGATAAATCCTTCAGCTTGGCGAATCCATCCCGTGGTTTTTGTCTTGGCTGATTTTTTTTGAACTTCATGCCAAATACGGCGCGGACTGATCTCGCCGAAATGAAGATACGGAGACGTCCTCGAAGTCGCGCGGATCGAAGGCGTGTCACGTCCGTCCAAGTAATTGACCGCGTTTTCATTCAAAAAAAGTTCCAGCTCAGAGCGAGCACCCATTTCACCGGGCTTCCAACTTGCGGACATGCCTTCATACCATTTGATCTTTGGCATCAGCTTGAGCGTTTGAATTAAAACGGAAGACGGCCATTGAGCCGGAGCCTGAATTTGCGCGGGTTCCTTTTTAGGTTCAGCGGGATTACCGAGCGCGGCGCATTTATTCCAGTAAGGCGTAAAAACTTTAAACGGCGTGCCTCCGCCGGTTTGAATTGTCCAGGGTTCATTCAGCAGATTCGCGTTAAAACTTTGCGCGTCAACGCCGGTTTCTTTGAGCGTTTCTTTGATTTTTTTGTCGCGCGCGATCACCGCGGGCTCGTAACGGCGATTCCAATAAACAGCCGCAGCGCCGGTTTCCTTAATCAGTTTGTTTAACTCGGCTAGCGAGTCCCCTTGCCGTAAAATAAGACGGGATTTTTTAGATTCAAGTCTTTTGCAGAGTTCTTGTAAGGATTGATACAGCCACCAATGACTTGCCGCGCCGTGATGCCACGCCCCTTCCGATTCGGGGTCGTGAATATAAACAGGAATGACCGCGCCTTTTTCTAAAGCTTCAGCTAAAGCGGGATTATCGTCGAGCCGCAAATCAGTCCGAAACCAAACAATCGTCGTTTGGCCGAAAACTTTTTGGGTCATGCCTTACGCGCAAGCCAACGGAGTAATTGAGCGCCGAATTGAAGGTATTGATCGCTAATCTCCACCTGAATGGATCCCTCCACCGGCAAAATGACCCGCTTTTTGCCCCAATCTACCCAGCCTCCGCACCAGTGCGGAGCAAAATCCGTCGTAAACGCCGCGGTTCTGATGTGATCGTCTCCGCTCACCACAAGCAAAGGATAGTCTGTGCCGATAAATTTTTTAGAGGAAGGCTGAAATGCCCGTGCCGTTAAAAGAACCTTGCTTTCTTTTTTAGGCTTCACCTGATTCAGCCCGATCAAAACAGGCGCGTTTTTTAAATCAAGTTTATTTAAAATAGCATGCTTCCCTTTCGCGAAAGGATAAAGCCCCGAGCCTAAATTAATGCGGTCATCTTTTTTTTGTAATTCAATCGGCAACAATTTTGCGATTTCTGATTTCTGCCAATTGCCGTAAGGACCCGCGAAAGATCCCCAGCCGCCCACCATCAAAAATCCGGTTCCGGATAAAATCTGATAAATCAGTTTTTGCTCTGCTTTTTCAGACAAGCACTCATAACCATAATCACTGAAAATAATCGCGTCATAATGCATTTCCGCGATAGCGGAATCCAGCTTAGCTCCGGGATGGATATGAACCACTTGCGCTCCGATGAACTTAATCATCGCGAGCAAATAATTCGCGGGACCGCCCGCAGGGCTGTCCCCACAGTATAAGATTTTCATAAAAAGATCCCTTGGTAATAATGAATGAAGCTTGTACGCGGAATTATAGCAAATACGGCAAAATTCAAAACGGAAAGATGAAATTTAATCAGCCACGGATTTTTTTCCGAAAAAAGAACCGCTTCAGTTCTTTTTCAGGTCTTCCAAGCGAAAACGAATAGGAACTAAAGTTTGAGATTCAACGGCAAGCATTCCGGTTTTTGCGGGTTTGAACTTCCACTTTTTTATCGTCTTGAGCGCGGACTCGTCCAACGATGCCACGCCGGAACTTTGACGGACAGTCACTTCTTGAGGATGACCCCGCCGGTCTATTTTGACCAGCAAAAGTACCAAACCCTCTTGCGCTTTCTCAATCGCGTCCCGCGGATAAGGGGGCGCCGGATTTTTTAAATAGCCCGGCTTTTCTTCCGTCGCGCCGCCGCCGGCGGTATGCAAAGTTGTTTTATGAATTCCGGGCTCCGCAGAACTGCCGTCACCTTGATGCTCGGATTTTTGCGCGACCGGGACGGATTTGGCAGGCGTTGGCTTCTCTTGCCCTTTCACAATCGGCGGAACATCCATTTTTATTTCACTTTCCTGCTTCTGAATCACGGGCTGTTGCTGGGCGACAACTCCCTGCGATGTCTCCGCGGGCAAAGCGGCAACCAAGTGCAATTCCATTCCGCTTTCAACCATTTCAATTCCATATTCAGCGGAATGCACCCAGGTTAACCCGCCGACAACCAAAAGCGCGGCATGCAGCAGAATCGCCAAACCAAAACTGATTAACCCGATTTTTTTTTCAGGGCTGGGTTTAATCCAAACCGGTAGCTGACGCACTGTGGAAAAAGAGTGATTCATAGTCAAAGTGCTCATACCTCAGCCGCCTTTTCCGCGGAAGCTGCGGCTTGAGAATCACTGGTGGTTTGAATCGCAACTTTGGAAATGCCGGTTTTTCTGACTTCATCCAAAACACGGATGGCAGACCCAAAATTGGCCTTTTGGTCGCCATGAATAAAAATTTTAGGGTCTTTATCTTCGGCCTGAATTTGCTTCAGCCGCGCGGGAAGAGAATCCAAATTAATTTTATCTTTGTTAATGTAGAGAAAACCTTCTTCAGTTACGGTCAGAGTCGTAAACGATTTACGATCCTGGGCGACCGCCGTTTCAGCAACGGGCAAATGAACCGGAACCGCCTGATTTTTAACCATGGAAAGCGAAACCATCACAAAAGTCGCAAGCAGAAAAAAGACGATATCAATAAGCGGAATAATTTCAATTCGTGCGCGTTTTCTTTGGTACGCGGGAATTTTCATTTCAAATCACCTTATCAGCTTCGCGGCGGCGCGGCGGATGACTGCGGCTCAGCAATAACTCAAGATGCGACGACGCGTCTTCAATCTCATGCCTCGCCTCTTCAACTTTTGAATTCAAATAGTTGTAAGGAATCAACGCGATAATCGCGATTCCCAAACCGAACGCAGTCGCGATCAACGCTTCCGCGATACCGCCCGTAATCGCGGCGGGCGCGTCAAGCTCACTGCCGCCCAACAAACTAAATGCGTGAATCATGCCCGTCACCGTTCCGAGCAAACCCAAAAGCGGCGAAAGCGTAATAATCGTATCGAGAATCACAATCCCCTGATTGTAGCGCTTTAACTCAAGACTCGCGGCGCGCAAAAGCGCATTCGTGAAAGAAGTCGCGGTATTCGCCAAACCATAGACAAGAGTACGCGCAACAAAATCCTGGCTATCACGTCCTTTTTCAAGCGCGGCTGAAATATCGCCTTCTTCCACAGAGGAAAGAATTTCATCAACAATTTCGGGTTTGCGCCGGCTGCGTTCCCGAATGATAAAAATAACTCTCTCGATAACAACGGTCGTCGCAACCACCGAAGTAATAAGAAGCGGCCACATAATCGGCCCGCCTTTTTTAAACAACTCTAAAATTCCGCTATCCATAAATACTCTAATCCTTAGTTATGAAACAATTGCTTGCTGGGGTTTCAA
>DDUN01000078.1:5497-6756 GCA_002344825.1 Candidatus Multiplicimicrobium inquinatum | reverse complement strand
AAAGTTCGGTGTTTTTTTTGATTCAACCATGGATCGTTTCGGGGACGGATTTCTGTTTGGGGGCTTTGTTCTGCACTTTTTTAATCAGGACGAGCCGTTTTGGATCGCGGTTTCGATCGGATTAATTATTGCCTCATTCGGTGTCAGCTATGCCAAGGCACGGGCTGAAAACTTCATTGAAAAATGTTCGGTGGGTGTTTTCACACGCGAAACGCGCTGGGCAGCCGTGGGGATCGGTATCCTGCTTCCCTTTTTGCTGAAGCCCTTATTGCTTATTTCATTCGTAGGCTCCGTATGGACGGTTTATCAGCGGATTATGTACACGAAAAACACGCTTGAGCGCCCCGCTTCCGCTGAAGCAGATGCCGCGCTTTAATTCCGACTTAAGCGCCAAGCGCGAAGGCTTTAAGCTTTTCTTTGTTTTTTGCGCGTTGTTCTTTGTGCCGGGTTTTTCTCAAACTCAGGCCGCCGAACCCAAAACAGTGATCGAGCTGAAACAAGCAACGGATACTTATTTTAAAAATAAGAATTGGACGCCATTCGCCGCGTCAATCGAACTTCTCTTCTACAAAGAAAACGGCGCGCAAAGCCGTTGCACAGGTACTTTGTTGTTTGATCCGCTCCGCAAAAAACTGCTGATGGATTGCATGGGCGAATCAGGCTTGCCGGTTTTTATTTTTAAAAATGATGATCTGGAATTCATGTTGTATATGCCGGGGATGAACCGCGCATGGTTCGGCAATATGTATCAGCTGGAATACTCGCCCGACTTTGACAGCCATCTGAAACCGCTCGACCTTTACCGCGCGGCGTCACCCGAGCCTTTTTCGGAAGATCAGGCTGTGAGCGCTAACGGAGTCGGCGAAGGCATGGAAATTGAAATCGCGAAGCCTTATCAAACGATCCGCTACATGGCGCGGCGGATTATTTTAAACAGTCACGGACAAGTGGAACATGAAACATTTTTGACGCCTGACGGTACGGCAACCACCGTGATTGTGCGTGAGAAATTTAAAAAAATGAAAAACAAATTGGACAGAGTAAATACGCGGTTTTATTACGCTCCGCAAACCATCGTCACCCATCCCGAAACGGAAGACCGCACGGTGATGAATATTTCAAACGTGACGCTACACGCGGGTTTTCCGGATGAGGCTTGGGAGATGGAAATTCCGGAGTCGGTTCCGATCGATGAGATTGCCCCGCCGCCGCAGGTTTAAAGAAGCAAGAAATCAGCCGAGCGAGATGCGTTCGGCGGA
>DDUN01000078.1:0-5114 GCA_002344825.1 Candidatus Multiplicimicrobium inquinatum | reverse complement strand
CCCGGAAAATCGATCAGCCCCTGATCCATACTGCGCAAAATACAGCCGAGACTGATCAGCTCATCAATTTCTTTGGATAATTCAAAAATGGTTTCTTCGAGGCTTTGAATGTCTTTTTCAAGATCGCCGGCAAAAAGATCGGTGTTTTTTTCCTGATCCGCGCTTTGAGCCAATTCCTGCACAAAAATAGCATCGTGAACACGGAGATAAACCGAACGTTTTTCGCAAACCAGCGCGAAGCGACGCGCCACATCAGGAAGCATTTGATTGACTTGCTCGAGTGTAAATGATTTTGACATGCAGGAATTATACAGCTCAAAGGTTAAAGGTTAAATCTAAAAACCACAGCTTAAAGTCCAAAGCTTTCCGAACAATTGTCAGGTTTTTGGTTATGGTTTTTGCTTTTTAGCTTTAACTTTAAAGCTATTGAAACGTGTCGGAAGTTTGATCTGACCAGAATGCGGGTATTAGTCCGCCTTGATCCGCAACTCTGATCACATTCGTATCGCTCAGTCGGCTGAACGCGCCGCACATTTTTCCGGCCACAGCCAGCGCGCTGAAATTATACTTTTTATAATCCCAATCCACTTTACCGTCCGAAACTTTCGGAACGGTGGTGGTCGGCACGGCAACAAACTCCTGCATGACGGCATTTTCATTCATGGCCCAGGAAATGGTTTCATTCCAAATGTCGTCGAACGTATCGGCTCCCACGCGGATTTCACGGCGCGTGTCTTTGCGTGAAGGTTTGACCACCAATGAGTCTTTTTCATCTTTCAGAAAATCAACCAAATACATTTTTTGATGGCCGAAAAAATCTTCGGCATCGGCAACCTGGCGCGTCCACGGCAAATGCTCATGCTTGATTTGATTTTCGGATTGCGTG
The DNA here is from genome assembly GCA_002344825.1 of Candidatus Multiplicimicrobium inquinatum. Taxonomy (GTDB): domain Bacteria; phylum Omnitrophota; class Omnitrophia; order Omnitrophales; family Aquincolibacteriaceae; genus Multiplicimicrobium; species Multiplicimicrobium inquinatum. The sequence continues at coordinate 4,228 of DDUN01000078.1, read as the reverse complement.
AAAAAAGAATCAAAGTAAGGGTGCGTCAAAATCGAAAGCATGCCTTTGTGGCTGCCGATGGCGGAGCGCAAAGGGTTGACGACGCACACGGCACGTTCGCGGTACGCGTTTAAAAAATCCTGAATTTCGTCTCTTTGCAAAGCCAATTCGTCCACCAGCGCGCGGCGGTAAATCAAATGCACGCGGGTTTCTTTGGAATAAAGTTTTCCGCCTTTAAAAGTAAGTTCACGGGGATCGACAATCAGGGTGCGATAGCCGCGCTCTTCGAAGCGTTTTTGCAAAAGCACAAACTCCGGGCGCGTGCGGACATTCTTCCAGTCCATGATGCCAATCGTGGGAGTTTCAAACCCGCCGAACTCTTCATAGACACTGAGCAAGGCGTTTAAAATATCATCGGCCGGACGAAAAGGCTCCAGCGCGTGCTCCTCCGCAAAAGCTTTAAAGAGCGGATCGGCAAGCAAGTGGTCGGATAAAAGAGACGCGTACGCCGCGCCCACCGGTGAATCGCAGTTAAACTCGGCAAACTTGAGCCGCCCGCCTTCTAAAATACCGTCAAAGCGCGCAAAAATAACCGCGGAAGAATAGCCGGGGTCGATTTTAACCAGCTCTTCGATTTCGGGCGTCAGACGAAAATAGCGTGCAAAACGATTGTCTTCAAAATAAACGCGGATAGCGTTATTCACCACTTGCTGCATGGACGAAGTCACGCGCTTCACCAAATGCATTTGGCGCGGCGCGAGAAAAAGGGGTTTAAAAAAAGACGGGATTGAGTTTTTGCCGTACTTTAATTCGGATTCAGCAATTTTCTTTTGAAACGCGGCGATGGATTGCATCGCCTCCACGGGTTTTGCTTTGAGGTATTCGTCGTAAGCGTGATCGAGGTTATCGGTCATGCTTTTTTTAAAGCGTCACGAACTGTGACACCGAGCAAGGCCGGTGACGGAGCAATAAACACGCCGGCGGCTTTAAGACACGCAACCTTATCTTCCGCTTTACCGGAACCGCCTGAAATAATCGCGCCGGCATGCCCCATACGCTTCCCTTTCGGCGCGGTGGCTCCCGCGATAAAACTAATCACCGGCTTCTTCACATTTTTTTTGATGAATTCCGCGGCTTCTTCTTCCGCGCTGCCGCCGATTTCACCGATCATCACAATGGCTTCGGTTTCGGGATCTTTATTGAAAAGATCAAGCACGTCCACAAAGTTCGTTCCGATAATCGGATCGCCGCCGATGCCCACGCAGGTGGATTGACCGATGCCCAATTCCGTCAACTGCCAAACCGCTTCGTAAGTCAAAGTGCCGCTGCGTGAAACCACGCCGACCGGCCCTTTTTTATGGATATAGCCGGGCATGATGCCAAGCTTGCATTCTTCGGGAGTAATTAAACCGGGACAATTGGGTCCGATTAAACGGGTATTTTTACCCGCGAGAGTCGGCTTGATTCGAGCCATATCAAGCGCGGGAATTCCCTCGGTAATACAAACAACAAGTTCAATCCCCGCGTCAACGGCTTCCTGCACCGCGGCAATCGCGAATTTCGCGGGAACATAAATAATGGAGGCATTGGCACCGGTTTTTTCGCGAGCTTCTTTGACTGAATTAAAAACAGGCACATCACAAACCGCTTTTTGTCCGCCTTTGCCGGGAGTAACTCCGCCGACAATCTTAGTGCCGTATTCCACCATTTTTTCGGCATGAAACGCACCATGCGTTCCCGTAATGCCCTGAACCAAAACTTTTGTGTTTTTATTGACTAAGATACTCATACTTATTTAACCTTCTTCAATTCTTCGACCACTTTTTTGGCAGCTTCTTTAAAATCAGAAACCGAGAAAAGCTTTAAGTTGGACTTCGCTAAAATCTCACGGCCTTCCTTGGCATTCGTGCCCTCGAGGCGCACCACAATCGGCGTGCGGTCAAGCTGCGCGCGGCGATCCGGCGATAACGTTTCAACGGCCTGCAAAATTCCCTTCGCGAGAACATCACAGCGCATAATGCCGCCGAAAATATTAATCAAAATCGCTTTCACGCGCTTGTCGCTTAAAAGAATATTAAACGCCGCCGCGACTTTTTCCTGACTGGCTCCGCCGCCCACGTCTAAAAAGTTAGCCGGCTCCGCGCCTTCATACTTAATAATATCCATCGTCGCCATCGCGAGACCGGCACCGTTCACCACGCAGCCGATTTCGCCGTCAAGACCAACATAGCTCAAATCAAATTTTTTGGCTTCCGTCTCGCGGGTGTCATCCTGCGAAGGGTCATACATGATGGCAATTTCAGGATGGCGGAAAAGCGCGTTATCATCAAAATTAATTTTTGCGTCAATCGCCAGAAGCTTGCCGTCATCCATAATCGCGAGCGGATTAATTTCAATCAGCGACACATCCAGCTCAATAAAAATTTTGGAGAGCGCGATAAAAACATCGGCAAGCTGCTTCTGGTACTTTTCATCTTCGATCAGTTTGGCTCCGACTTTCAGCGCGTCTTCTTTAGCAAGCCCGGTTTGAATCGAAAAAAAATGGCGAACTATTTTTTCAGGATGATGCGCGGCAACTTCTTCAATATCCATTCCGCCGGCAGAAGACGCGATTAAACAAGCCTGACAAGTTCCGCGGTCGAGAACAATGCCGACATAAAATTCTTTTTTAAGACCAAGGGAAGACTCCATCCAAATCGAGTGAATCGGCTTGCCTTCGGGTCCGGTTTGCGGGGTAACCAAATTTTTTCCGAGCATCTTCTCAGCAAAAGCTTTGACGTCTTCGGGGGTTTTGGCGATTTTAATTCCGCCGCCTTTTCCGCGGCCGCCCGCGTGCACCTGAGCTTTTGCGGCGATAATTTGACCGGGAGTAAAAACTGCTTTCGCGGCGGCGTAAGCTTCGTCCGGATTTTTGGCTAAGCGGCCGGACGCGACGGGAATGCCGTATTGTTTAAAAATATCTTTGGCTTGGTACTCATGTATATTCATTGGTGTGTAACGGCTGTTGAAAAAAATTCATCCGCGTCGCTCTAAGCTTCGCACCTAAATCTTTTTGAACAGCCTTTCCTTATAAAAAAGCTGTTTATTATCTCTTGTCGATCGGAATGTAGTGTTCGTTCATTGGGCCGGTATAAATCGCCTCGGGGCGAATCAAACGGTTATTGCCCAACTGCTCCATCACATGCGCCGTCCACCCGGAAACCCGGCTTGCGGCAAAAATCGTTGTAAAAAAATCAACCGGAAAACCCACGGTGTAAAGCACGTAGGATGAAAAGAAATCCACGTTACATGGAATTTTTTTGATCGCGTGCACGGATTTTTCAATGTTGGCGGCCATCTGAACCCATTTTTTTTCGCCGCCCTGACTGGTCGCCAAAGCTTCCGCAACGCCGCGGAAAGCGGTCGCGCGCGGATCCACGTCTTTATAAACACGGTGTCCGAAGCCCATGATTTTTTTTTTAGCAGCAAACGCGTCTTTCACGTATTGCTCGGCTTTTTCAGGTTCCCCAATGTCCAGAAACATCTGCATCACATTCTGCACCGCGTTGCCGTGTAAATCGCCCTTTAAAGCGCCGATCGCGGCGGTAATGCCGGAATACATATCGGAAAGAGTTGCTACCGTAACGCGCGCGGAAAACGTTGACGCGTTAAAGCCGTGATCCGCGAGAAGAATCAAATACGTATCAAGCGCTTTTTCCATTTCAGGCGAAGGCTTTTCGCCATTCAGCATATAAAGAAAATTAGCGGCATGCGAAAGCGAAACATCAGGAAGAATGGGTTTTTTGCCTTCGCGCACACGGTGATACGCGGCAAGAATCGTCGGAATTTTAGCGGTTAAATCATGCGCCATTCGGTTTAACGAAGCCGGGTCGGTTTTATCGGCTTCTTTGTCGAAACATCCCATTTCTGAAATCGCAGTGCGAAGAACAGCCATTGGATGCGCTGTTTTGGGAAGCAGCGCGAGCCAATCAATAAAAGCTTGTGAAATAAAACGATTCTTCGCGAGATTTTTTTTAAATTCTTCGAGCTCGGCTTTCTTGGGGAAACGCAGATTCCAAAGAAGGTAAACCACTTCCTCAAAAGAAGAATGCCCGACAAATTCTTCGACTGAGATTCCGCGGTAATAAAGCTTGCTGTTCACCCCGTCAACAAGGGAAAGGGCGGTCTCTCCGGCAACGATGCCTTCGAGCCCTTTGGCGAATTCCGCTTTTTCTTTGGTCTGAGCCTGTGTCATAGGCGCACATTATAC
>DDUN01000004.1:1569-49897 GCA_002344825.1 Candidatus Multiplicimicrobium inquinatum | reverse complement strand
CTTTTCTTTCCGAGGAACTGAACGCGGAAGGCTTCTGCCTGGGCTTTACTTTTGACCAGACCGGAAGCCTGCTGCGCTTCAGCTTTAATTTCAGCGATGTGACTGGCGATCACGCGAGTCCCCTTCGGCCCAAGGCCGAATTACGCCTGAGTTGCAAACTTAACGATTTGCTCAAATCCTTTGATATCGCGCGCGGCAATTTCAGCCAACGACTTACGATCAAGTTCGATTTTGGCTTTTTTAAGCGCTGCGATAAAACGGGAATAAGTCGTTCCGCTCAACCGGCATGCCGCATTGATGCGCACTTGCCAGAGGGAGCGAAATTCACGCTTGCGAACTTTACGGTCACGTGTCGCGAACGCCATGGCGCGGATAACGGTTTCCTGCGCGGTGCGGTAAAGCTTGCGGCGGCCCTGGTAAAAACCTTTGGCGCGCTTAAGAACCTTACGGCGGCGGTTACGTGATGCGGGGTTATTTGTTGACCTTGGCATTTTCTAGCTCCTTGTCCTATCTTCTATTTAAAATTGTTTGCTACGGTTGCGAGTGACTTGCGGTTGAGCCTTGCTCAGAGCAAATTAAAACTCAGTTGCCGTACGGCATCGCCTTGCGCATATTCAGCAAATTTGCGCTGACATCGGCGCTGAGCTTCCGACGCAGCTGTCTGCGCTTCTTCGGAGTTTTATCCGCCATCATATGACGGCGATTGGCGCGATTCGCCATGATTTTTTTGTTTTTGGTAACACGAAAGCGCTTAGAAATCGCTTTTTTTGTTTTAAGCTTGGGCATGATCCCCGTCCTTGGTTGAAATTGCCTCCGGTTGAGCCCCTTCCGCATCCGCGGCTTTTTTTGGCTTGTTCCGAGAGGGCTGAAAATACATATGAATCTGTTTACCTTCTAAACCATCATTCCGCTCAAGCTCAGCGATATCCGCCAAATCGGTCTTGAACTTCTGAATCAATACAGCGGCGCGATCTTGATACACAATTTCACGGCCGCGAAAGAAAATCGTAAATTTAACCTTATCACCGCGTTCGAGAAACTTCCGCGCGTTGCGAACTTTGGTGTCATAGTCATGATCGTCAATCTTGGGCGTCATTTTAATTTCTTTGACGTCAAAAACTTTTTGTTTTTTGCGCGATTCTTTCTCCTTCTTATTCAGGGAGTAAAGATATTTGCCAAGATCTAAAATCTTACAAACAGGCGGGCTCGTATTTCCGGCGACCTCAACAAGATCCAAACCGTATTCCCGTGCTTTATCCAAAGCTTCACGCGACCCAAAGACTCCGAGCTGCTCTCCCTCCGGGCCAATCAATCTCACTTTGGGAACTCGAATCATGCCATTGGCCCGAATTTTACTGGCTACGTTAGACAACATTCCTCCTATTAGAAATTCTTATTAACAACTATTCTTTATCAGCACGGCGGTCAATGGACTGCCGTAATAATTGAATGAGTTGATCCACGGTCATGCCGCCAAGATCTTTTCGTCCACGCTGACGCACGGCGACTTGAGAGGCTTGCATTTCCTTATCCCCGATCACACAAGTATAGGGGGTTTTCTGGACTTCCGCTTCGCGGATCTTAAATCCTATCTTTTCGTTGCGGAAGTCACATTCTACCCGAATTCCAGCAGCATTCAACTGCTGTTTCACCTTTTCAGCATAGTCCTGCTGTTTGTCGGTAATGGTCGCAATTCGAACCTGAACGGGCGCAAGCCATAAAGGAAAGGCTCCGGCGTAGTGCTCCACTAAAATCCCATAAAAGCGCTCAACCGAACCAAAAACCGCGCGATGAACCATCACAGGCCGCAAAGGCTTATTATCGGAACCGGCATACTCCAAACCAAAACGCTCGGGCATTTGAAAGTCGAGCTGAATGGTTCCGCATTGCCAAACCCGCCCAATTGAGTCTTTCACCTTAAAATCAATTTTGGGACCGTAAAAAGCTCCGCCGCCCTCATCCACGTCGTACTTCATATTGTTTTTTTGAAGAGCAGACTTTAAAGCGTTTGTGGCTTTATCCCAAAGTTCGTCCGAACCCAGTGAATCACCCACCTTCAGAGGACGGGTCGAAAGATAAATCTGCGTATCCGCAAAACCGAAAGTTCCGTAAATTTCGGCCACGAGTTTAATGACCTGCGTGATTTCACTTTCAATTTGATCTTCGGTGCAAAAAATATGCGCGTCATCTATCGTAAACGCATTCACGCGAAAAAGACCGTGCAAAACACCTTTCAGCTCGCGGCGATGCACCAGCCCAAGCTCAGCCATGCGAATCGGCAAATCACGGTAAGAGCGATGATCGGAGCTGTAAACCAAAGTATGCCCCGGGCAATTCATGGGCTTCACGGCAAACTGCTGTTCGTCGACCTCAGAGAAATACATATTGTCACGGTAATGATCGTAATGTCCGCTGCGATGCCAAAGGTCGTCTTTGAAAAGAACGGGAGTTTTCGCAAAAACATAGCCGTACTCTTTATGTTTTTCCATCCAATATTTGCAAAGCTCGTCATAAACCGTTTGCCCCTTCGGATGAAAAAACGGCATACCGGGTGCCTCAACATGAAAACTGTAAAGGTCGAGTTCTTTTCCGAGTTTGCGGTGATCACGCTTGAGGGCTTCTTCGCGCTGAGTCACAAAAGCAGTCAGTTCTTCTTTTGAACCGAATGCGGTTCCGTAAAGGCGCTGAAGCATCGGATTCTTTTCACTGCCGCGCCAATAAGCTCCGGCGACGGAAAGCAGCTTTACTGCTTTAATTTCTTTGGTACTTTGAATATGTCCGCCTTCGCAAAGATCCACAAAAGGGCCGTTTTCCACAAAAGTAATGTCGCCGTCAGTCAGACCTTCCAGAATTTCAAGCTTATAAACTTCCCCGTCCTTTTCAAAACGTTTGCGGGCATCCTCTTTCGAAACGGTGTACTGTTTAAAAGTCTGTCCCTGCTTGATGATTTCTTCCATCTTGGCTTCAATGGCCGGAAAGTCCTCTTCCTGAAACTTGTGCGGAGAATCAAAGTCGTAATAAAAGCCTTCGGCGGTTACCGGACCGATAGCCACTTTGGTGCCCGGGTAGAGAGACACCACCGCCTGTGCAAGCACATGCGCCGCGGAATGCCGAATTTTAGACAATGGATCATTTTTCTTATCTTGGGGAATCATAACCTTCCTCTATGCAAAAAGAGGGCGTATTCTACCGAGGGAGAGCTTAAAGCGCAAGCCTTGTGCAGTTTTTATCAAAGCACAAGTTTTGGCATCATTCCGTCAGCCTATCAATTACGCAGCAAACGAGAAAATGAGATGGCTCTCATAGGTTTCTTGAATCGCATCCAACAAGCTTTCGTCAACAATCCAAAAACCATTTTCTTCTCTGACACCAGCAAAAGAAGTTAATTCTTCGCCCGAAAGAACCCAAACAAATGCGGTCGCCAGAGTGCCGCTTTTATGGCCGGCCTCTTTGAAAAAAGTCATTCTTTTACGCAAATTTTGAACGGCGGCATCGGAAGGTAAAACATCCTTAGATAGATGAATCACCGGTGTATTCGGTTTGGCAAAGGTGCTCACGGCGCGGCTAAGATCAAGATCCGTTCGCTTTACGCGGTCAAAATTTAAGAGAGTTTCGAGCTCATGATCATTGACTTGCCCATGCTCATTATAAAAAACGATTGAGGTTGTTTTATTCGTCAGAACAAAAAGTAAATATTCATTTTTTTGCGCCTCGGAGAAACTCGGAAAATCGTCTGTGTTCACAAACACCATCGCATACTGACTCCTCGCCGCCTGAAACCGCCCCCGAACAAAATCCATAATTTGAGTGGGTGTCAATTTTAACTTCTTTTGAGAGTTTACTAAAACAGGCGGAGCGGAGACTTTTGCCACAGCCGGCAACGCCGATCTAGTTTCGGAAATGTTTGGCTTCGCTTCGGAGGGCTCATTGAGTTCAGACCTTATTTTCCGTTTTAAATTTTTCCATAGGTCAGAAAAACGGCTGGCAACTCGCGTTGCCAAATAGTCATACACCTGTGCGGGATGACTTCTAAAAAATACTCCCGGGATATCAATAGCCTCTTGAGCCCCAATCCCGTGGCTATCTGTGTAATCCACGCTGATATTTTGCTGAGCTGGCGGTGTGTGAGCACTCATCTTCTCAAAAATTATATGTTGCTCAGGCAAATTACGCATCTCACTACGCAGCAGACTGTTTTGAACCGCCCAATTAATCAGATCGGCTGCGCCAATGGCACCCTCATAAGTGGGGTCCAAACTACTCTTCACAAGCGCAACCGGTTTCTCTTCAAGTTCGAGATCCTTTTGAGCTTCAGCCAAGAGAGCGGTTCCAAATTCTGAATTAATGAGCCCCCCCGTCAACAACACCGTGTCAAAGTCATACTGCTGTGACAACACCTCGATACTAGCGAGCAAATTGGTTACCATGGCACGCAAAGTTGCCTGCGCCCTAGGATCACCGGCTTTCAACAGCTGGGTTATTTCCTTATTCGGAGTTCCCGCAAGTTCATTGCGCCCCGCCATGTTGCCAAGCCCTGTACCGGAAAGATACTGAGTCAAAACCCCCTTACCCCCTTTGTCGGGCCGGTCAAAGGACAGGCTTGAAAAATCAATGGAAACACGCCCCACTTGATTGACACGCAAAGGAATAGCGCCTGTTTTATCAATGTATAATCCGCCCAAACTTGTTCCCAAATCGAGAATCAAAGTTTTCATAAGTTGCTGACGGCTTACCAGCGCAATCCCTTTTGAAACTACGTCCTGATCTAAAATCACAGGCACCTTCATGTTTTCGGAAAGAATTTTCGGCAATTTTTGCAACTTCGCGAAGTCTTCATCCGACATCCCATAAGCAATTCCACTTCGTGTGGTCATTGTGTGCTCTTTCACAATTCCACCCACTGAAATCCCGATCCCTTCCACTTGTTCAAAGGAAATATCCGACTGAGCCAGCAACGCCTCAACGCCTTGCACAATCCCTGTATAGATCCCCGAAAAAGTCCGAACCTTTGAATCGGTCCAAGTGGGCATTGAAAACGTTCGATCCTGACGAAACTCACCGTTCTCAAGCAGCACAAATTTAATATCCGTTTGCCCAACATTCACGCCGATGAAAGTTCCCTTGTCATGCTTAAATGTCCCGGCAATCTTCATCGTTTCAAAGGAATCGGCAGGCAACGGCACTTGAACAGACGATGCGGGCATAATCTCCGGTGCTCGACCGTAATAATCTTGGGAAATCGTTTCAATCTGGCTGAAGTGCTTATTCAAGTATAGTCTTAGCGATTGACCGACATGTTCGGAAAGGCCCTCGACACGCACCGACTGCAGGCCAATCGTCATCGCGCGATTGTTAATGAGCGCGGAAATATAAGGAATTATAACCGGCTCGGACAAAGCATCAGCAAACCGTGCGGGAATGGAAAAAGAAACACCGTCTTGCCCGGTTGCACCGTCAAAATAAAGCTTCATCTCTTGCTGTTCTTCATCCCATTCGGACAGCAATTGAGTCAGCTGTCGCCACTGAGAAATCACTGGTTCCCTTTGAAATAGGTCCAGAACACTTTGAAGCTCAATTTCAGACATTCGCTTTTCTAAATTCGAAATCAAGTCAGCCGGACCCCGGACAAGTATGCCGTGCATACCCAGTCCTTGTGCCGGAGCGATATCGGCATTCTGCCTGTCTCCGACCGAAACCATTTGCGCAGGCAAAAGGCCATAATCCGCTTGAATCAATTCAAAAATTCTTTTATCCGGCTTATGAATCCCAGTGGACTCCTGGGTATAAACCCGATCAAACATATCCGTCAATTCCAAAACGCTCAAAATTTGACGCGTTGCTTCATCGGCATTGTTCGTAGCCAGAACAAGTTTATATTTTGCGCGAAGTTTCTTAATTTTTTCTATCAAGAGAATATTTTTACTGAGATATTCCGAGATGTGAATTAGCCGTTTTTCATTATCAATTTTCTCAGCATAAGTAAAACCAAAAGAATCAAGAACATCGCGGTCACCATAAGTTTTACCCTGCTCCCGCAAATCGGTGCGGCGAGCCTCGACTTGTTCTCGCGCTTTATCGAAACTGCCGCCAAACCTCGCCCGGTAAAGTTCATACGCTGCATCGCGATAAGCTTGCAATAGTTCGGATGAAGAATAAAGAGTGCCGTCCATATCAAAAACAATTAATTCCATTGGCGGCAAAAAGGGTTCCGTCCGCGACTCGGATCGATTCCTTCCTCTATTTTTAACCTGCTGCCATATATCTTCCAAAGAATAACGCCCGTCCGGACCAAACTGCTTTGAGGATAAAATGGTTTGCGGATTAGATTCCAGCGGATAAGAAATCCGGAAACGAGTATGCTCCACAATCGCAAACGTTTCAAGCCTGCCACCCGGCGATCGGATAAGCTCAGGTTGCGATGGTAAATCAACAAGCAAAGTTCCGGCGCCGACATCGATCGAGTTATTTTCAACGCCGACCATAACGAGCCCGCCCCGGCTTTGCCCAGCGACTCCATGACTACGAATAATATAGTGGGAATCTAAGGACGATTGCCGCTCAATATTAATATTTGAAGAATCAATCACAATATCACCTTGAGAATCCGGTAATACATCAAAAATGATTTGCAATGCCCTGGAATTTAATGTTTTTTGAAAAAGGTCGAAGTAATCTTGATTTGTCCCCGTATCTTCAAAAATAAATTTCGCCCCAATGTCGCGAAATGCTATTCCATGCCGGCGCTTAAAGTTCAACGCACGCTCCCTGATGGCCAAATAATCCGGATAAAGAAACGGAAGCTTGCGGCTGAGAGATCCCTCTTCGGCATCAAAATACGCTTTAATCCAAGCCTCAAGATCGGTCTGCTCATCTTCTGAAAAAAAAGCTGCATCGAGAAGCTGATAGCTTTCATTTAAATGGTAATTCCAATAAAGCGGCAGAGGTCTTTCATTCGCGGGGACTTGAAAATCTTCGATTAAACCCTGAACAGCTTCGAAAGATAATTTCCGTATAAAAAATATCCCTCCGATCCGCTGATGATCAACAAACTCGAAAATCTCCTCCGGCTTTGGTTTTTCTTTGGTCCGCGCGATCAAACCGTCAGGCTGAGCTTTAACGGCCTGAAAACGGTGCGGAAAATCATCCACTTCAAAAAAAGATCCAAACGTCGCATACCCTTTTACCTTCTCAGTCAGCAAATCCTCAGCCGGCAGCCCAACCCCGACGACTTGATCCACCGCCCGAATCGTCCATTCAGGATGAGTTGGATTAAAAAACTGCAGCGATTCGAAAATGGTTCTTTCAAAAAGAGATTGTCCGGAAGGGCTCACCATCCATTGCTTGCCCGGCGTCGCAGCGGAGCCGCTTAACGGTCGATTGCGGCTCGCTTCCCCCGCCATTTGAATCAAAAGAACATTTGCTGTTTTGGGATTTAAATCCAGCTTATCCATTCCCCTTAACGCTTGCGAAGATGCGTTAATAACTCCGCTCAAGGAATCCCGCAGTAGCCCATCAGGTTCGACGACCAAAATGACGGGCGTGCTTGCGGGATAGGCAATCCCACGCAAAGCCTCAATCCTCTGACGGTTCATTTCAACCGTTGATTCTTTGACCGTCACCACGAGAACATCAAAAAAGGATCCGTTATGATTCATCGCCTGATCATAAATTTTCCAAGATCGGCGGAAATTACCTTGTAAGTTTTTTAAAAATTCATACTCAGCCCCAGAAGCATCTCGAATAAACTCATTTTCAAGTATCTGCGGATTTCGCATTTTCCGACTCGTTACAGACACCGCACGGGGCAATAAAAGAATGTAGCCGTTTCCGTTTTCATCTTGAGTGAATTGGAGAGATTCCTTCATCATCTGGCGGTGAGTTTGAACCATTGCGCCGTTCAACTGATCAACTGCGGCTTGCGTTCGACCCACATCGTAGAGACTTTCCGTCTTACCAAAAATAAAGGCGCCCGTGATCACATCATCCGCGCCATGCAGGGCTGCCAGTTTGGCAGTATGAACGGCAATTCCTCCATCACTAACCAAATCAATGTAATATCCGCTTTCCTCCACTTTTTTACGGAGCTCCCATGTCTTTGTGAGAACATCCGGAATAAAGGATCTTCCTCCACCGCCTGGTACAACATCCATAATGAGAATTGCATCCAACAATGCAAGATAAGGATCTAAAACCCGAATATCAGTATCGGGATTCAAGGTTACCCCGGCCTGAATGCCTTTTTCATGCAAACCGCGGATCAATTTTTTCAGGGTTTCAGTCTCTAAAACAGCTTCAACATGAAAATAAATTCTTTGCACACCCGCATTCACAAATTTCTCAATCTCTTGGTTCAAGTTTGCTTCGCTAACCATAAGATGTGTTTCCACAAAAGCGCTTGGCAGTAATCGTTTAACGAGCAAGGCGGCATCCAAATTATCCGTCTGCCTTTTCACAAATTGCCCATCTGTTTGATCAATATGATAATGGGTAATCCCTGCCTCAACCGCTGATGTTAAAAGTGATTCTCGATGCTCCCTTGGAACTTCTAATATTGAAGGAAGAATTCCATGCGATTCATAAAACCAAAAAAAGTCGCGGTAATGCTTAACAAAACGCATAGGAAACAATGCAACGCCGTAATCAGCCCATCGCAGAGGACCGCTTCCGGAACTCAGCACCCAGTCTTCGTTTGCAAGCTGAAATTTCAAATAACGCACTTCGCGGTAAGATTCGCGCCCATCCGGGGAAACGACATCTTTGTGAAACAAAACTTGTGAATGAACCCCGACTGCTGTAAGCGCATTCCGGAGTTGTTCCAGCTTAACATCGTCCGGAGTAGCGGGTTTTAAATTGTCTTCGAATTTCACCAATGCCGCCTGAAGCTTTCCAAGCTCATCTGCCACATCGGCAGTCAGCTGGCTTTGGTGTTTAAGCCGTAAAATAATCGGCGTCATTTTCCTCACAAGATTGGTTGATAAAATATGGCTTGATAAATGCAATCCTAATTGCCGTCTCATATCGCGTAATTGATACACCGACTGATGCGGTGACCCGTTCAATTGAACAAAGGCCCTGGGCCGATTTGCTCTTGCCAATTCTTGATAAGCTTGAGCCGCAAATCTTTTATTCGCCCCACCTTCATAGTTTCCAGTAAGAACTTCAGGCTCAGGTCTTGCAAAAATAATCACCACAGAATTTTGCGGTCCCTCACTCATCCTTTGCAGCGTCGCATGGTCCGCGGCAGGTGCAATGCTGATTTTTGCAGGCACAAGCGCATGCTTTTCTATCACACGCTTCAACTCACGAAGCTCGCGATACTCATCTTCGGTCGGTTGACCGTAAAATCTCAACTCGACATAATCCCGCTTCATGGTAATGATTTCAGAAAGCAACACGGGGTCAAAGACTTCAGAAACACTGAGCAATCCGCCTTGATTTTGCGACTCACTTAACGCGGCTTTGTTTCTTTGATGAACCGGCTGATTGACGATATTGACCTCCCAAAGGAACCCCAGAGCCGCGACAGTTCTTTTCAGGCCTTCGAGCAGAAATAATATCTCTCGCTTCGACTGCATTGAAATAGTCTGGGATGCAAAACCACGGTCCTCCAAACTAGCTATCATTTCCCCCCGTTTCTTTTTTTCCTCCGCGTTTTCAAGAGACGACTCGACCTCAACATTGAGCACAATCGCAGGATGATCCGTGGAGTTAAAGACATGGGAATCAATATCTTCTCCGTCCCATACCATGACTCCAGCGCCATTCTTACCCAGCGTCTCTTCAAACAAAGCTTCGATCCATTTCCATAAAGGTCGCAGTTCCACAGGCAAGAAAACTACTAGGTTCGCGGTATTGTTTGCGTTCACCTGAGAGCCGATCAGTGCGGCCAACTTTAAAAACAAATCTTCTTTTTTGAAGGACTGCCGTCCCTTCGAAACGGCTTGCCGCAACAGTGCTTCCGGATCATGCCCACGAATGGCTGCGGGCAATAAAAAGATGCGGGTTCCGGGAGCAGCAAACCGTCCTCCAATATCCTTCTTGCCATCCAATTGAATGGATAAAACTTTAAACCCTTCCGCACCATAGCGTGCAGCCATAGCCGTGCCCGGATCAGTCATCACCCATATATGCTGACGCGGGTCAATTTGATGATTACCTAGTAATTGCTCAAAATAGTTTATATTTTTAACCGTCTCAACCGTTTCGCCACCTTTACTGATTCCGATGAAAAGGGTTTGTTCAAGCGCTTGCCGGTTTGCATTTGCATCTGAAGACCCCATCCCAATTGAAGCTAAGAGATGATTCACCGCTCCTAGATCTGTCGTATCCAAAATATGAACTGTGGGAGCTGCGTGATCTGTTCCAAGAGCTAAAGCCGTTTCTGCCGACCGCAGCCCCATACCGACAAAAACAACCTGTTTATACCGCTCTCGAATCAATTCAGCTTCATACTTTACCTGCCGTACTAAATCAGGACGATTGACCAAACCCGAGACCACGTCTACCCAACCGAGTCGATCAACCCCCTCATCCCATCCAATCCGCTCAAATTTTCCATACTTTCCGTTGAGCTGTTCAGTGAACTCGTCTTTAACGAGTTCTGCCATATATTCAGCCGCACTCTTGCGAGCCTCCGACCGCGGCGGCGTGTTTTCAGAGCCAGGCTGTCCAGAATGATCTGATTCAATTTCGACAGCGTATTTGGGTGAAATTTTGACAAAGGCATCAATTGCATCACGCGCGGCTTTTTTCACCGCGGGATGACCATCTCTGAGCCATCCATGCACCCGTTCAAAATAAACATCAGTCGCATACTGACTGTCGGCTTCAAGGAATAAGCGAACATACCTCAGGGCATCTTGCTTCCCGTCCCAATCGGATGGCCCCTGTATGGAATCTAATTTATTCAAAAGCAACTCAAAATTTCTCGTTGTAAAAGCACTTCGTATTTGACTCAAAGTGGCAGGAGAAATCCCTAAACGATTTAAACCTTGCGGCACATACATCGATCCCGGAAAAAAGGACAAAAGTATGTTTCCGCCCAACCAATCCCCGTCACCACTGAGCCGATCGATGAAAATCTTTAAAATATTCTCCGTAAAAGCATCGGGATTAACATGAATAAAATAATGAAGATACTGCGCCGCAAGCATTCTCGGAAATTCATCGGAATCTGCAAACATAGCGACGAGTTCCGCCAAAAAATCTTCCGTGGCATACGCAGGGAACGACTGAATCAATTGCCCCATCGCAACAACCGCATTTCCCCGGACTGACCAGGCTGATGACCGAAGATCGGCTAAAATTTCTGCTCTCCATTGATCAGTATCTCGAGCTTCAGAGCGGGGTTTAGTCGTATCGATATCACTGTAATCTAGCGCGTCGATGGCAGCGTATTCGTCTTTCATTTGAGATGCAATTCGTTCAAGGGCGACCCTGCTTTGCGTAATATTGTTTGTCCGCGCAAATTTCAAATAATCCGTGGCTAAATTTTTTACCGCCCCGGTGTCCAAACTCACTTCAGCCAATGCCGCTTGGATCAACTGTTCGTCCCCGTCCCACTCAAGATTCGTGGTGATAATATGCCCACTCAACTCCATAATTCCCACCCGTGCCTGAAGCAAATTAGAAATTTCATTGATGCGCGGAAAAACAAAAACTTTTTCACGGGTAAACAAAACATTGTGGTTGATGTTTTTTAATTGCAGATCATGGACAAACTCCATTGCCGTGACCGCCAACGACTGTCTGTTTTTCGATATAAACACAACAGCAGGTGCGGGCCACTGCGGAATCAAGCCAACATCCACTCCTCCCCAGCTGCCCAACACTTCGATGGCTTCATTTTCAACCGGCAAAGGCAACGCTCTCTCCATTCCGGGCAAATGCAAATGATTGATCGAAGCCGCGGCACCCCAGCCGTTAAATCCAAGAAATCCCAAATCAGCATTCTCTTCCAAAACCGTAAGCGCAAAATCAACGTCATGCATAGTCAAGTATTGCGGTCGGTTATCTTTGGGAACGACCATAAAATGGTAGGGGCCGTAAGGAAAGAGATTCACCACAATTCTTGCCTCATAACCGCCCAGGTGAATCGCCATAACATTCAGCGCAGGAGAGAAATTCTTAAAAAATTGATGCATCACTTCCAAGACGGGTTTTTGTTCCTCGGGACTCACCGGCGGTCGTTTGCCTCGCTTCGCATTCAGCTGTATTTCAAATTTACCGGCTTTTTTAAATTGGATGTCAGGATCACTCTCTGAATCAAACTCGTATTCAACAATTTTCGGCTTATTCAGTTTTTGGGATGCCAGCAAACTCTGATGGTATATAAATTTAAAAATCGGGAAAAACCCTCGGCTCGCCGTCAAAATCCTGCGCGGGCGATCGAGCAGTTTAGGGTAAGCCTCCATTAGCTTCTCAATTTCCGACACCGCCCTGTCTCGGATCTCAGCCGAATCAGACCCAAGCCAGCCAATAATTTCCGCTTCCCATTCCTCAGCCTCGCGAAGCTCACTTCGAGTAATTTCTTCTGCTACAACATCCGGAGAATGACCTTTCTCTGGCAAACTCGCAAGATGGTTTTCTATCGTGATCGGAGAGAGGCGGTCTGCCGACGATTGAATCAGCTCCGCAATTGCTTCTATATTTAACCGAACCCCCTCATCCTGGCTGTCCACGGCAGCAGAGAAGAATATACTAGGAGGTCGAGCGGCACGGCTTGCCTCCGCCGTCAACTGAGCTTCAAAAGAGTGTCGTCCTGACAGCATCAACTCGTTATAGTAATTCTGATGTTTTTTATCGATGGAGTTTATCTTGGGTGAAATCACATGGTACGAAATCTGATGCGCACGTAAAATTTCTTTGATCGCACCAGCATGAAATCCGCCAAAAACAAGCGCGGCTGAACTTTCCTTCTCATCTCGAAGAAAATTCCTGATGGGTTCATTGATTGCCTGATCTCGCTCCTGAGCGACCTCATAAAATCGGCTTGCGGCTTTCACGTTCCGTTCCCAGCCCTTTGACAGAACAAGGGGGCGGCGGGTTAAGGTCGCAATAAAATCTGCAAGCTGTTGCGTATCAAGCTCTTCAAGCTTTTCCTTGACTGCTTCATATTCCGGCTGTGTTAACTTAATTTGATTCAACTTAATCAAAAGCCGTAGTCCTTGATAATAAGAAAAAATACGCTGATCTCTTTCAACAGGGAGACTCGCGGCGGAAATACTTTGCTCCAGACGCAAAACTTCTTTGAAAACTTCTTTTGAATTAATTTTATTCAGCTGTTCAACCACATTTTTATCCGCAGCCTTTTCCACTTGAAGAAGAACGGAAAGCACGGGGTATTCATCTTCAAACCGCGGAAACGAAAGACCTCGACCCACTTTCTGGTAAAGCACCTGAAGTTCTCTTAGATAGTTGAGAAGAGGCAGCTGGTTATTCGCAAAACGTTCATTGAGCTTAATCCACGTTTTTAAATTTTTGGGAAAGTAACGATTCGCAAGATTCAAAAAAGGGGTAATAAGCTCATTCAAATCTCTGGCAATATCTTCCCTGTTCCGGGAGGCCTTCTGATAATACTCGATGTTCGCAGCATACAGCTTGAGGTTCTCAGCCCCGACCAATTTAAAATCATCGAGCCGATTAATATGTGCGTACTCCGCACCGCCAATACGAAGTTTATCCAAAAGAAAATAAGAAACTTTTTCCCTAATTTTTAAATCTTTTATGAATCCGAAAAACCTATCCGTTGGAACCGCACCTTCATAACCCTCTTCAAAAACGGTTTTAACCCCTCTTTTTTTAACGAGCACATTAATAATTTTGGCAATGTTGACCTGGGCTTCAAGGGAGTCATGCGCATCCTGAAGAAAATAAATCGTTTTCCTGGAACGTCCTTCATAACTTTCTTCCACGCGCCCCAATTCGGAAGAAATCAAGGGCAAAGCAAGACTTGCTTGATTAAAAATCGGACTAGCAAATCCCTGAGGAATGGGGCACAAAACATCCACCATCAAAAAAATAAAAATTAAAAATGCGGGAATAAAGCGGCGAAAGCAAAGGGCACAACAATTGGATTTAAATTGCCCGAAACTTGAAGATTGATGCTGCAACATGCCCCCAGACCTTTCTTAAAAATTTTTAAAAAACTAAGGTGCCGTAAGACTACCTGCTGAAAGGAGTTCCCGCAAGAGCTCTGCTTTATACAAAAAAGAAACCACTAACGACAAATAGCATTCGCAATCAATTCCTCACAGAATTTTTAGCATCAACAGAGTGGTTTCGAGGGTGCTACTGAAAGAATTAAAGGATTGTCGGAATAATGGGGGCTACTGGGACTGATCCCCTATGGCGACCTGTTAAAGCTTAGCCTGATAAACCCATTTCACATACCCTAACTAGAGTTTTTGGTCAGGCCTTGGCGGGCAAATCCGCATGGTGAATAATCCGAGCAATCCGAATCTATTTTAGATAAAATCCCTATCTATGAACGAAAATGAAAAACCTAAGAACCCCACTGAACTGCCTGAGTTTATCGCTCCTCAGGACAGCGAAAGTTTTGAACCGACCGCCGAACAGAAATTTCGCGCATCGGTCATGCTTAACCATAGCCCTCTGAGGGTTGTCTTTTTTGTTCTCATCGGAATTGTGATCGGGTATTTGGGCTACGTCTATTTTTTTCAGCTGCCGGCTCTCACAATCACTGACGCGAACGCGCGTTACTCTCAAACAAATACCGGCGGCTATCGGGTTACTTTTAATTTTAAAGTCAAAAACACCGGCAACGGCAAAACAAGCCGGAATGAGCTCCACACTGCTTTTTTGGATTTGCGAGGCACCAACCAAAACCGTCAAATTTTAGCGTATTCGGGAGTAGCCCTGCCGGAACTTAAAGAGGAACAGATTTACACCGTCCCAAAAACCAAAGAAATCTACAGTGAAAAATTCGAGCAATACCTTAAAACAGACCGGGGACTTTTTTTGTCGGTTGTTCTGCGCTGGAAAAGCAATTTTTGGGCATTCCGCAACCGGACATTTGAAAATCATCTTTTGCTCTTTTTGAAGCAAAGCCTTGATCAAACTTTTGAGATTTATTACGTTCATCAATCTCAGTGGAATTGGGGCGTTTCGGATGACACCTTAACGCCGAACATGATGAAACTCGCGAATAGAATTGATTTGAAACGCCCGGGATATGAAAACTAAGATTTTTTTTGCGGTCAGAAGCAAGCCCCCTGGCCTTATTTTCCCAAAAAACTCTCTTCACAAAAAATAAGTTCTTCTAGATTCTTGTCAGGCGAATGAGTAGAATCGCAGCTCGTTAACGGGGTGTAGCTCAGCTTGGCTAGAGCGCTTGCTTTGGGAGCAAGATGTCGTAGGTTCAAATCCTGCCATCCCGATAACTTTATCTCTGCGCCTTAGGCGCATCGCATGATGGAATTTTGCTAGTCGCAAAATGGCACAACCGGCGACTCAACATCTCAAAAAATAGACCTCTCCCGATGCACACTTAACGCCAAAGCAAGCGCAAAACAAATCAAAACAAATGAAGACCCGCCGTAACTTACCAGCGGTAAGGTCAAGCCCGTAATCGGCATCCAGCCGAAAGTCATTCCGATATTAATAAAAACTTGCGAAAAAATAAGTGCCGCGATTCCGCTAACGAGCATCTTTGCCTTCGGGTCGGTGGTGTGATCACAAATTCTGAAAAGTGAAATAAATAAAAGGACGTACAAACAAATCAGCGCGAGCGAACCGATAAACCCCCACTCCTCCGCGATGACACTAAAAATAAAGTCCGTGTGATGTTCGGGAACAAAGTTAAGCTGAGTCTGAGTTCCCAGCAAAAACCCCTTCCCCAGCAACCCGCCTGAGCCAACGGCAATTTTAGATTGAATCGCGGTATAACCCGCTCCCAAAGGGTCGAGTGAAGGATCCCAGAAAACCAAAAGACGTTTTTTTTGGTAAGCCTTTAAAAAATTCCAGACGATCGGCATGGAAACTAAGCCAATCAACATAGACATAATTAAATACCGGATTCGAATCCCCCACAAAAACAAAACGGTGAAAAGCATCGGCAAAAAAATCAAGGCACTCCCCAAATCAGGCTGTTTTAAAATTATCAAAAAAGGTACAGTCGCAATCGCCACGGTTCCCCAGACAGGCCGTGCCTGCCCCATTCCCGGCTGATAATTACCGATAAACTTAACCATCGCTAAGAGGGTCGCGACTTTGGCAAACTCGGAAGGCTGAATCGCAATCGGTCCGATTGAAAACCAAAGCCGGGCGCCATTCACGGTCGTTCCCAAAAAATGCACCAGTACCAGCAAAAGCAAAGTGAAGGCATAAAACAAATAAGACATTCCGAGAAATGAGCGATACCCCATCGCCGCAACCATAAAGTAAGCAACAAGTCCCGCGGCAACCCAAACACATTGCTTTAACTCAAAAAAACCGGGCTTGTCAAAAGACGCACTAAAAATAAATAAAACGCCCAAAGCGGACAATCCAAGCATTGAAAAAAGCATCGAAAAATGAATTTTCTTCAGTAATTTAAACAAGCTTCAGTTCCTCCGCGGCCAACAAAACATCTTTAAGAATCTTTCCTGCGGTAATACCACCCGACCCGCCGTTTTCAACAAAAACAACAAAAGCTATTTTAGGGGTTTTATAAGGCAAAAATCCATTCATCCAGCTATGCGGTTCCCGAGGCGGGTCCTGAGCTGTTCCGGTCTTGGCTCCCATTTTCGCAAATTCAACTTTCGCCAATTGTCCCGTTCCGTAAGGTGAGTGCACCACTTGATACATTCCTTTTTTTAAAGCGATAAAATTCTCTTTTTTGGCGGCCAATCGCGGCTTACGCGAGGAAGGATCTTTGGGTTTCTGCGTCAAATGCGGCTCAACCCATTCGCCTTCTTTCGCAATGATCGCAGTCGCTCTTAAAACCTGCAGCGGAGCTACCTGCACATATCCCTGTCCAATTCCCATGTTCAATGTTTCACCTTCATACCATTTGCCTTTCAGTTTATCCTTTTTCCAATCAGGGTCAGGAATTAAGCCCGCCGCCACATTGCCGGTCTCAAGACGAATCGGTGAACCATACCCCAACATACGGGAATAATAGGCTAATTTTTCAACCCCCACTTTGCGGGCTGTATTATAAAAATAGACATTACATGATCGTTCGAGCGATTCATAAAGATTGATACTGCCATGCCCCGTATGCCACCAGCATTTCATAGGGCGGGATTTAGAAGTGGCAAAAAACTGACCGCTGCAGTAAAAGCGGTTGCCGGGCTGAATCGCGCCGGTCTCAAGTCCGGCCAAAGCGGTTACAAGCTTAAAAACAGATCCGGGCGGATAAGCTGAGCTCATCGCCCGGTCAAGCAGAGGTGAGTTTTTCTCTTTTATTAATTTGAGTCTCTCCGCGCTTTTTGTCGGGCTTACAAAAACATTCGGATCATAGCCGGGTGATGTCGCGAGCGCTAAAAGCCCCTCTGACGCCAAATCCATGACCGCGACAACCGCGTTCTTTCCTTCGATCAGCTTCATAACCTTCTTCTGAAACTCCAGGTCAATCGTCAAATGCAAATCTTTTCCCGGTTCCGGATTACGTTCGGACAAAACCTTCACCAAATGTCCCGCGGCATTGACCTGAATCGTCCGTCCGCCCCTCCAACCGCGCAAATCTTCGTCAAAACTTTTTTCCAGTCCCGCACGGCCGATCATCGAAGTCATCCCGAATCGGCTGCGCTCAAATGTTTCATACTCCTTTTGATTGATTTTTCCGATGTATCCGATCAGATGGGACCCGACGTCCGCGTAAGGATAATGCCGAACACCGGATACACGTATGGAAACCCCGGGAAGCTCCGGCCGGTACTCTTCTATCTTATAAGCCAACTCTCTGGAAATATCTTCAGCAATCACAATCGGCGCGAAAAGATATTCTCTTTTTTCAGCGAGGCGCTTACGCACTTCGAGCGGAGTCAATTCAAGCAGCGGCGCAAGCTTGACAAAAGTTTCAGACCGAACATCTTCGGGAATCGCAACAACGTCAAATGAAGGGCGGTTATCAGCCAACAAACGCCCCTGGGAGTCCATCACTCGCCCGCGCGGAGCTTCAAGAGGAATCAGGCGGACATAGTTCCGTTCGCTCATTTGAGCGTACTCGGAACCGCGAATGACTTGTGTGTGAAACAAGCCGCCCGCCAGGAGTGTCATCATCCCGAGCAAAAAACCCTGAAAAAGGTATTGGCGAAAAATCACAAGATAAACAACTTTAAGCTAAGAGCGGAAAAGCTCGTATTGACGTAATTCCGCATGAGGTTTAAAAAGAAAGTCCGCAATTTGGTAAAAAAGAGGCAAGAAAAGCGCCGTATAAAACGAAGTCATTAAAAGCACTTTCAAATGAGCCCCGGTAAGCCACGCCACATTCCCCAAAAGTGAGTCGACAATAAAAGCGGTCAAAAGCACAAAAAAACAAAAAATAGCCGTAAGCGCGAAGTAGATTCCGGGAAATTCCCGCTCAATTTTATGCGCCACTCCATCTAATAAATAAGTCCAACAGACAAACGCGAGCAACTCCACCCCAAAAACACCGCCGCCGAAAATATCACGTGACAGCCCTACCGCAACAACAATGGGAAAAACCCGGCGCGAATCCCACTGAAAAACGGCGTATGCAACCAACAAAAAAGAAAAGACAGGCCGCGCGCCGGATATCTGAACCACCGGAGCAAAACAAAGATCAAGCGCAAGTAAACTGAGAAAAAGAAAGACTATTTTGAATCGGAGGGATCCAAGCACAACAGCTCCTCAATTTTTGAAAAACGGACAACCGGGCGTACCGACGCGGCCAAATGCAACCCATCGGGATCGCGCTCCATCGATTCCACCACGCCAATCCTCAACCCTTTCGGAAAAATATCGCTGACGCCGGAGGTCACAACCATCTCTCCCACCTGCACTTGATCGTCCAAATTGAGATAGCGGAGCTTCAGTTTATCCGTTCCATTCCCTTCAATCATGCCCTGGGCGCGGCTGTTGAGCGTCATGGCAGTCACACGCGAATCAGGATCCGTGAGAAGAATCGCCTGAGAGGTCAACGGACCGACCTCGACCACACGCCCGACCAACCCGGCCGGCACAACCAAAACCGACATGGGCTTCATTTTTTGCGCTGATCCCTTATCAAGCAAAACCGACCTTTTCCATGGCTTTAGTCCAAATCCGATAACGCGCGCGCCCACCGCTTTTTTTGCGAGAATTTCGCGAAAATCAAGTAAACTTCGTAAACGCTCATTTTCCTGCAAAGTTTCTTCCAGCCGGACGAGCTTGGACGATTGCTCCTCAATAAGCGCTTCAAGTTCTTTTTGCTTCTCAATCGCGTCCCAGTAATTATAAAAATGGCTACGTAAACTGGATGCCTGCGCGCTCATCAAAGAAAGCCCCTGCAAAACAGGACGTGAAGACGATTGAAACCAATTCGAAATCGAAGAACGAAGAAGAGGAAACTGAAAGGTAAACGCGATTAAGACAAAAGAAAGTGAAACGAGAGCAACAAACCTTTTAAACATCCAAGTCCCTTCCGGTAATCAATCACGCGTGAGAGAACCCGAGGGAAACGGAAATGGAATTAATATTCGCGAGCACTGGCACTGCCGCGATTGACAGCCAAGCTCTTTAAAAGATTAAAATCCGTCAAGTACCGCCCCGTACCCAAAGCCACCGCGGTCAACGGATCATCCGCAACATGGACAGGCAAACCGGTTTCTTCACTGACAAGCTTATCTAAGCCGCGGATTAAAGATCCGCCGCCGGCTAAAATGACGCCTTTATCAATCAAATCAGAGGATAATTCAGGGGGTGTTCTTTCAAGCGCAATGCGAACGCCTTCTAAAATAGAGGAAAGTGATTCCGACAGGGCTTCGCGGATTTCTTCGCTGGTGACCGTGATTGTCTTGGGAAGACCGGCAAGAATGTCGCGGCCTTTCACATCCATCGTCATCTCTTCTTCAAGCGGATAAGCGGAACCGATGCGAATTTTGATTTCTTCGGCCGTTCGCTCACCAATCAACAAATTGTAAGATTTTTTAAGATGAGAAATAATCGCGCTGTCAAATTCATCGCCGCCGACTTTAAGACTCTTTGAGAAAACAACGCCACCAAGAGAGATAACGGCAATTTCGGTTGTTCCACCGCCGATATCAACAATCATCGACGCGGTTGGTTCCTGAATCGGAAGTCCTACCCCGATTGCCGCCGCGATGGGTTCTTCAACAAGATAAACCGGAGAACGGGCGCCCGCACGTTCAGCGGAATCTTTCACGGCGCGTTTTTCAACTTCCGTAATTCCGCTCGGAACCGCAATGACAACACGCGGACTGATGAGATTGTTTTTTCTGTGAACCTTCTGAATGAAGTGACGAAGCATGGCTTCGGTAATATCAAAATCCGCGATCACGCCGTCTTTCATCGGGCGAATCGCCACGATACTTCCCGGTGTCCGGCCCAACATACGTTTAGCTTCCTCACCCACGCGCAAAACTTGTCCGGTTACTTTATCAATCGCAACCACGGAAGGCTCACAAAGCACAACACCCTGACCCTTGACGTAAACGAGCGTGTTCGCCGTACCAAGGTCAATTCCGATATCACTCGAAAAGAAACTCAAAAGCTTATCAAGAAAAAACATAAATGATGATCTCTCGGATTATAAGGTGAAAAAGTTAGGCTAGTATATTCAAGCCCTTAGGCACTGTCAATTAAAGACGCCTCGATTTGAATAATATTACGGCCGGGCCAGTTGCCGGAAATGGGCTGAAAAATCGGGGTAAGACGTTGCAATGCAGTCCGTGTTGGTAATCCGCATCCCTCCCTTGGAGACAAGGCTGGCAATCGCGAAACTCATCGCTACGCGGTGATCGCCCGCGCTGGCAATTTCAGCGCCTTGCAATGATTCAACCCCCTTCACGACGCATCCATCCGCCAATTCCTCAATCGAAGCCCCAGCTTTCTTAAGCCGGTCTACCATCACAGCAATTCGGTCGGTTTCTTTGACACGCAGCTCTTCAGCACCCGAAACAATACTCTCACCTTCGGCGACCGACATCGCCACCATCAAAATCGGAATCTCATCAATTAACGCGGGAACTTCGTCACGCGTAATCCGTGTCCCCCTCAGCTTGCCTCCGCGCACGCGTATTTCTCCGATGGGTTCAGGAATATCATTTTGTTGGGTAACTTCGATATTAGCACCCATGCGTTGCAAAACCGAAATCAGACCTACTCGGGTCGGATTCAGCCCGACATTGGTAAAAACAACATCCGATCCGGGAGTCATGCTCGCGCCCGCGATAAAAAAAGCTGCGGACGAAATATCGGCGGGAATTTTTCCGGATAACGGTTTAAGGCTTTCTGTTTTTTCCACTTCCAAGACACCGCCGTGTTGGCGGAAACGCGCGCCGGAAGAAACCATAAATCGCTCCGTGTGGTCTCGGGATGGGATATCTTCAATAACCCTTGTCACGCCGTCCGCATAAAGTCCGGCAAGAAGAATAGCGGATTTAACCTGCGCGCTGCGTAATTTATTGTGATACTCAATCGCATTTAATTTTCCGCCCTGAATGGTAAGCGGAGCAAAATTACCTTTGTCTTTGCCTTTGATTTGCGCGCCCATTTGCTTAAGCGGATCCGTCACACGCCGCATCGGCCGCGAAGAAAGCGATTCATCGCCAAAAAGAGTCGCGCTTAATTTATGCCCTGCCAAAAGCCCCAGCATGAGGCGCATCGCGGTTCCGGAATTGCCCATATCCAAATCAACGGACGGCTGTTTAAACCCATGCATTCCCACGCCGTGAACTTCGATGGTTTTTTGGATAGGGTCGTGTTTGATCGTCACCCCCAAATTTTGAAGCGCTTTCATCGTGTTGAGACAGTCTTCAGAGGCTAAAAAGCCTTCATATCGACTGACGCCATTTGCAAGAGCGCCGAATAACAGAGAGCGGTGCGATACGGATTTATCTCCCGAGGGTTGAAGTGTGCCGGAGAGGCTGCGATACCCCTCAAAAATAAGTTCGGACATGCTTAACTGCGTCGAACGAGGAATCGCAGTTTGTGGAGTTCATCGAGAATTTTAGCCTGGTTTTCCAAGATTTGCTTTTCGCGGGACTCAGACTCAACTAAACGACTTTCAATTGAATCAAGCTGCTGAGTCAGGGCCACACTGGTACTCTCAGATTGAGCGCTCGCGGTTAAGCTGCCCACAAACAAAAGAAGAGACAAAACGAAAAGATTATAGCTTGCGGATCGTATCGCCTTCATGAACCGGATTCCCCTTATCTTCGGACAATAACGTTGCGGCGGAAAATTTATCGTAAATCTTTTCAACCTGAGCAAGAGCCTTCTGCGTCTCACCCTGAACAACCTCGACTTTATCCCCCATACGCAAACCGTCTTTGAGGCCGATGTTGATCACGATAAAATTGAATTTCCGATTCACAGTCAAAATGCGCGTATCTCCGGCTGTTTCATTTCCCGAAGAAGCACTTGCTGAAGAAGTTGGAGAAACTGCTTGAGACGAAGCCGATGACGGAGCCGGGCTTACGACAGGTTCCGGTTTTGTTTCAACAGGCGGTGAAAATTTAACGGGCGCGGGCTCAGAAATAAAAGGTTCCGGCGCTGCGGGTTCAGGGACAACCGAAACAGACTCTTCTCTGATGGGCGAATTTGAAGCAGGAGGCGGTGTCACTGCCTGAGGCTTCATACCCTCTATTTTTTCACTGAGAGTTTGAATCTCAGATTTCTTTTGATTCAAATCGCTTTCAAGCTGTTCGACCAAGCCGGACTTCGCTTCAACTTCACCTTTTAAAATTTGCTGCTCTTCTTTGAGCTTTTCTACTTCGAATTCCAATTCGCTGATTTTTTGGCGGTACTGGTCGGAGCTCTCTTCAGATGAGGACGCGGAATCCTGAGTTTGAATCAGTTTACTTTCAGAATCAAGGCGGAGCTGTCTCTCAGTCTGATAAGAACTAAAAATAGAAAAAGAGCCCAATGCGGCTCCCACGGAGAGAACAAAACCAACTAATACAGCAAATCTTAAAAACATAATGATAACAAAGTAGCCGGGCGGATAAACCGCCCGGCTATTTCAAAATTTACGAAAGGTGCTTCGAAACGAGCTTAGTCATCTCGAACATATTCACAACCGACTTACCGCCGAAAACAGCTTTTAATGCCGCATCTGCGTTGATATTGCGCTTGTTTTTTTCATCCTGAAGTTTGTTCTTCTTGATATACGCCCAAAGCTTCTTAACAACTTCACTGCGAGCCAACGGTCCCTTACCTACCACTGCGGCAAGCGTTTCGCTTACAGCCAACGGTTTCATAAACGCGGAATTTGCTTTCGCCATTTTGATCTCCTTTTTGGTTATGATTGCAATACAGACAATGATTTTTATACCATACCCCGCTATCTCGGGCAAGCAGAGTATTGGTAAAGTTATTTTTTAGATTTATCGAGCAATCCCTTCAATTCATCCATAAAATGACTGACATCCTGAAACTCTCGATAAACGCTCGCAAAACGGACATAAGCAACCTGATCGATTCTTGCCAGCTGACGCATAATAAATTCCCCGATTTGCTTGGACGGGACCTCTTTGTCATATTTGTCCCGAATTGTTTTTTCAAGCTCCTCGGCAATTTGATCCTGCGCAGCTAAGGAAACCGGCCTTTTTTCACAGGCTTTATAAACGCCGGCCAGCGCTTTAGATCGCTCGTAAGGCTCGCGCCGCTGATCCTTTTTAATCACAAAAAGCGGCATTTCCTCAATACGTTCGTAAGTGGTGAAACGGCGTTCGCAGCCCAGGCATTCGCGGCGGCGGCGAATCACCACCCCGTCGCTGACGGAACGTGAATCCAAAACCTTATCATTGTCGATCTTACAGTAAGGGCAAAGCATTAATTGGCAATATCCGGATAAAGCGGAAATTGATCCGCGAGTTCACGCACTTCGGCTTTGATTTTCGCCAAATGCGCTTCGTTTTGATAATCTTTCATCGTGTCATCAAACAGTTTCGCGATTTTTTTCATTTCCGGTTCTTTCATCCCGCGCGTCGTTACCGCCGGAGTCCCCAATCGAACTCCCGAAGCCACGAACGGTTTTTCAGTATCGAACGGAATCGCGTTTTTATTAACCGTAATATGCACTTTATCCATGGTTTCTTGAACCACCTTGCCGGTAAAGCCTTTCGACTTCACGTCCACCAGCATCAAGTGATTATCCGTTCCGCCCGAAACGATCCGCCAACCCAACGCTTTTAAACTTTCACAAAGAGCTTTCGCGTTGGCGACAATCTGAGCACCGTAGGCTTTAAACGATGGATCCAAAGCTTCTTTGAAACAAACCGCTTTCGCGGCAATGATGTGCATTAAAGGCCCGCCCTGAATTCCGGGGAAAACCGCGGAATCAATCGCTTTGGCATATTTTTCGCGGCAAAGAATCAATCCCCCGCGCGGTCCACGCAGAGTTTTGTGCGTCGTCGTGGTCACAATGTCCGCGTAAGGTACAGGACTCGGATGGACGCCTGCAGCCACAAGTCCCGCAAAATGCGCCATATCCACCATCACCATCGCACCGATTTCGTCGGCGATTTTACGCGCTCGCGCGAAATCAATCACTCGCGGATAAGCGGAAGCCCCCATCAAAATCAACTTGGGTTTGTGCTCGCGCGCCAATCGGTCAAGTTCGTCATAATCAATTTGTTCGGTTTTGGGGTCAACGCCATACGGAATGATTTGATAAAACTTGCCGGAAAAATTAAGCGGATGCCCATGCGTCAAATGACCGCCATGCGCCAAGTTCATTCCCAAGATTTTATCGCCGGGATTTAAAATCGCCAGAAATACGGCTGTATTGGCCGAAGCACCGCTGTGCGGCTGAACATTGGCATGTTCCGCGCCGAAAAGTTTTTTGGCACGCTCAATCGCAAGCGCTTCCGCCACATCCACGAAATCACACCCGCCGTAATAACGCTTCGCCGGATAACCTTCGGCGTATTTATTGGTCAGCACCGAACCAGCGGCTTCCATGACCGCAAGCGATGTAAAGTTTTCGCTGGCAATCAGCTCAAGCCCTTCGTTCTGGCGGCGAAGTTCGCTCACCATACTTTTAAAAATCTCGGGATCTCCCGCTTTTAAATTTTCAAACGCGTGCATTTTTTGATTCATAGGATTTGATTTTTCCAACACGTTGCTCATGCCGTCCTCCTTCAAACTCGGTATCAAACCAAGCCTTTACGATATCCATTAATTCAGTATTCGAATGAAACCCTGAAGCCAAAATCAACATATTGGAATCGTTGTGCTGGCGCGTCAGCTTGGCGCGCGCGACATCTTCCACCAAAGCCGCCCGGACTCCGCGAACTTTGTTCGCCGCGATCACACTACCGATTCCCGTGTAACAAATCCCAACCGCACGCTGACACTCACCCTTTCCGAGCGCTTCCGCCGCGGGAAACATAAAATCAGGATAGTCGCAAGACTCAGACGAATTTGTTCCAAAATCTAAAACTTCAATTCCCCTTTGCTTAAGATAAGCTGCGATTTCAGATTTAATTTCAATACCTCGATGATCACTGGCGAGGGACACCTTTTTAATTTCCATTTAGATGCCCAGCTTCTTGGTAATTTCAGGCCAACGCTTCCCCATTTCCGCCTGAATCAACTGAATGGTTTCTTCATAAACACGGATACTCATTCCGATGGGATCCGCGATATTAAATGTCACCATTTTTTGTTTCACCTCGGGATACTCCGCGATCAAAGCTTCCGCATGCGAGGGATTCATCGCCACAATCACGGACGATTCCGATAAAAACTCGGGCTTCATCTGACGGCTGCGGTGACCGCTGATATCCATTTCGCGATTACGCATCACAAAAACTGCTTCTGATGCCGCGGGAATTCCGTCGCGCGTTCCAATGCCGCACGAAGAAACTTCGACTCGGCCGCCCCAGCCCTTCTTAGCGACTTCTTGCTTGAACAGCGCCTCAGCCATCGGTGAACGGCAAGTGTTGCCCGTGCAAACCACTAAAATTTTTTTCAGCGCAGTCGTCTGTGACATCTACCTCAAAACCTCAACTGTTTTTTTGCCGATGTCGCGGCGATAGTAACAATCTTTAAACGAAATATCGGAAACAGCTTGGTACGCGCGTTCAAAAGCTTGGCGCATGGAATCGCCCCATGCCGTCACGGCTAAAACCCGTCCGCCGGCACTCACCACTTGTTTGGACGCGTTGAACTCGGTCCCCGCATGAAAAACAAAAACATCTTTGCGCGCGGAAGCGGCTTCAAGACCGGAAATCACATGTCCTTTGGCGTAACCGGAAGGATAACCTCCCGATACAATCACCACAGTCATACAGGGGCGATTATCCCACTCAAGCTGAGTCTGCTGAAGCTTTCCTTCGGCAATCTGCATAAAAAGAGGCACGATATCTGACTTTAAGCGCGGCAAAATCACCTCGGTTTCAGGGTCGCCGAAGCGCGCGTTGTATTCCAATACGTACGGACCTTTCGCCGTCATCATAATGCCCGCGAAAACAACGCCACGGAAAGGTTTACCCTCTTTTTTCATGCCGCGGACAAGCGGTTCAATTGCAATTTTGACCATCTCCTGGATTTCAGCGTCACTAAATTGTGGGTTCGGCGAAAAAGCGCCCATGCCTCCGGTATTGGCGCCCTGATCATTGTCATAGGCGCGCTTATGATCACGCGCGCTGACCAGTGGCAAAATAGTTTCGCCGTCGGTTAAAGCAAAAACAGAGATTTCTTCGCCTTCCAGTTTTTCCTCAATCACGACTTTATTGCCGGCATCGCCGAATATTTTCTGTTCCATAATCTGAGTGAGCGCGGTCACAGCCTGTTCCGCGGTTTCACAAATCACAACACCCTTGCCCGCCGCCAAACCATCAGCTTTAATCACCACCGGCATTTCGGTTTCAATCACGTAGTGCTTGGCTTCTTTCACATTCGAAAAGACTTCATATTCCGCGGTCGGAATACCGAACTTGGTCATCATCTGTTTTGAAAAAACCTTACTACCCTCAAGCAAAGCCGCTTCTTTGGAAGGACCGAAAACCTTAAGTCCTTTTGCTTCAAAAAGATTTTGAATCCCCAAGGTCAACGGCACTTCAGGGCCGACCACGGTCAAATCAATCGACTCGCGAACAGCGAAATCAAGCAGCCCCTGAATATCTTCCGCTTTAATTGAAACGCACTCCGCTAAGCCGGCGATTCCCGCGTTGCCGGGCGCCGCAAAAATCTTGGTCACGAGAGGACTTTGCTTTATTTTCCAAACCAGCGCATGCTCACGCGCACCGGAACCAATGACAAGTATTTTCATCCCGTTAAAATCTCCTCATAGAGCGAAAGCGACGAGATACATTGTCTTTCGCGGTTGCGTAGATCTAAACGCAACCGCTCAGAGCAAAATACAACAGTCACAGCTCCACCTGCTGTTTACCGGAAACAATGTCGCCGATTTTCCAAGACGCGATTCCGAGCGATTTCAAAATTCTCTGCGCCGTCGCGATATGGTTTTGCTTCATAACCAAAGTCATTCCTATTCCCATATTAAAAGTACGG
This sequence comes from Candidatus Multiplicimicrobium inquinatum, assembly GCA_002344825.1. Lineage (GTDB taxonomy): Bacteria > Omnitrophota > Omnitrophia > Omnitrophales > Aquincolibacteriaceae > Multiplicimicrobium > Multiplicimicrobium inquinatum. The sequence goes on along the minus strand of DDUN01000004.1, from coordinate 22,249 downwards.
AACATTTCATGATCGCTGATTCCGCCAAGGCTTTGCATCTTTCTGAATAGATCAGGCACTTTCCATGCCGCGCTGTCAATGCGCGCGGAAACACCTTTCGGCAAAATACGCGGAACATTGTCAATCAATCCGCCGCCGGTAATATTGGCGACACCCAGCAAATCCACGGACTGCATCAAACGCTGAACCGGTTTCACATAAATCCGCGTCGGAGTTAAAAGCTGTTTTCCGATCGGTCCGGCCAATTGTTTTTTGGAGAAAAGTTTGCGAACCAATGAAAAACCGTTGGAATGAACTCCCGACGAAGCAACGCCCAAAATCGCGTCGCCTTTTTTAATCTTGCTGCCGTCAATAATCCGGCTCCGTGAAACTAACCCAACCGAAAATCCCGCGACATCATATTGCGAGTGGCTTGCGCTAACCTGATAAAAGCCCGGCATAATCGCCGTCTCACCGCCCACCAACGCGCAGCCGGCTTGACGGCAACCTTCCACAACCCCGCGCAAAACTTCCCGCGTTGTCTTCGGGTCAAACTTACCCGTCGCGAAATAATCCAGGAAAACCACCGGCGACGCGCCCACAGCCAAAATATCGTTGACGCACATTGCTACCAAATCAATTCCGATAGTATCGTGCTTTTTCTGCAAAGAAGCTAACTCAAGCTTTGTCCCGACACCGTCCGTCGAAGTCACCATAATTGGATCTTTAATCCCACGCGCGCCCAAATCAAACATCGCCGCAAATCCGGTCGCACTGCCCATCACACCGGGAACTTTGGTGGATTGAATCCAATTCCGGATTTCTCCGTTATATTTGGGATCGCCTTTTAAGTGCGGAACACCCGCCGCTTCGTATGTTAATCCTTTTTTTTTCGTTTTCGTCATGACTGTGCTCATGCAAATAAACTCGTTTTCTTTTCTAGTTTCAATTTATCAACTTCATCGGTAATTTGAGTGGGATACTTCCCGTCAAAGCAAGCCGCGCAAAAATCCTTAGGGTCTTTGCCGGTCGCTCGCAACATCCCCTCAAGCGACAAATATCCAATACTGTCGACATCCAAGTATTTTTTAATTTCTTCAATCTTCATATTGGACGCGATCAACTCAGCTTTGGACGGAAAATCGATTCCGTAATAACAAGGCCATAAATGCGGTGGACAACTAATGCGCATATGCACTTCGGTGGCACCGGCCGCGCGCAACAACTTCACGCGCGATTTGGCCGTGTTTCCGCGCACAATCGAATCATCCACAACGATGACGCGCTTGCCTTTAACCACTTGCCGAATTGGGTTAAGTTTAATTTTAACTTTAAGCGTACGCTGACCTTGTTCCGGATTGATAAAGGTTCGCCCGATGTAATGGTTGCGAGTAAACCCATGCGCTAAAGCCACGCCGGATTCTTTGGAATAACCCATCGCCGCAAAGTTACCCGAGTCAGGAACCGGAATGACGATATCCGCAGCCACATTGGTTTCACGGGCAAGCTGGCGCCCAAGCTCTTCACGTACAAGCGCCACATTATTGCCGAAAATATTCGAGTCAGGCCGCGCGAAATAAACAAATTCAAAAACACATTGAGCGGGTTTGCGAGCGCCTTTGCCGTATGGGAAAAAACTGCGTAAGCCGTTTTCATCAATAATCACCACTTCTCCAGGCTCAACTTCACGCACTAAATCAGCTTCCACCAAGTCGAAGGCGCAAGTTTCGGATGCCAAAACATAACTACCGCCGACTTTCCCCAAGCACAACGGACGAAAACCATTCGGATCGCGCATGCCGATCAGCTGATTCTGAGTCAGCATCACCACGGAATAAGCACCTTCAACCCGTTTCATCGTGCTCGCCAAAGCATCATCAATCGTCGCATGCGCAGGATTCGCCATAAGATGCACGAATATTTCAGAATCCATTGTTGAACCAAAAATAGCGCCCATCGATTCAAGTTCAGCACGCAAAATCTGAGCATTCACCAAATTGCCGTTATGAGCGACTGCGATTTGACCTTTTGAATAAATGACTTTGTAAGGCTGGGTATTCAACAGATTAGATGAGCCGGTCGTGGAGTAACGGACATGACCGACCGCATGTTTTCCGGGCAACTTCGCAAAGCTATCTTCACTAAAAACTTCGCCGACGAGACCGCGATTTTTAACCAAATGAAGTTCACGGGTATCGGAGGTGCAAATCCCCGCGGCTTCTTCTCCGCGATGCTGCAGCGCGAAAAGACCCAAATGAGTCAAACGCGCCGAGTCGGGATGATTGTAAATTCCAAATACGCCGCAATAATGTTTAGGTTTTTGATTTTCGTCAGATGAATGGATGACAGCGCGGCTTGCAACAACGGAAGACTGAGCTTTTTCGAGCAAACGCGGATAATCTTTCATATTAGCTTTCCATAATTGCGGGAATTGTCGAATCAAAAACTTGTTTTAATTTTTCAACCGAAACTTGCAATTTATCCATCACCAGCTCTTTTCCGCCTACTTTTCCGAGCGGAAGCACCGACAAATCATACTTCATGGCGAGCTTAATCAGCGACTCTTTTTTACCGGAATTCACCGAGACAATCACGCGCGACTGGCTTTCTCCGAAATAAATTGCGTCTTCTCTTAAATCCCCGCCGCGGATCAATTCAAGCCCGTCGATCACCGCACCCAGACCTTTTTCACTCTTGAAACAGCATTCCGCAAGCGCAACAGCCAATCCGCCCTCGGAAGTATCATGCGCGGAATTCACCTGCTTCTCAGCGGCGGCTTCGATTAAAAACTGCTGAAGTTTCTTCTCGCGCTGCAAATCCAAAACCGGAGGTACGCCTTTTTGCAAACCGTGCTCCACCATCAAATAATGGCTGGCACCGATTTCATTCTTAGTTTCGCCGATAATAAAAATCAAATCACCCGCGTTTTGGAAAGAAGACGGCACACGGTTCTCAATATTGTCAATCAACCCGACAATACTGATGGTCGGCGTCGGGAAAACTGCTGCCTGAGGGCTTTCGTTGTAAAAACTCACATTGCCGCCCGTCACCGGAATCTCAAGGGTTTTGCAGGATTCAATCAATCCCAAAACCGATTGATGAAACTGCCAGAAAATTTCCGGCTTCATCGGATTACCGTAATTGAGACAGTTGGTCATGCCGATCGGCCGCGCGCCCGTGCAAGCCACATTGCGCGCCGCTTCGGCCACCGCAATCGTACCGCCGCGATACGGATCAAGATAGACATACATACTGTTGCAATCAGTTGAAACCGCAATCCCCTTATTCGTGCCCTTCACGCGGATCAAAGCCGCGTCATGCCCCGGATAAAGCACCGTGTCCGTACGAACCATATGATCGTATTGTTCCCACACCCACGCTTTACTTGCGATCGAAGGATGCCCTAGCAATTTCAAAAGCACCGCACCAAAATCTTTGGGCTCCGCAATTTTCGATAAATCCAAGCTTGCGGTTTCAGCGAGATAAGCGGGCTTTTGTTCTTCGCGAACATAAACCGGACCATCATCCGCCAAAGCTTTTGCGGGAATCTGCGCCACGATTTTACCGTTGTCTTTCACGATGTAATCATTACCCGCGACAACTTCACCGATTTTAACAGCATGTAAATCCCATTTATCAAAAATACGTTCCACTTCGCCTTCGCGGCCTTTTTTCACGATCACAAGCATGCGTTCTTGCGATTCAGAAAGCATGATTTCATAAGGAATCATGCCCGTTTCGCGGCGCGGAACATATTGCAAATCAATCTCAACGGCGGAATTTCCGCGCGATGCGGTTTCGCAGCCCGCACAGGTTAAACCCGCGGCGCCCATATCCTGCATACCAACGACGGCGTCGGTTTTCAAAAGCTCAAGACAGGCTTCAAGCAAAAGTTTCTCCATAAAAGGATCGCCGGCTTGAACCGCGGGACGGTCTTCATGGCTTTCTTCGGAAAGCTCTTTCGACGCAAAAGCGGCTCCGCCTAAACCGTCACGGCCCGTTGCCGCGCCAAGATAGTAAACGGAATTACCGATACCGGTCGCACTGCCGCGCACGATTTCATCTTTGCGGATTAAACCAAGCGCCATTGCGTTCACAAGCGGATTCCCTTCGTAACAAGGATCAAAATAAACTTCGCCGCCCACAGTCGGAATGCCCATGCAATTACCGTAATGGCTGATACCAGCCACAACACCTTTAAAAAGACGCTGCGTGATCGTTTGTTTCAAATCGCCGAAACGGAGCGAGTTCATCAAAAGCACGGGACGCGCGCCCATCGTAAAAATATCGCGCAGAATTCCGCCTACGCCTGTCGCGGCACCTTGAAAAGGTTCGATCGCGGAAGGATGATTATGGCTTTCAATTTTAAAGCAAATCGCCCAGCCGTCGCCGATATCGATAATCCCCGCGTTTTCTTCACCGGGTTTTACAAGCAAAGCTTCCTGACGCGGAAGTTCGGCATTCATTTTTGAAAAAAGCTTGAGAATCGGCTTCGAATTCTTGTAAGAGCAATGTTCACTCCACATGACGCTGAACATACCGAGCTCAGTGATATTGGGTTCGCGGCCCAAAATTTTCAGAATGCGGCTGTATTCGTCCGTCGTAATTCCGTGCGCCTTGATGATTTCAGGCGTAATTTTCTTTTCAACTGTAGTGGTTGTCATTTCGCTACCGCTCCCGCCTGATTAAGCAGGCTTTCCCAAATAGATCGTCCGTCCCATGAACTTAAAATGTTTTCGCTGGCGCGTTCCGGATGCGGCATCATACCGAGCACGTTGCGCTTCGCATTGCAGATGCCGGCGATATTGGCGCGCGACCCGTTGATATTCGTCGAATCGTTCACTTCCCCTTTTTCATTCGAGTAAGTGAAAACGATTTGCTTATTGTCCTGCAGCGTTTTCAAAGTCGCGTCGTCGCAGTAATAATTACCTTCACCATGAGCCACCGGCACATTCAATAACTGCCCTGCTTTAAGCTGTGAAGTAAAAGGAGTGTTGACCGACTCTGTTTTCAACCAAACATGCTTGCAAATAAAATGCTGTGAACGATTGCGCAGCATCGCCCCGGGCAAAAGACCGGACTCTAGAAGAATTTGAAAACCATTGCAGATACCGATCACAAGCCCGCCGCGCTCCGCGTGCTTTTTCACTTCATCCATAATCGGTGAAAACTTTGCGATCGCACCCGTACGCAAATAATCGCCGTAGCTAAATCCGCCCGGAATTACCACTAAATCTACTTTGGGTAAAACCGCGTCTTTATGCCAAACCATCTGGACATCCATGCCCATGACGGTTTTGAGCGCATGCTCGCAATCGGTATCGCAGTTGGATCCCGGAAAAACGATGACTGCCGCTTTCATAGAGCGCTCCACGAACCACGAACCACGGACCACGAACAAAAACTGAACCAATTCACATTAGACTGCGGCATGAGCGGGCGCCTCCAAAACTTCCACACTGAAATCTTCCATGACGGTATTGGCAAGAACTTGCTCTGCCATGAGCTTCACTTTTTTTTCGGCATCCGCTTTGGAAGGCGCATCCAAAGTTAAATCAAAGTATTTACCGATACGCAGGCTTTCAGTTTCTGCGAATCCGATTTTCTTCAAAGCATGCAGAGTCGTATTTCCCTGCGCGTCGAGAATCGATTTTTTAAGATAAACTAGAACCTTTGCCTTAAACTTCATTTACTTATTCCTTTGTGGTTGAGCTCTGCTCAGAACAAAAATATTAATGAAACTTGCAACCTGCAAGTTTCTCAAAGGCTGTGACATACGCCGTGCCGGTTTTGGCCGCAATATCTGCAGGCAGTTTCGGTCCCGGCGGCTGCTTATTCCAATCCAAACCATCCAAATAATTGCGCACAATCTGTTTATCAAAGCTCGGCTGATCACGACCCGCCTCGTATTGATCTGCCGGCCAAAAACGCGAGCTATCCGGCGTCAAAACTTCATCAATCAAAATAAGCTGATCACCCAACAACCCAAATTCAAATTTCGTGTCGGCAATAATGATGCCTTTTGACTTCGCATATTCCGCGCCGCGTTCATAAAGCATAATCGAAAGTTCGCGCGCTTTCTCAGCTACCGCTTTCCCGCAAAGTTGCACAGCTCTTTCAAAATCAATATTTTCATCATGTCCGGTTTCCGCTTTCGTTGCGGGCGTAAAAATCGGCTGCGGAAACTTTTCGCATTGCTTCATGCCCGCGGGAAGCTTATGCCCGCATACCGACCCTGTTTTCAAATAATCTTTCCAGCCCGAACCCGTAATGTAACCGCGCACCACGCATTCAATTGGCAACGGCTTAGCGCGCTTCACTAGCACTGAACGCCCTTCGAGAACATCGCCGTGCTTAGCAAGCACTTCCGCCGGCAGCCCCATCGCTTTCACATCCGTCGCGATTAAGTGCTGAGGAATCACATCCTTAAAATGATTGAGCCAAAAAATCGTGAGCTGATTTAAAACTTTGCCCTTATTTGGTATCGGATCCGGCATCACTACATCAAATGCGCTCAAACGGTCGGTCGTCACAATCAAAAGTTTGTCCTCGCCCACCGCATAAATATCACGAACTTTACCCTTAGCAACCAAGGGCAAATTGATTTCCGTCTGATAAACCGTTTTCACATTCTGCGCGGCAAGACTCATCGACGAGTCGCCTTTTCTTGAGTGCGGACTTCCTTACGCGCTTTAGCCGTAATCTTAGGAATCCCGGCACGCTCCATAATCACCGAAACATTGCGCATGTGATAATCATAATCAAAAGCTTCTTCCACTTCGTGACGGCCTAAATAACTCATCAGCTCTTGATCCGCGAGGACAGCTTCTTTCAAAGTAATCCCCTCATCCCAAACTTTTTTGGCACAGCGCTGAACCAAGGCATAGCCTTCTTCGCGAGTTAAGTCTTTGCGTACAAGCTTCAGCAATAAGCCTTGAGAAAACACAATACCGCGGCTTTTTTCCATATTGGCAAGCATGTTCTTAGGCATCACGACCAAATCTTTGATTACCGAGCTCATTAAGGTAAGCATGTAATGAACCAAAATCGTCGTATCGGGAAAAATAACGCGCTCAACCGAAGAATGCGTAATGTCGCGCTCATGCCAAAGCGCGATATTCTCAAGTGCTGCCATCGCGTTACCGCGGATGATGCGTGCCAAACCCGCGACGCGTTCGCATGTAATGGGGTTGCGCTTATGCGGCATCGCCGAAGAGCCCTTCTGCCCCTCCGCAAAGTATTCCTGCACTTCCAAAGTTTCTGTCTTTTGAAGTCCGCGCATTTCTGTAGCAAGCTTTTCAAGCGAACCCGAAAGAACAGCCAAAGCCGTCATATATTCAGCATGGCGATCACGCTGAAGCACCTGCGTCGAAGCGGGCGCAGGATTAAGGCCGAGAAGTTTACAGGCGTCTTTTTCAACTTTGGGATCGATATGCGCGAAAGTTCCTACCGCACCGGACATTTGTCCGTAGCGCATATTTTCAGCGGCCGCGTCAAAGCGAACTAAGTTGCGGTTGAACTCCGCATAAAAAACAGCAAGCTTCAAACCGAAAGTAATCGGTTCGGCATGCACACCATGCGAACGTCCGACCATCAAAGTTCTTTCATGTTCGCGCGCTTTCACGCCGAGCGCATCAATGAGCTTGATCAATTCTTTGCGGATGAGCTGAGATGCATCCCACACTTGCAAAGCCAAACCAGTATCAAGAATGTCGGAAGAAGTCAGACCGTAATGAACATAGCGGCTTGCGGGCCCGACATGTTCGGAAACATTGGTGAGAAACGCGATCACATCGTGATTCACAATTTTTTCGATTTCATGCGTGCGTTCAACGGTGAACTTGGCTTTTTTCTCAACCTGTGCGGGAATATTTTTAGGAATGTAGCCGTGTTTGGCTAAGGCATGCAGTGCCGCGATTTCGACATCGAGCCACTTCTGCAGTTTGTTTTCTTCGGACCAAATCGCGCCCATTTCTGCGCGCGTATATCGTTTAATCACAAATCACCACCTGCCATGAAAGGCTTGGTATCGCTAACGGGACTTGAACCCGTGTTTCCGCCTTGAGAGGGCAGCGTCCTAGACCGGGCTAGACGATAGCGACTCAATAATCAGTTCATTGAAAATGGCTGTCTGCGTCGTTACAAACTTCGCTTCCTTGTGCGGCGTACATTTTCAGTACGCCTCCGCGGTCGCTTGTTTGCGCCTTGCATTCAGCACATTTTGAAAGAACTGCTTTTCCTATTCAACCCGCTAAAAAATATAAACGGATATTAAAGACGCAACTTATTCAAAACAAACAACTTAGAGAAACAAGACTCTCAAAACTTGCCCTCTCAAAGAGAGCCAAGTATAGCTATAGGGGGAAAGGTTGTCAATCTACGCCATATTTAGTGTTTTTGTCCTGCGGACGGCCTTTAAGGGAGGCTTTCATTCAGCGAAAGAAACTCTCTTCAATGAAAATTAATTTGCAATCGCAGTGAGAAAAAAAACACTCACTGGATAGTATTAATATTCGCAATGGTGGCTGGTGCCATTATCTAGGTAGGATTATGAAGAGAATAAAGACTTTAAGCCCAGTGGCGGTTCTTTGACAGTCACGTCTCTAATTCGGGATTTCACTACTCAACTTTTCTATCAGTAAAAAAAATATCATTAGAAGTGATATGAATCACATCGTTTAGACGACCCTCGACATTGGTTACATAACCAACTTCTTTATCTAGCATTTCCCCATTCGCAAACAAAACCTGAACAAAGTAACTCCCTTCACTGCACAAAGAATATTCAACCGATGCTTCAGTGCTACCAGATATATGCTTGATTTGATAATCATTACCGCAGATTGAAACATTCAGCTCTTGGATTTCAATGTTGCTTTTATTAACAAACGAAACGCCAGCATATGCACGACTACAACCTATTGCAAACATACAAATTAACGAAAATACGGCAATAACTGAAAAATAAGTTTTCCTTACATCCATACGCTCACCTCACAAAAAAGATTAATAAGCACTCTTAAATCTTCGCTATAGAAAAAGGTACTGCACACCTTAGGGACAGGTAAGAAAAAAGATCAAACACCCATCCGATTAATCATTAGAGCAACGCCGTAATTATGTCAGATTGTTTTTTAGACGCAAATGGGATTTTTATAAAAAGCCTACTGAACAAAGAGTTTTTGCTCGTGTATAACCTAAAATTGATTCAAAAGGTTTTGGATGCAAGGCCTGCGCAAGCGAACGCGGGAGGCATAGTGAAAACCTATGTTGACCAAGTGAGCACAGCGCATAACGCCGCATACGAACCTTTTCAGTCAATTTTACCCGCGAGGGTGGAATTGGGTGTGAACCTTGCGCAACCGATCGCGCGAAACATGGGTGTAAATCTGCGTAGTGGAAATATCGGAGTGACCCAACAGCTCTTGGACAACGCGTAAATCGGCGCCGTTTTCAAGCAAATGCGTCGCGAAAGAATGGCGGAATGTGTGCGGCGTGATTTCTTTCGCAATCGCCGCGGACTTGGCATATTTTTTTACGATTTGCCAAACGAATTGGCGCGAAATAGATTTACCGTGCGGATTCAAAAATAAATTCGGCGAAGTTGTTTTAGCAATAAAATTTTTTCCGCCCTCCTGAACATAAAGCTCATCGCGCAAAAGCAAGTAAGCACGGATAAATTGCACCGCGGTTTTTCCGAGCGGCACAAGTCTCTCTTTACTGCCCTTCCCTTTGCATTTGATAAATGCCTCATCGAGAAAAACATTTTCTTTGAGAAGCCCCGTCACTTCCGAAACGCGCGCGCCCGCGGCATAAAGCACTTCCAAAATGGTGCGGTCGCGAAGTCCGCGTTTGTTACGCGTGTTCGGCTGCTTTAGTATTAATTCCATTTCTGTCTGCGTTAAAAAATGCGGTAATTTTTTCCAGGTTTTGGGCGATTCCAAAACACTCGTGACATCCTCTTTGATATAGCGTTCTTTGGTGAGAAAGCGATGAAAGAGTTTGATGCTGACTAAGGCGCGCGCGCGCGAAGTGGCTTCCAAGCCGCGCTTATCTTCCCCCGCCAAAAATTTGATGATATGCGAACGATCGACCTCAGACCAATCGCCTACTTTTTGAGAGTTTAAACTGCCGAGATAATGCATGAGATCGCTGTGATACGCCTCAATGGAATTACGGGCTAATCCTTTTTCAACCGACAGATAATCGGTAAATTGATCCAATAGCACATTGATTTCGCCGGACTTAGGAATGGATGTGATCATGCCCAGATTTATCGGCTTAAATCGGATGGGAGTTAAGGCGGTTAATGCAAGGCGCGGACAATTTGCCCGAGCAAAAGCCCCAGATAGGTTCCCACTAAATTTCCAAAAATCCCCATCAAAACCGCCACCGAAACAAGTGATTTATCATAAAGCGCGGCCAGCATCGGCGCTGAAACCACCCCGCCCACAGCCGCTTGGCTTGCAACCGCGAGCACACTCAACCGCACGCGGAATAATTTGGCATATCCAACCATGAAGCCTCCATGCAAAATTAGCCATACCACTCCCGCCGCGATAATAATCAAATCTTGCGACTTGGGAATAAAATCGGCTTGCGCCCGCATCGTCATCAAAACAAAGTAAAGCAGCCATGATCCGGAATGATCAGCAAAGCGGCTTTGAACTAACTTGTGCCAGCCTGCCACCGCGGAAGCCACGGCCAGCAAAGATGCCACGAGCAAAATCCACGCTTTCTGCGGAAATGATTCATGCACCGGCATACGGGAACCGATACCATGCGCGATTCCCACCAACACTATCGCGAGCAAAATCCAAACCCAATCGCGCTTCAGAAAAAATGAGTTTTTTTCGTGAATTGATTCATGCTCGGCGTCATGCGCGACACTGCCTGCCCAACGGTTAAAATGATGCTGCCAGCGATAAAAAAGAATTAATAACACCATCCACCCGTAAGACAAAAAAGCATCCGTAATCACCATCACCGAAAACTGGCTTTCGCTTAAACCAACGATCTCTTTCACCGCGAGCATATTGACTGTTCCTCCGGTCCAGGTTGCACCCAGCGCGGCAAAAGCTTTCCAGGCATCCATCGCTAAGAAAGATTTAAAAACAAAGAAGGCTCCGACTCCGGCCAAAAGCATCGACGCATAAACAGCCATCAATGTCATAAAGCTTTGCCGCCCCATATGCAGCAACTTGGAAACATTGGCGGGAGCAACCAAAAGAATCAAAGCGAGCGGCATAAGCCAAGTCGAAGAGAACTGAGATAGTTCCACCGGAACATGCAGCCATCCTGCCCAAGTAAAAACACCGGGAAGAAAGTACATCCAAAAAATGGCGGGCAAAACTGAGAAAAACTTTTTGGTACGAGGATGCGTCGAGAGCACAACCAATACAGCCTCAAGCGCGAGGATAAATAAAACCGCGGTCAAAATGGAAATCATTTGGGAGTAACGCCAATGCCTGCTTTAACCGAACTCAAGTCATAAACACCGTCTTTGCCGATGGTGTATCCGCGCGTGACTTTATCTTTCATAAAATAAGCGGAATCGAGATCAATAAAATCAATTCCCCCAACCCCCACGGCGAAATGCGCCGCCGCAGTCGTCGCGATTTGCGATTCCATCATGACACCGATCATCAATTTGATTTTATGCTTTTTACAAAGCTGCACGGCTTCCCATGCCCGGTGAATGCCGAATTTCACAAACTTAATATTCACCGCGCCGCGAAAACCTTTCGCGATGAGCTTCTGGATATCTTCAACCGAAGAAGCACTTTCATCTGCGCAAACCATGACTTTGGATTTGCGGCTGACTTCAAGCAAACCCTTAAGATCTTTTTGGGGAACGGGCTGCTCGATCAGAATGGGCGTGATTTTTACTTTTTTTAAATCACTTAAAAATTTCAAAGCTGTCTTCACGTTAAACCCCTGATTGGCATCAAGAATCAGTTTTACTTTCGGAAACTCTTTGCAAACGGCTTTCACCCGTTCAAAATCAAGCGAAGGATTCTTCCCGACTTTGAGCTTGATAGACTTAAATCCATCTTTCTTAATTTGGCGTGCGGCAGCCGCGGCGTCTTCGACGCTTCCGATGACAACCGTCATATCACTTTGAATTTTTCGGCAGCGCTCACCAAATATTTTCCAAAGCGGTTCTTTTAAAAGGCGAGTGAAAGCGTCAAGCAGCGCCATTTCAGTCGCGGCAAGCGCACAACGGTTTTGGGCTGTTATTTCTTCCAGTTCAAGAAACAACTCCAAATATTCAGTAATGCGGCGACCTTGCAAATGCTTGGCAATTTTGAGCAAGGTTTTGCGCGTGCCCGCGACGGTCTCACCCGTGATATGTGTCGCCACACAAGCTTCGCCGTAGCCCTTGACCCCGTTTTCAAGCTCGATCGTCAAAAGTAAATTATCAAGCGAGGCATGTGAACCCGTCGCGATCGTAAAGGGCGTTTTAAGTTTTGCTTTCCAGGGATGAACGGTGACTTTTTTAATTTTCATTTTTTTGCATTTGATTCTTCGATCAGTCTTTTAAACGCGACCTCATCCAAAACCTTAACACCAAGCGATTCAGCCTTGGTGAGCTTTGAGCCCGCTTCAGCACCGGCTACCAAAAAATCCGTTTTTTTGCTGACACTGCCTGAAACATTGGCGCCAAGCTTTCGCAACAAAGACTCAGCATCCGAGCGCCCCATACTCTCAAGCGTGCCGGTCAAAACAAAAGTTTTGCCTTTGCAGGGATTGTCGCCGGCTTCTTTTTCAACAATATCCATTTTCACGCCGGCTTTCTTCAATTTTTCGATGAGTTTTTTGGTGCCGGGGTTCTTAAAGAAATCTTCGATGGATTGCGCCGTCACGGGACCGATTTCGCGGATATTCTCCAAATCTTCTTTGCCTGCAACGGCTAATTTATCCAAATGACGAAAATGCTTCGCCAAAACAGCCGCCGTACGCTCGCCTACATCGGGAATACCCAAACCAAAAATGAGCCTCCCAAGATTGCGCGACTTACTTGCTTCCAGCGCAGTCACAACATTCACCGCCGACTTTTCCGCCATCCGCTCAAGCTTGGCTAGTTTTTCAACATCAAGATCGTAAAGATCAGCAAAGTCCTTCACAAGCTCCTCATCAACCAGCTGATCGATTAATGCATAGCCGAGGTTTTCAATATCCATGGCATTGCGCCCGGCAAAGTGTTTAATTCCCGCGCGCAATTTGGCTTTGCACGAAGGGTTAATACAGCGCGTCGCGACTTCCCCCTCAATGCGCTCGACTTCGGTTTGGCAAACCGGACAGTTCTTAGGGAAAACAAATTTTTTTAAACTGCCCTTCCTCTTGCTTTTCACCACCTCAATCACTTGCGGAATGATTTCACCGCTTTTTTCAATACGCACGGTATCGCCAACGCGCGCGTCCAGCCGCTCAATTTCGTCGGCATTATGCAAGCTCGCGCGCGACACCGTGGTTCCCGCCAAATGCACGGGTTTTAAGTTCGCTACCGGAGTTAAAACGCCCGTGCGGCCGACTTGTACCGTAATGCTTTCGAGAATTGTCTCCGCCTGTTCCGCGGGATATTTGTAAGCGATCACCCAACGCGGGGCTTTATTGGTGGTTCCGCAAACTTGCTGATCGCTGAACGAATTGACCTTCATCACCATGCCGTCAATTTCATACGGTAAATCCGCGCGTAAACCCTGAACTTTTTCAATCCATTGCATCGCGCTTTCAAGGTTTCGCACCACTTTGCGATGTGGCACGGTTTTAAAACCAAACTCTGTAAAAAGATTCATCGCTTCATCCTGTGTCGCGGGCGGGTTTTTGCCTTCATACCGCGCAAGCCCGTGAATAAACGCGTCAAGTTTGCGTTCCGCCACGGCTTTGGAGTCCAGCTGTTTCAATGTTCCGGCACAGGCATTGCGCGGATTGGCGAATAATTCTTCGCCTTGCTTTTCGCGGACTTCGTTGATTTTGATAAACTGTGGCTTTGAAATATATGCCTCGCCTCGCACTTCAAGCAGCTTCGGGATTTCGCCTTTGAAATGAGAGCCGGCCACGGGCAACCGCAAAGGAATCGACCGGATGGTTCTTAAATTTTCAGTAATATCATCGCCGGATTTGCCGTCCCCGCGCGTGAGTCCACGAACGAACTCACCCTTTTCATAAATCAAAGCAATCGAGACGCCGTCGATTTTTTCTTCGAGGTGATACTCTGTTTCCGTCTTACCGAGGAGCTTGCAAATACGCGTATGAAAATCTTCCGCTTCTTTGCGGGAATAAGTGTTATCAATCGACATCATCGGAACGGCATGCTTGACCGTTTTAAAACCTTCGAGCGGTTCCCCGCCGACACGCTGAGTCGGTGAATCAGCAGAAGCGAATTCCGGATGCGCTTTCTCTAAATCCGCGAGTTCACGCAGAAGCCGATCAAAAGCCTGGTCGCTGATGACGGGCTTGGCGAGCACATAATAATTATAATTATGTTCGTCTAATTTACGCCGAAGCTCGTCGATTTGTTTTTTGATGTTTTGTGTCATTTACGATGTATATGCAATTTCAAATAAGGAATACAAACCCGAGGCAGACCCTCGGCTGATTTCCGTGCTTTTAATACAATGTTTCATTCTATCTTGTATCTCGATTAAAAATAAATCTAACTCCGTTTCTTCCCCTTCAGCAAGAAGTTCCACGCGACCGTCGGGCAAATTACGAACCCACCCACTTACAGAGAAACGATTGGAAGCTTGCTTTGTCATATAGCGAAATCCAACACCCTGAACACGCCCTGAAAAATAGACGTGCAATTGTTTCATTGTTTAAGAGAACCAATCGCTTTCAGTTTATGTCGCAGATCATAACCAACCACACCGAAGGATACGCTCACGTTCAAAGAATTCTTAAGTCCTGCCATTTCGATTTCAATGGAATGATCCGCAAGACGCACTAAATCATCGCAAACTCCCGCGACTTCATTTCCCAAAACCAAACAAACCGGCTTTTGCGGAATAAAGTCCTGATATAAAACGCTTTTATGCGTTTGCTCCAGCAAAACAACCTCATACCCTTCCGTTTTGGCTTGTTTGATTGCATCCGCGGCTTTTTCAAAAAATTTCCATGCCACTGTTTTTTCCGCACCCAAAGCAGTCTTTGTGATTTGCGTGTCCGGCGGAATGGGCGTAATGCCGCATAAATAAAGTTTTTCAACGCCAATGCCGTCCGCGGTGCGAAAAATGGAACCAACATTGTAAAGTGAGCGAATATTATTCAAAACAACAATCAACGGAATCTTGTCAGATTTAGCGAGAATTTCGGACTGCCTCACCTGCAATTCTTCATGCGAGAGTTTCTTCATGATTGAACCGGGAAATCCTCATAGTCAGGACGGCTGATATACTTTTTATAAGCCCGATGATAAATCCACTCGGGAAGAATTTTCCAGACCTGCGCGATCCACCACCATCGTCCGGGAATGTAAGCGATTTTCTTTTTTTGGCTGATGGCTTTTAAAATATCGCGAGCGGCTCTTTCGGCCGACACCACCCAAAACAATCCGGGACGCCCCGCGATCATTTGCGTTGCGATAAATCCAGGACGCAAATCGGTAATATGGATTTTGGTTTTGTAATAACGTTGACGCAAACCCTCCATGTAATTTGCCATGAATGCTTTGGAAGCATTGTAAGCCGGAGCTTTACCTGATCCGCGCAAAGCCGCAATCGATGAAATCCCCGCCAAATGGCCATATCCTTGATTTTCAAAATAATGGCAAGCAACGTGGCACATTGCCTGAAAGCCGATAATGTTGACGCGCACGCCTTCAATTTCTGGTGCCCAATCCAACTTGGGGTTGACCGGCAAAATACCGGCGTTCACGATCATTAAATCCAAGCCACCCAGCACTTCAATTAATTCGCGCACGGTTTCCATCGCGGTTTCAGGACCGCGCAAATCAAGCCCGCGTAAATGAACGCGGTTCCCGCCTAATTCCTTGCGGAGGTAATCTAAAGCTTCGGGGTGACGGCCGGTTATGGCAATTTCCCAACCCTGCCGGTGAAGTTCGAAAGCAAGCGCACGGCCGATTCCCGTGCTGGTTCCGATAATAATGGCTTTTGGCATGCGCTATTGAAACAAAAAAAGCCGCCGAGTGCAACCCAGGCGGCTTTCACTAAAAAGGAGCACTAGGTGCTCGAACCATAATAATTCGGGTCTTTCGTATTTGCATTTTCTGCATTTTCCAAATCTTTCTGTCCATGCTGATCTTTAAAGTCTTCACTCGGATCCAGGTTGGGCAAATTATCGTTCACCTGCATCTCGGTTTTTTCCGACATATCACTGCCTATATCATCCCAGGATGAATTGTCATCGCTCGATTCGTTTCCCTGCGTTTCATGTTTATTGTCCAGATAGCCTTGAACCGCGGCCGCAAGTGTTTTTTCCTGGTCGCCTTTGATCTGGTCAAAAAACTGCTGAATTTCTTTAACCGCCTCAGGATTTAAATCCTGAACCATATCCTGCAAACCGGATGAATCGCCTTCGCGCAAAGTAATTTGCTTCCCTTCCGCAATACTTGCTAAGTTATCCGCGGTAATCAGACTAATCTCGATCGCGGAATCACGCCCGTCATCCGGAACGTCCACGGTTGCGGCATAAAACTCACCGCTTTCCGCCTGAAATCGCACGAGATACAAAGTGCCTCGAACCGCCGCCACCGCAACCGGAGTCGTCACTTTCCAGGTGCTCCCTTTCGGAAGACCATCCACGGCACTAAAAATAGAGCCTGTCTCCAACTTAATGTCGTTAGGCTCAATGCTGGTGAACACAGCACGGCTTAATTCAGGGATATGCACCGCGTTTTGTTTTAAAAAATCAAACACGATTGAAACTGAAGATTTTTTTTCGGTATAAATTTGATCACCGGCTTTCACCACATCACCGACCTTCAGTTTTTTCTCAACCGGATTGCCCTCAGCTGCCATCATCGCCTTACCTGCGACCTGATGCACATATCCAAGTCCATCCTTCAAAGTGGGCTCTTGTTGGGCTTTTAAACCCTCCGCGCTTTCCATCTGCGCGTCAATCAACGCATCCCGCGAATCCGCCGCAAAAAGCGGTGCGGAGAAAATCATCATAAAAGCAATTAAAAGAGCTGTGATTGGGTTCATTTTTTGACCTCTTTTTGTATCTCAAAACATAGCAATAAATATCTAGGACATAATATAACACACAAAAAAGCTTGCCTAGCCCTTGTTTTCCGTAAAACCAGAGGGCATGCTTCTTATAGGTTGAGAGTAAGTCTGTTTCCCTCTCAGCATAAGAACCCCTCAAAAAGGTTCAGTCGCAAGGCGCAAGCAAGCGACCTGAGGAGGCGTAGTGAAACCTACGCCGCACGATGGTTGCGAGCGGCAACGCAGCGAATGACATTTTTCAGGGGTTATGAAAATTGAAAAAGGCAAACTGACTGTAAAGTCAGGACGCAAAGCCACGGGTGCCAGTCATTTAAAAAATGAAAGCATAGCCGGGTTACCAATTAATCGAGAAGTCCTCGTTTAACGCGCCCTCACGATCAGTTCAGTTTTGCCGGAAAAAGGAATCATGTTCCGGAAACTGATCGCAGTAATCGTGGTGGTAGCAGTCATGGCTCAGGCGCCCATATCCGCTCAAGTACCAAGCCCCGCCCTTTTACATCTTTCACCCGTTCTTGAAAAAATCTCTACTCCTAAAGATCTGTCAAAATTCATGCGCAAAAACTTTAAGTTTGTTGAAGACCGGGAAAACTTCGGAAAAATAGATCACTGGCAAAGCCCCGAGGAAATGCTTGCTCTGCGTAAAGGCGACTGTGAAGATTACGCGCTTTTTGCGGATGCGGCACTGAAAGAGCTTGGATATGAAAGCCAGGTTGTCAGCATTTACGGCGACAATCAGTTTGCGCATACCGTCACTGCTTTTAAACAGGATGGCAAATGGCGGATTTTTAACGACGGAAAGCTTTATAAATTCGACACGGATACAATCGAAGAAAGCATTTCAAAAGTTTACGCTCAATGGGGCTGGGCCGCCTTCACGGAAAAAAGAAAAAACCGGGGTTGGCTTAAAAAGATTTTCTACAATCCTTCTTACCAACCCCGGTCTCAAAACTTTCTCTGACAAGCTGCGGATAAAGCAGACTAACTTTTAATCTCTTCCGCCGCCCCGTCCGCCATTATTATCTCGTCCGCCGCCGCGATTATCATTGTCGTCGCGTTCATTGCGGTTGTCTCTGTCATTTCCACCGCGGTTATCGCGGTCATTGTCATGTCCGCCGCCGTTTCCGGGGCCGTCATTCCAATCATTATCGCGTCCGCCGCCATGCCCATCACCGCGTCCGGGGCCATCATTCCAATGATTATCGCGTCCGCCGCCATGCCCATCACCGCGTCCGGGACCATCGTTCCAATCATTATCGCGTCCGCCGCCATGTCCGGGACCGTCATTCCAATCGTTGTTATGTCCGCCACCGTGATGATTGCCCCATCCGCCGCCATAATGACCGCCGCGATCATCAATCTCGCATTTTTCCGGTTCGGGAATTTCAGGTATCTCCTGGCCCGGAGTTTCACCTGGCGTGTCCGAAATTTCGTCATTAATAACGCCGGTATCGGTCGGGTCAAGATCCGGACGGTTTTGATCCGGATCAGAGCTATCGCCCTGCTGCCCCATCGGTTCATTGCCCGTCGGTGGAGCATAGCCGTCGGCGACTTCACGTTGCTCGATTAAAGCCTCAAAAAAATCTAAGATTTCCTGAAGAGCTGCGGGATCCAGATCACCAACCATGTCCTGACCGGGCGTTTGCCCTTGAGTCAGGGTAATTTCTTTGCCTTCCGGCACATCAGCATGCTGTGAACCGGCAATTTCCTGAATATCAATTGCGCTGGCCACTCCGTCATCAGGGATGTCGACCGTTGCCGCGTAAAAAGTTCCGTTAGCCGCCTGATAGCGAACGACGTAAAGTGTCCCGCGCACAGCCGCAACTGCCGCAGGTGTTGTCACTTTCCAGCTGCTGCCCTGAGGCAACCCATTCACCGCGCTGTAAATCGAACCATTTTCAATACGGATGCTTGTAGGCTCAATACTTTCCAGTGTCGCGGTCGTATTTTCCGGCAGATGCACGGCATTCATAAAACTGTCATCAAATGCGATTGAAACAGAAGACTTGTCTTCGGTTTGAATTGTATCGCCGAGCTGCAAAATATCATTGGCACGCAGCTTTTTCTGAACCGGCGTTCCTTGTTTAGTCCAAAAAACTTTGCCCTTAACATCATAAACACGGGCTTTTTTGTCAGTTTGGCCCAAAACGACTTTAGCGGACGGAAGCATGGCAGGAAAAGCAATCGCATTCAGAGCAGCGCCGCTCGGTGACACGGCAGGCGAACCTGTCGGAGGCGCAACGCCTCCCACCTCAGCATTCAGCTGCATGTCGATATCCATGTCGCGTGTTGAAAGCTGAGCAAAAACCGAACCATAGCTAAGCATCGTTGCTGCGACGGTCCAAACAATTATTTTCTTCATAATTTTATTTCTCTGCTTTCTACTTTTGTCAAAAAAAACAGATTCGATTTAATCTTGGTTATTGTAGCTGTAACACTGTTCACCCTGACATTCGCCATACGACTCTTCACCGGAAGAAGGCGCTTCACTCAGTGGTTCCGGAGGGAGACCGATGTCATTAATTGGGTCTAACGGATCACTTCCTCCGCCCACAACGCCCGGTCCCGCAGGATCCAAATTATTTGTACCGGTTAAATCTCCGCTGGTTGGAGGCGCGACTCCGGAATTATCATTCTGATCACGCAGTTCTTTTAAATTTTGAAAAAAATCTAAAATCTCCTGAACCGTGGAAGGATCCAGATCTGAAACCAACGATGCGTCGGGAATTTCACCATCTTTAAAAGTGATTTCTTTTCCTTCGGGAACATTCGCGCCGGTTTCACCGGTCAGCTCCTGAATATCAATCGAGCTGGTCTTGTCATCATCAGGCACATTGACGGTTGCGGCATAAAAAGTTCCATCCGCGAGCACGAAACGCACCACATATAAAGTTCCGCGCACGGCCGCAATAGCCACCGGCGTTGTTATTTTCCATGTACTGCCATGCGGAAGCCCGTCAATCGCACTGTAAACAGAACCATTTTGAATTTTAATTTCAGTCGGTTCAATGCTGACAATCAATGCCTGTGAATTCTCGGGAACATACACCGCATTTTTATAATTTTCATCAAATGTAATCGATGCAACCGAACCCGAGCCGGTAATAATTGTATCGCCGGCTTTGATCGTATCGCCCTTCTTAAGCTTTTTTTCAATCGGGCTCCCTGCGGAGGAACGCTTCGCATCACCCTTCACTTCATAAACACGGGCTTTGCCGTCAGTTTGTCCCAAAATAACCGCACCGCCCTGCATGGCAGCCGGCAAATACGGGTCGATAAACTTCTGGGGACCTGCCGCAGGTGCCAGCGGAATAGCCTGGGAGCCTGTCGGCGGAGCAACTCCGGCTAAATCTCCGGCATTCAATTTTAAATCGATATCCGAATCCCGCGCGGAAGATTGCGCGAAAGCGATTGCCGGCACCAGCAGACATGCCAAGATAAAAGAAATCTGTTTGTTTTGCATAAGTCCCTCCCCGGGATCTTTTTTGTTAAGCGCTTCGGCTGTAAATGAA
>DDUN01000004.1:0-1323 GCA_002344825.1 Candidatus Multiplicimicrobium inquinatum | reverse complement strand
TGCAAACCGCCGATATGCCGGTTGTATTCGTAAATATCGTTGTTGTTTTCTGTGTTGAAATAATTGTAAAAAAAGCGCGCCGAAAGCGTCTTTGTAATCGCGTAACTCAAGGCGGCGTACAAATCCCAATCCAAATCCTCGCGGCGTCTCGGATCCAGCGTCGTCGTTGATTCAAAATCGGGATAGTGTTGATTGCTTAAGCCGGAAGAAACGTCGATTGAAAAACGCGAAAATTTCGGAACAGGCGTGTGATATCCCAAACGGAATGTCGTTCCCCATGAATCGAAATTGGAACCGCGGTTCTCACTGGTATTAAGCTCGCCGCGGAAAAAAACATACCGTTGAAAATCTTTGCTGTAAAAAAAGTGCGTAAAACCGACATCATTTTCAAAACCATCACGGGATGTTTTAGAAGGCTCACTGCCATCCGGACCGTAATTGGCAACTGTCATACGGTCAAAGAAAATGGTTTGGGTCCGTTCCGTAAAACGAGTATCCGCGGACAAGGTCCAACGATTGCGGTTGGAGTAAATATCTTTATCTAAAAACCCGAGCAAATATTCATACCGCGCCCCCAACACAACATCTTTCTCACCGACTTTGACGCGCTGGCGGGCATTAATTCCGAATTCCTCGGAATGATAATTAAACTCTTCAAAACTATCATCATGCAATGTCTGGCGCGCCGCATAAGTCAAATCGATGGCGGTATCACGTTTGGAATAAGCACGATAACGAAGCGCCAAATCTCCGCTATGGCGTCCGGCATCACGATCCCCCGCAATGGAAAGATTTTTATCTTCGGGACGCAAAATAACATTCGAATCTACCTCATAACCATACCGCGCCTGAATATACCAGCGCTGAATTTTTTCAGGCTGATCGGAAGCTGAAAAATCAGGTCCCTTCATTTGCTGAATGGCGGAAAGCGACCAGGCTGCGTAAGGCGTTCCTTCGCCTTCCTGCGCCACAGTTGTCCATTCCTGAGCGGCTTCTTCATAGCGACCGCTGCGCGCGAAAGCCTGTCCTAAGAAATAACGCGTGGGAATATGCTTCGGATTCTTTTCAAGCAATGCGTTAAAAATGACGATGGCCTCATCGGATTTTCCGAGACGATCTAATGTCATGGCACGGTAACGCTGGATCAGCTCATCTTTCGGAAAACTCTGCTCAAGCTGGTTTAAAGCAACTAATGCTTTTTCATAATCCCCTGCCTGAAAATAACGGCTGGCATCACTGCTTAAAAATTGGTCAGGCGCGATTTCCTGCGAGTCCGCGGTGCGTAACCCAGCATCAGGTTCGGCCGCATGCGCTTCGGAAATT
>DDUN01000003.1:77182-88318 GCA_002344825.1 Candidatus Multiplicimicrobium inquinatum | reverse complement strand
AATATTTTGCGCGGCATGCTCCGCGGGCTCACGGACATCCACGAGCACCGCTTCGCCTTTCGCCAACCATTCTTTTAAAGTCACCGCATTCACAGTCTTCATAAATCCCCCTTATTCAGCGCAATAGATGCGATGCAATGTTTTTAAAATCTCCGTCACGTCACCGCTTGCAAGTGAGTAATAAACCTGCTGACCGCGTTTTTCGGCACGCACTAATTTGGCGGCCTTCATTTTCATCAAATGCTGCGAAACCGCGGATTGCGACAGTCCCACCTCAGCAACCAACTTGCCTACGGTCTCTTCGCCCTCAACGAGCTTACAAAGAATCATAAGGCGGTTCGCATTCGCCATTTGTTTCAGCATCGCCTCGGCTTTCGCCGCGTGCCGTGCCATCTCTTTAATATTTTTCTGATGATTCATCTTGATAATATATTAGCATTTGCTAATATATTATCAAGCTTTATTTTAAAAAATCATAAGGAGGATTTATGCAAAAGAACTATCTCGAAATCACCCAGGCCATCAGTGTGAATCTACGGACATTACGCAAGGACATCCCGGAGGTCATGCAGGGCTTTTCGGCATTGTCAGGCGCCGCCACTAAGGATGGTGCGCTTGATAAAAAAACGAAAGAGCTGATTGCCCTGGCACTCGGCGTCGCCGCGCGGTGTGACGGATGTATCGGTTTTCACGCTCAAGCATTATCCCAGCTTGGCGCGACTAAACCTGAAGTGGAAGAAGTGCTGGGCATGGCAATTTATATGGGGGGCGGGCCTTCGCTAATGTATGCGGCGGATGCAATTGGCGCTTTTGAACAATTTGAAACAGCCAAAACCGCTTAAACCCTTCAAGTAAAAAAGCCGAGAAGGAATTCCTTCTCGGCTTTTAAATCAATATTCGAAATCAGCTTATTTCTTTTCAGCGTTCTTCCAAACTTCTTTGGCTTTTTTCTTCTGATCAGCATTGAGCACCTGCTTCAAATCAGCATACTGCTGAACCGCTTTTTTCGCGCCCGCGCTCATTCCGGCCAAATTCGCGTCAATCATTTGATTCAAACCTTCCACATCCACGGGATCCGTTTTCAGTTTAGCGCCCATATCCATCATCGCGACTTCCATCTGAGCTCCGGCCAAAATCATTTCCTTTTTAGCAGCTGATTTAATCGCCTCGATTTGGCTAACCTGATCTTCGGTCAACCCGATGGCATCCGCGTTCTCAAGATAGAATCCGGCTTTTTTCATCAACTTGCTTACAATCGGACATTCTGACCCGCCCTTTTTGCAACAATCACCTTTCATCATCGGGCATTTTCCATCTGACTTACCTTCATGATGCCCTGCTTGCGCCGTCAAAACAACACCACCCAACATCAAGACCAAAGCCAAAATACTGATTGTTAACTTTTTCATGAAACCCTCCGTCTAAGTTATTGTTCTGGATAAATACGGTTAAACTTCGAACCTTCTAACGTGAGATTATACATCAATCCCTTCTGTCCAAGCACAAACGCGATAATCGGCTGGTTGGTTGTTGCCGTATCTACCTGCCCGTTCGCGCCCACGTTCACAACCGCGACCGAACCATCCACGCCGGCTTTCCAGCCTTCGCTATTGCGGAATCCAGCCAAAGCCTGCTCATTCATAAAAAGCATATAGACCGTACGCACCTGCCCGCCGAGCTGAAAACCAAAAGACCCACTCACAATATTGTAATACTCTTTCTGCTTGGTTTTCTTTTGCAAAAGCGCGCCTGTACCGTATTCGCCCCCGATGCCAATCCCCGCCTTAATCACGCTCGGGAAAACAAGCATCCCTTTTGAATTATCAATCAGCTGTTTCGCGCCCGGCACTTCTTGCTGAAAACGCGTCAAAGCCGTATCCACACTCGCGTCAATTTCCCGTGCCGACTTCGCAAATGACGCCGTTGAAAAAAAGAACAGCCCACAAACCAATAACGCCATAAACTTTGACAATTTCATTTAAACCTCCTTCAATTAAGATTAGATGCTTTTTTAAGACACGGCATCAATAGTTAACCGCAGTTCATCAATTAGCTTTTGATCCACCTTGCGAGCAAGCCACTCTGCCATAAGACCATTAAGAATTCGCGCGGTAACACTTTTATATTTTTTAAAATTTCTCAACTCAAAAATAACAGCAACCTGCGAATAAAGCTTCATTACCTGCCCATTTCGAGCGCCCTCAACAGTTTCTGCTATTAATTTATGATAATTTTCAAAATTCCGCTGCTCTTGTTCAGCTCTTCGCAACTCAACAAAACGGTAAGCAGAAACTGCTAAAGATCCCAATGAAACCAAAAAAGCCAACAAAGCTACTGTTGTCCCTATTAAATCTGTGTTGATGACAATCCAGTTGACCACAACTCACTCCTTAGTTTTCAGCAAAAGATATATAAGCTCAAATGTTTGTAATTATACTAAACAAAATCATATCGCAAAGGCTGGATTCTATCTGCGCGAAAATGGGATAGCCCGTTCAAAAAGGTTCAGATACAAGGCGCATGCGATCGCCCGCGGAGGCGCATGTGCTAATACGCCGCACAAGGAAGCGAGGTATGCAACGCCGTAGATGATCCTTTTTCAGCGGGCTGCTGCCGCTTTGCCGGCTAAATAGCCGGTACTCCAAGCCCATTGAAAATTAAACCCGCCGATTTTCCCGTCACAATCCAAAATCTCACCTGCTAAATAAAGTCCGGGGACTTTGCGCGACTCCATCGTATCTTTGCGGATTTCGCGTAAATCGACACCGCCCGCGGTGACTTCCGCTTTAGCATAACCTTTGTCGCCGGTCACGGAAAGCTCATGGCGGAAAAGTTCTTTGATCAATGTTTCGCGTTCATTTTTAATCAAATCACAAAGCGGGACAGCCCGATTAATACAGCACTTCTGAAGCAAAGTTTCAACAAAGCGGTCGGGCAGTTTTTTCTGCGACAAATAATTTTTAATCGTTTGCTTGGGGAAAAGAAAATGCCCTTGCACAATTTCTTTGCGGATTTGCTCCTCGGTATGATTCGGCAAAAAGCTGACAAGCATTTGCTTTTTTTCAGCTTTGGAACAAATCCAAAATCGGCTGATATTTAACACCACCGGCCCTGAAAATCCAAAATGCGTAAAAAGAAAAGATCCCTGAAAGGATTTTACGCTTTTATTATTTTCAAGAAACGTCATTTTTACATCTAGCGAAATTCCGGTAAGCTTTTTCCAGTCTTCATCCGCGGTTGTTAGCGGTGTTAAAGAGGGCTCACGAAACAAAATAGTATGGCCCAGCTTTTGCACAATCGTATCGCCTGTGCCATCGCTGCCGGTGGAAGGAAAAGAAAGCCCGCCGGTGGTCAACACCACTTTTTGAGCGGTATATTCAAAACCTTCTCCCGAAACTTTAAAGGCACCATTCGCTGGTTCAACCTCCGTCACTTTGCGGGGCGTTTCAATCGTTACGCCCAGCCGTATGGCTTCTTTAATCAGCATTTCTAAAACAAATTGACCTGAGTTCTGAACGGGAAAAAATTTTCCTATTCCGGGTTCTTCAGCGGTTTCGACGCCGATTTCATTAAAGAATTTGAGGGCTTGTTCTGAGGTATAACCGCGCAAAATAGCACGGACAATATTGGGTTCATTCGTGGCATAGTCTTTTTCAGTGGTCGAGCGATTGGTGAGATTGCAACGTGTGCCGCCCGACATAATAATTTTAGCGCCATACTTTTCGCGGGTATCCAGTAACAATATTCGCTCTGCGCTTCGCGCAACCGCGGAACCTTCAGCGATTTGCGCATTCAAAGTTCTCGCCGCGGTAATCGCGGTCATTAGCCCCGCCGCACCAGCACCTACCACACACACAGGCCAAATCATTTAGGCTTCCGCGCTGGCATTTCCAAAGAAGTTATTCCCCTTATCGTCGCAAACAATAAACGCGGGAAAATTTTTGACGGTGATTTTACGGACGGCTTCCATTCCCAGATCTTCAAAATCAACGATTTCCACCGCGACAATATTTTCTTTAGCCAAAATAGCGGCGGGACCACCGATGGAACCCAAATAAAATCCGCCGTATTTTTTGCATGCCTCCGTTACTTGCGGTGAACGATTCCCTTTCGCGAGCATCACCATCGAGCCGCCCTGCGCCATAAATTCAGCGACATAAGTGTCCATGCGGCTAGCGGTCGTCGGGCCAAAACTTCCGGTCGGCATACCTTCCGGCGTTTTTGCAGGACCAGCATAATAAACAGGGTGATTTTTAAAGTACTCCGGCATGGGTTTCCCCTGTTCAAGCATCTGACGAATACGAGCGTGCGCCACATCACGAGCAACAATCAAAGTACCCGAAAGCGAAAGCCTCGTCTTAACCGGATATTGAGAAAGTTCTTTTAAAATTTCAGTCATCGGCTTATCTAAATTCACCGCAACCGGTTGATTCAATTCTGTCTTCCCTTGATCCGGAATAAAACGAGCGGGATTACGCTCAAGCTCTTCAAGGAAAACACCGTCCGCGGTGATTTTGGCTTTAATTTGCCGATCCGCACTGCAGGAAACCCCGATACCGATCGGACATGAGGCGGCATGGCGCGGTAAACGGATCACTTTCACGTCATGTGCCAAATACTTCCCGCCGAATTGCGCGCCAATCCGGCTTTCTTGCGCGACCTCAAGCAATTTCTTTTCCCATTCCAAATCACGAAAAGCACGGCCCTGCGTGTTTCCTTTAACCGGTAAATTATCATAATAGCCGGTAGAAGCCAGCTTAACGGCTTTTAAAGTCGCTTCAGCGCTGGTGCCGCCGATTACAACCACCAGATGATAAGGCGGGCACGCGGCAGTGCCGAGATCAAAAATCTTTTTCTTTAAAAATTCCCTGAGAGATTTTTCATTCAGAACGGATTTGGTTTCCTGATAAAGATAACTTTTATTGGCTGATCCGCCTCCTTTGGCGATAAACAGAAAGCGGTATTCATCGCCCGGAACCGCGGTAATTTCAATTTGCGCGGGCAAATTATTGCCGGTGTTTTTTTCTTCAAACATATTCAGCGGAGCAAGCTGAGAATAGCGTAAATTTTTTTCCTGATAAATTTCATAAATACCACGGGACAACGATTCCGCATCATCCGCTTCCGTCCAAATCTGCTCACCTTTTTTAGCGTGAACAATGGCCGTTCCCGTATCCTGACATGAGGGCAAACTGCCTTCAGCGGCAATCACGGCATTTTTAAGTAAAGTAAGCGCGACATAACGATCATTCTCGGAAGCTTCCGGATCATCCAGAATTTTTGCGACATTTTCAAGATGGGAAGTACGCAATAAAAAAGAAACGTCGGAGAAAGCTTCTTTAGCAAGCCGCGTCAAGACACCGGGCGCGACACGCAAAATGGAACGCCCGCCGATGTTTTCGGGGTGAATTCCGTCTTTAAAAATACGGCGATATTTTGTTTGATCTTCGCCCAAAGGAAACGGATTTTGATATTCAAATGTCATGCGCACTTCTTCTCAGAGGGTGAAAGATGAAGCTTCTTATCCAGAAAACAGTAAAACATTTTAGTGGCGAAATAAAGCACCACTCCGAGCGCGACAAATCCGAGCAAAAACCATTTCATGGAATGTAAAATCCAATCCCGGAGAACTTCGCCGAAAAAGAAAATCAAAGCCCCCACCATAAAAAAACGGCAAGCCCGCGCGAGAAGGCCGATGAGAATAAAGTTCGTAAAATCCAGTTTCATAATTCCGGCTACGGCGCAATAAAGTTTATCGGGAATAGGCGTAAAGCAGGCAATAAAAGTTGCCCAGCGGTGGTAACGCTGAATAATACCCTCCACTTCGGCAAAGTGTTTATTCGCGCGGATTTTGCAAGCAAGCGGCGTTTTGCGAGTAAGACGGCCGATCGTATATCCGGTGGTCAAACCTAAAGCGGAGGCAAGTGAACTCATCGCCGCAAAAACAAAACTGTATTTAGGATCCGCCAAAGCAACAGTCATCAAAATGGGATCGTGCGGAAGCGGAAGAATAAACGACTCAAGATAGGAGTGAATAATCAAAACCAGCGAGCCCCATGGCGTCGCGGCCCATTCCAATAACTGTAAGGCAAGTTTCTCAAACATCGGAATTCATCAGTTCTTTTAAACCTTGGCAATATTCAAGCGAAGCCGGAGTCCTCCACTTTGAAGGAAAATCCCGACATTGACCCGGTTTTGCGTCATGAACACGGCAGCCTTCTTCGTTTAAAAAAATACAGGCTTCATCAGGCAGTTTTTTTAAAACCAGCCGACGTCGATCCACAACATCGCAAAATTGATCGGTGAAATCATACACTAACATGCCCAAATATTCAGCCATTCTATCAGCTTCGCCTTCTTTTAAATAAACAAAGCCCGGCTGCTTGCAGCAAGCATTGCATCGGCGGCAGCCAAATCTCTCTTCTATCACCTGCTGAGTCAAATTCATTTTGCCTGGTCCGCCCATTCAAACCCGGTCATAAGCCCCAATGCGATCCACTTAGCGAACCAAGACTGAACCGGGGTAATGTCATCGGCTTCAGTCATAACGTCAAACGCGCTACTGAGTGTTTCTCCCAGCAAAAGCCGCTGCAAAACTGCCGCCTCCATAGGATCCAAAATCTGGCAAAAAACCTGCTCATTCTTGCGGTGAACCAAAACCGCTTGCGGACGATTTTCCACGTTAATTTTAATTTGCGCGGCCGGAAGATGCCGCGCGCTCCAAATATCGAGAATGGGCCAAAAAGAGCGGACAACAAAAATATGCGGCTGAAACTGAAAAACTAAATTCTCTCCGTCCCTCGCGGCTTTTTCCGCAAAATCTTCCGGCGTGGCGGGAGAGCGAGTCTCGGCATGGAAAGCAAGATGCACCGCACGCTCTAAGTCAGCGAGGTCATTCAGAAATGGAAACGACTCCTGCCATGGCGTTACTTTTAGAAAATCGGGAAAGAGGGGCGCGACCGCGTTTAAATTATAATGCTCAAAGCTGCGCGACTGCGCAAAGCCAAGCGCAAGATCAGAAAATGCACCCTCTCCGAGTATTTTGCTGATTGCCGGATAAGCCTCCGCTAAAGCTTCGCTGATGCGCGCGGGATACCCTTCGGCATAAACATCCATGCGTTCAATTCCGGGATCTCCGGCTTGATTGTTAAGCAAATCCGCAAGCTTGGTTTTATTTTTACACAGCATTTCATCAGCAAACCAATGTTGAATTTCATCCAGCTTGGGACCAGGAACCAAGGACCAAGGACCAGGCAATGAAACAGACGCTTCTTTTTTTTGCTCGGTACTTGGTTCCTGGTTCTTGGTGCTCGCTATTTCCCGGCTTTTTTCATTCAGCGCCAGTAATTCATCCAAGCCGCAAATTTCAGTATCCCATTCAATCAATGATGAGACGTCACCAAACCGCTGAACAGCATCCGAATAAAGCTGCCACACGGGCTGAATCACCTCGCCCACATGCGTATCAAAAAGAAACTTCCCTTTGTTCGTGTGCCCTGAAATGTGATACTGCAAAACTTTATCCGCATCAATCCCGTTAAGATAATCTTGCGGCGCAAAGCCATGATTAAAGCTGTTCACGTAAATATTGTTCACATCCAACAAAATGCCACATCCGCTTTTACGCGCGACTTCATTCAGAAAATTCCACTCCGTCATTTCAGAGTTTTTGAAGCTAATGTACGCGGAAACATTTTCAAGCAAAATGCGCCGCCCTAAATAGCTTTGAAGCTGATCCACATTCCGAACGACAAGCTCAAGCGCTTCATTCGTAAAAGGTAAAGGCAAAAGGTCAAATAAACGTTTCCCGCCATGCTCGGCCCAACACAAATGGTCGGAAATAATCGCGGGTTGGATACGGTCGGATAATTTTTTAAGCTTTTCAAGATAAAGCGGGTTTAGGCCTCCCGCCGAGCCAATCGAAAGTGAAGTTCCATGCAAACCAATCGGGTAATCGGCACGCACTCGTTCGAGAACTTTGAGCGGCTTGCCTTCCGTGTCCATAAAATTCTCGGAAATAGCCTCAAACCAATCGACCTTCGGTTTTCTTTCAAGAATATCCTGAAAGTGCTCCGAACGAAGACCGACGCCGTGTCCCAATTTAGAGCCAAGAACCAAGTCCGAAGAACCAAGATTGTGATTTTGTTTTTTTTCCATAAATAAAGAACCCCACTCTTTCGAGCAGGGTTCATCTATTTCTTATCAAAATGCTTCAGGCGCGAGGCGCGCGCAAGCGCCCGCGGAGGCGTACTAGAAATGTACGCCGCACAAGGAAGTGCAGCGCGCAACAAAGCGAATGAACATTTTCATAAGAAATTACTCTTTCGGAGCTAAAGAACCGCCCTCAATGGCTAAGCAAGCAGCTTTGTCCATCGTCTTCCAGCCTTGTCCTTTGCAGGCATTGGAACCATGACACGCGGAACCTTTGCCGCCGCAATCACCCGTCCCCTTACATTTGTTCACGCCATAGCACTGAACGTCTTCCGCTTGCGCGGTACCCTGAGTCACAATCGAACCCGCCACAGCCATCAACCCGGCCAACGCGGCAACCACAAATTTTTGCTTGTTTGTTTTTTTCATTTTTTCCCCGCAGTGTTTGAACGTTTTTTAAAATTAGGACTTGGGCGTTAAAGACCCGCCTTCAAGCCGCAAACAAGATTCTTTCGCCATACTCACCCACCCCTGACCTTTGCAAGAGTTCGTGCCGGCACAAGAAGTTCCTTTACCTCCGCAATCTCCCGCGCCCTTACATTTATTAACACCGTAGCATTGCGCGTCATCCGCGTGCGCTGCGCTTTGAACTGAAAAAGATCCCGCAACTGCCATTAAACCCGTTAACGCCGCGACCACTAATTTTTGTTTATTCTCTTTTTTCATGACCAAACTCCTATCTCTAAAATTAAGCTGCGTCCGGCTCAGACACCACGGGCTGGCCTTCCACATCAATCGTAATTAAAATTTCATCTCCCACCAAAAGTTTTCCTGACTCCGCAACCTGATTCCATACCAGTCCGAAGTCTTTGCGGTTAATCACGGTTGCGGCGCTGAATCCGGCCAAATCATTCCCCCACGGATCGCGGTCCGTTCCAAAAACCTGTAAATCAAGCACAACCTGTTTCTCAACACCGTGCAAACTCAACACTCCATGCAATTTGGCTTTGCCTTTGGAGTAATCCGTAACTTGCGTACTTTTAAAAGTCATCACCGGAAAATTAATCACGTCCAAAAAATCCGCGTTTTTCAGATGATTGTCGCGCTGTTCATGTTTAGTGTTCACACTTTCCGTTTTAATAACGGCTTCCACAGACCACTCTTCCGGTTTATCCGGAACGTATTTAAAACGGCCCTCAAACTGATCAAAGCTGCCGTTCACGTAAGAAAGCAAATGTCTGACCTTAAAAGAAACCGCGCTGTGGGCAAGATCAATTTCATATTCTGTGGCAAAAGCAGGCAAGGCCAAGAGCGCGAGCATCGCCGTAATGAGAGCCAATCTTTGAATTTTCATGCTTTCAATCCTCGCTAAAAACACTGAGAAACTCGCGAATTATACTAAAAACAAGCACCCAGCCTAAGTAAAATCTAATTGAACGCTTGGTTCTGTACTTAAGACTACCCGGCCCTGATTATTATTCATTGGAAATTGACCTCTTTATACTAAAATACCCATCATTCTCAGGACTCTTCCGAAGGCTGTTTTTAGATTAAAAGAGGTTTTTATGGCAACCGTATTCAGTAAAATTCTTAGCGGCGAAATCCCCTGCCATAAAATTCATGAAAACAATGAGTTTCTGGCTTTTCTTGACCTGCGCCCCGTTAACCGCGGCCACACTCTGGTGATCCCCAAAAAGGAAGTTGATTATATTTTTGATATGGACGATGTCCTGCTTTCCAATATCATGCCCTTCACAAAAAAAGTGGCGGCGGCAATCAAAAAAACAATCCCCTGCAAAAAAGTGGGCGTGATGGTGGCGGGGCTGGAAGTTCCGCACGCGCACATTCATTTGATTCCTATTTTAGGCTCGGTGCATGAACTCGCTTTCGCGAATGCCAAATCCGCGACCACGGAAGAACTCTCCTCAATCGCCGCAGAAATTCGGAAAAATTTATGAAACACACTTTACACTCAACTGAAGCGCTTGTGCTTAAACCTGTGATCGTCTGACCCAATGACCATGAAATCAAACTTATTTCTGAACAGCCGTCCGCGCCGCAATCGAAAATCATCTGCTGTGCGCGCATTGGTTCGCGAAACCCGGCTTTCACCGGAAAATCTGATTCTTCCGATTTTTATCTGCGAAGGGAAAAATAAGAAAACCGCGGTGGGATCGATGCCGGGTGTTTTCCGTTTTTCATCCGACCTTGCCGTCAAAGAAGCGAAAGAAGCGGCCAAGCTTGGAATTTGCGCGGTCGCTTTGTTTCCCGCAATTTCTAAAAAACTAAAAGACAAGCGCGCCAGTGAATCCGTCAATCCTGACGGACTTTTGCAAAACACCGTCCGCGCGATCAAAAAGCAAGTCCCAAAAATCGCCGTCATCACCGATGTGGCGATGGACCCCTATTCCAGCGACGGACATGACGGATTTGTCAAAAATGGAAAAATTTTAAATGATGAAACCGTTGCAATTTTATGCGCCATGGCGGTTTCACAAGCCGAAGCGGGCGCTGATTTCGTGGCACCTTCCGACATGATGGACGGGCGCGTGAAAGCCATCCGCAAAGCTCTCGACGAAAAGGGATTTACGGAAACAGGCATTCTGGCTTATTCTGCCAAATACGCTTCCGCATTTTACGGACCGTTTCGCGACGCGCTGAACTCAGCGCCAAAAAAAGGCGATAAGAAAACCTACCAAATGGACCCGGCGAACAGCCGTGAAGCCCTGCGCGAAGTCTTACTCGATGTCAAAGAAGGCGCGGACATGGTGATGGTCAAGCCCGCGTTGCTTTATCTCGACATCATCAGCAAAATTAAAGCGGCTGTTTCAGTGCCGGTTGCGGCTTATCATGTCAGCGGAGAATACGCGATGATCAAAGCCGCGGCGGAAAAAGGCTGGCTCGATGAAGAAAAATGCATGTTGGAAAGCTTGCTCGCGATTAAACGCGCCGGCGCGGATATTATTCTCACCTACTACGCTAAGC
>DDUN01000003.1:0-76877 GCA_002344825.1 Candidatus Multiplicimicrobium inquinatum | reverse complement strand
GCGGGAAGCTTGGGATATTCTTTTTTGATTTTATCCGTCGTACGAAAAAGAATGCCTTTATCGGCTGAAAGAAGCATCGTCAAATCATTGTACGAATCGCCCGCCGCCTGGACATAAAAATTCAAGTTTTGAAGGGCTTTCACCGCTTTTCTTTTTTGATCCGAAATACGCAAATGGTAATCCGTCACAAACCCTTTCGAATCAACGGAAAGCGTATGACAGAAAATGGTCGGCCACCCCAATTGTTTCATTAAAGGCTGCGCGAATTCAGAAAAAGTATCGGAAAGAATAATCACCTGATAGTTCGCGCGCAGCTTATCCAAAAAGGATTTCGCGCCGGGCAGCGGACTCATTTTTGCGATCACGGATTGAATGTCACTCAAGCGAATCCGGTGTTTTTTTAAAACACCTAAACGAAACCGCATCAGCTTGTCATAGTTGGGCTCTTCGCGCGTGGTCAATTCAAGTTCTTTCAAGCCAGTTTTCGCGGCAACACCCAGCCACATCTCAGGCACAAGCACCCCTTCTAAATCGAGACAGCAAACAATGTTTTGCACCTTTGAGCTCATTTCTATATTCCTTCCGGATTAAAGCGAATCTTTAGCCTGCTTAGGCTTCTTCAGCCTGTAGAACAAAACGGTCGCGGTTACGAATGAAAACATAATCAAATTAACAATGCTGAATGTCCGCCAAACCAAATCTTCCGAAACAAACCCCTGCGGTGCCATCAACGCGAATGAAGCCCAAACTCCGACCGCCCAGGCAACACTGACATCATCGGAAGACTTCCTCTGAATCATGCGGACAATCAACGGAATATTCCAAAGCGGCAGGGTGATAGAAACAATCAGTGCTAATTTTTGAATCATGGCGGGGATTATAACAGACTACAGACTGAAGACTAAAGACTAAAGACACACGCCTGTTTAAACATGATGATTGATAGGGCCGTTTCCTTTGCCGATCTGCGGCGCGCTTTGAATCGCCTTCAAAACATAGTCCTTGGCAATTTTAACTGCAAGAGACAGTTCTTTTCCCAAAGCAAGATTCGCGGCAATCGCCGAAGCCAGCGTACATCCAACGCCATGGGTATTTTGAGAAACAATTTTTTCTGCTTTGAAAATCTCGAAATCTTTTCCGTCAAAAAGAACATCCGCCGCCTCACTCCCTTCGAGGTGTCCACCTTTCACCAGAACATTTTTCGCCCCCATCAAAACAATACTTTCCGCGGCTTTTTTCATCTGTTCTAAATTTTGAACTTCAAACCCGCACAGAGCTTCGGCTTCAGCCAGATTGGGCGTAACCAAAAAAGCCAGCGGCAAAATTTTCTGTTTATAAACAGCAACGGCTTCTTTCATCAGAAGCGGCGCGCCGTTCTTGGAAAGCATAACCGGATCGGCAACAACCGGTCCCTGATAACTTTTAAGTGATTCCGCTACCGCTAAAACTGCCGGGCCATGCCCTAAAGCACCGAGCTTAACCGCATTCGGGGAAATATCTTCAAGCACTGTTAAAATTTGAGATTTAATTTTATCAGGGTGAATCACCAAAACTTCTTTGATGCCAAGCGTGTTTTGCACAGTCAGCAAGCTGACCGCGGCCATTCCATAAACGTCGAAGTATTGGAATGTTTTAAGGTCTGCCTGAATTCCCGCGCCACCTGAAGGATCTGAACCTGCGATACTTAGAACTGATTTCATAAGTATTTATGAACGTCGAAGCGACACAGGCTTCGGCTGACTACGTCACCCTGCATCGACGATGCGGCCTTCGGCATCGCCTGCTTCGGTTTCCTTGTCATCCTCGCCTCTCTCGCTTCTTTGGTTCGATTACTACTTACGAAACCAATTCTTGAAACCGATTTCATGCTTTAATTTTTTCCAATTGGTCATACTCGGATTTTGAAAAATAAACTTCACCAAGTTCATCCATCGCCAAGGTAACGCCTTTGGCGTTTTGAGAAACTAAAACACCTTCCGCTTTTCGGCCATTCTTCAGATGCAAAATGTAATCCGCGGCTCCGACCTCCATGGACGGAGCTTTTCCCGCGGATACGGTAGCAGGCAAAACAGCCGGATCGCGCGGCGGATTTTTGGCGGCGGTTACTTTCAAAAATTCGGAAGCCGCGCGTTTAAAATCGTCGGCGGAACGCACAGCCTGCGTCACTTCCTGCGTGCTCTCTCCCGTGGAGGGATTTGAGAAAAAAACGGAGGGATAACCATTGACGCGGTATTGCTCCGCGATCTGATTCTCACGGGAGCCTTTCTCCGGATTAATTTGGACAAGTACAAAGCCATCCAGAACTTTCTTCACAGAATCATTGATCAAAGTGTGTTTTTCAAATTTGCGGCAATAAGGACACCAATCCGTATAAAAATAGAGAAGGAGCGGCTTCCCGCTAGTTTTAGACTGATCTAAACCGCGCGCGTAACCGTTCGCACCGTCAAGCCAATCGCCCGCAAACGCGGGCGCAGACCACAGGCAGCAGACCATAAACAACAAACTGAAAAAATAAATTATATGAAAAAAATCTTTTATCTTCAGTCTTCTGTCTTGTGTCTTCATGCTGCTTCTCCCAATTTAATCAAAGCTTGATCCCCAATTTTAATACCTGCTTTTTCAACCGCTCCCGAGGGAACTTCCAACACATACCGTAAAGACTGACGGCTGACAATCGACGGACAATTCTGCCCGCAAGGCGGCACGCCTTGGTGAATATCCACCACCTGCCCCCCGCGATCGATCCAAACAAAATCCAAAGCGATCCGCATGTTTTTCATCCAAAACGCGGGGCGGACGTCTGCATCATAAACAAAAAGCATTCCTTCCTTTTCAGCGAGACTTTCACGTCCCATCAGCCCTTTTTGTTTTTGCGGAGCTGTCTCCGCGACTTCAGGATAAAAGCAACTGGCCCCAAAGCAAACAGAATCCTGCGCATTCGAAATGCCTGTAAAAAAAAACAAGAGCAGCGCAAAGGCCACCCCCAAAACACGGAAACGTTTAAATACCCAAAAAATCATGACTTATCTCTCCGGCCCATTCAATAAAAGCAAAAAAGAAAACAACCACCGCCACCACAACCACCGTCCATATGATTTTGACGGTCAGCGAGAACTTTTTATTCCGCCAAAGTAGCGGTAAAGCAAAAGGGCCAACACAGCAAAGCATCCAAATCACATAAAGCTTCGATTCTTCGCCCGTAACAGGCTTTTTCTTGCCTGACGCCGTATCAAAAGCATCACGCGCGGCAGGAATGACCACGAACGGCAAAATCAGTAAAACCGCAAGCCTGGTTAAAATCGAGCCTGACGAGTAACAACTGATCCAAACCCCCAGCCCCATCGCGCCGTAAATCAACGCCGCAAGCCGATTCCCCACATATAAATGCCCCAGCCCCGGAAAAAGAACTGAAAGCAAAAAAGCAACCCACGGTTTTTTTGAGGGAACGAGAGGAGCTGTTTCTGACATGCGAGGATTATAAGCTAAAGACCAATGACTGACGACTGAAGACTAACGACTTAAAACCAGACAACTGAAAAACTCAAAGGGATGGAGACTGCGGGCTTCTTCAAAAAGCCTTGAATGCAAGGCGCGGTTGAGTTGACGCGGAGGCGTAGTGAAACCTACGCCGCACAAGGAAACGATGCCGCAACGCCGCAGACAGGCTTTTTCAAGAAGCCTACCCCATTCTACCGGTGATGTAGTCTTCCGTGGCCTTCTGTGCCGGCGCCGTAAAAATCTTGGTTGTTTCATCGTATTCAATCAACTCACCAAGATATAAATAAGCGGTGTGGTCACTGACGCGTGCAGCTTGCTGCATATTATGCGTCACGATCAAAATCGTATATTTTTCTTTCAGCTGAATGATCAATTCCTCGATCTTGGAAGTCGCGATCGGATCCAAGGCCGAACAAGGCTCATCCAAAAGTAAAACGTCGGGCTGCATCGCAAGCGCACGCGCGATACAAAGACGCTGCTGTTGTCCGCCCGAAAGCGAAAGCGCACTGGATTTTAATTTATCTTTCACTTCATCCCACAATGCCGCGTTACGCAAACTTTCTTCCACAATAGCATCCAGCCGGCTTTTTTGCCGCACGCCCATAATCTTGGGGCCGTAAGTTACGTTGTCAGCAATCGATTTCGGAAAGGGATTTTGTTTTTGAAAAACCATGCCCACCTTGATGCGAACTTCCACGGGATCAATGAATCTGTCACTCAAGTCATTGCCTTCAAAAAGAATCTTTCCGGTCTGCCGAAAAGTCGGAATAAAGTCATTCATGCGGTTAAAACAGCGGATCAAAGTTGACTTTCCGCAACCGGAAGGGCCGATCATCGCGGTGACTTTGTTTTTGCGGATATCCATATTAATATCCTTAAGCGCGTGAAACTGGTCATACCACGCGTTAAATTTTTCAACCTTCAAACAAACATCACCGGCATTTAAATTTTGGCTCATAAAGATCTCACTGAGAATTTTCTTTGATAATAGTTTCTTAAAATAATCGCAAGACCGTTTAACATCAAGGTCAAAATAAGCAGAACAACAATTCCCGCCGCCGCGCACTCAAAAAACCCTTTTTGCGGTCTCGACACCCAATTAAAAATCTGAATCGGCATGACCGTGAAAGGCGAATCCAAACCCGTCGGAAGAAAAGCAACATAAGTCAAAGCGCCGATCATAATCAAAGGCGCCGTTTCCCCGATGGCGCGGGAAATCGCAAGAATAATACCGGTCATAATACCCGGAAAAGCGAGCGGCAACACGTGGTCACGTGTTGTTTGCCATCTCGTCGCGCCTACTGCATAGGCAGCTTGACGGATTGAACTTGGTACGGTGCGGATTGCCTCACGCGCGGAAATAATCACCGTCGGCAAAGCCAAAAGTGAAAGGGTCAAAGCTCCGGCCATCAGGCTGCGGTCAAGCTTCATCATGCGCACAAAAAGCTCCAAGCCCAAAATACCGTAAATAATCGAAGGCACACCCGCCAAATTGGTGATATTCACTTCAATCATCCGGTTAAAGCGATTGTTCTTCGCGTACTCTTCCAAGTAAACAGCGGCTCCGATTCCAAGCGGAATGGAAATCGCGGAAGTCAGCGAAACCACATAAAAACTTCCCGCAATGGCCGCCAAGATACCTGCACGCTCAGGTTTACGGGAAGGAAAACTGGTTAAAAACTGCCAATCCAGGCGGCGCAAACCATCTGAAAAAGCGTCAAAAAGCAAAGCTCCCAACGTCGCCAAAGAAATGGCAACAGCGGCAATGGCAACAACACGGAAGATGGCCTCATTGCGTTTTTGCGCCGCGATAATTTTTTGAATCGGCTGAGCACCCTGAATCATGCGTACACCTCGCGGAAACGTTTGCGCAATTTATGTCCGATGATATTCAAGCCAAAAGTTAAAAGAAAGAGCATCGTTCCGACGGCAAAAATAGTTTTATACTCAATGGTTCCGGTTTGAGTATCGCCTAAACTCACCTGCACGATAAAAGTCGTCATCGTCATCACGGACTCCATCGGATTAAGAGTCAGGTTCGGCATTTGCCCCGCGGCAATCGCAACAAGCATGGTTTCCCCGATCGCGCGGGAAATCGCCAAGATAAAGGACGCCGTAATACCCGAAAATGCGGAAGGAATAACCACTTTAAATGAGACCTGCAATTTAGAAGAGCCCAAAGCATAGGCGGCATTACGCAAGCTTTGCGGAACAGCATACATGGCGTCTTCGGAAAGCGACGAAATAATCGGTAAAATCATAATCCCCATCACGATACCGGGCGAAAGCGCGTTAAAGCCGGGCAAGTCGGGTAAAACTTTCTGCAAAAGCGGCGTCACAAACAGCAACGCAAAGTAACCGTAAATCACGGTCGGGACACCGGCTAAAATCTCAAGAATAGGTTTAATCACCCGGCGCACTCGAGGTGAAGCATACTCACTCAAATAAACCGAAGTTAAAATCCCAAGCGGCGCAGCAACAATCAATGCGATAGCGGAAGTCAGAAAAGTTCCGCACAAAAGCGGAGCAATACCGAAATGCTTTTGCGTAAAAAGCGGTGTCCATTGCGTATCCGTAAAAAACTCGATGATCGAAACTTCTCTGAAAAACTCAAAAGTTTCAAACGACAAAACACCGATAATTCCGGCAGTAACAAAAACCGAAAAAATAGCGCAGCCAAAAAGAATGGCCTGAACTGTATTTTCTTTGATCTTCCGAATTTGGACGGACGAGCTATTTATAATCATAATCTTAAAAAGCAACGAGGACTTTCGGCAAAAATCTGCCGAAAGTCCCCGAAGTTTATCGGCTCAGCACCGAAAAATCAACCTTCTTACTTGGACAAAGCGTCTTCAAGCTTGATTCCGGCTGTTCCCTTCTTAAACAAGGATCCCGCCTTACCCGCCTTAAAACGTGCCAACGCTAACTCATAAGCCTGCGCGGAAAGAGGGACATAACCCACTTCCTCAGAAAGAGTTGCCGCGTTTTTAAGATAGAACTCAATAAAGGCCTGAATTTCAGGTCTTTCAGCAGCTTTCTTACTGACATAAATGAAAATCGGACGAGCCAAAGGCTGATAGGTTCCGGCCAACACGGTTTCCATGCTCGGCGCAACCGCTCCGCTGCCATTACCCTCATTCTCATCATCAACCGGCACAAGTTTCAGCTTGTCCTTATTTTCTTCATAGTAAGCCAAACCAAAGTACCCGAGAGCGTTCTTATCACTTGAAATTCCCTGAACAAGAACGTTATCGTCTTCACTCGCGACATAATCACCGCGGCTGGATCCGGATTTACCGTTAATTACTTCGGTAAAGTAGTCGAAAGTTCCGGAATCCGTTCCGGGGCCGACGAGCTTGAGCGGCTTGTCAGGAAAAGAGGAACGTACCTGGTTCCAATTCGTTACTTTACCCTGCGAATCCGGTGCCCAAATTTTATTGAGTTCTTTCACCGTCAGCGAAGTCACCCAATCATTTTGAGGGCTAACCATCACGGCAAGACCATCATAAGCGACCGGAATTTCAATATACTCGATGCCCTCTTCAAAACACATGTCGGCTTCTTTGGATTTAATCGGACGTGACGCATTGGAAATATCGGTTTCACCTTTGCAGAAACGCTTAAATCCGCCGCCTGTTCCGGAAACACCCACGGTAATCTGAACATCAGAATTTGCTTTACCGAACTCTTCGGCAACCGCTTCTGAAATAGGATAAACCGTGCTGGAACCATCCGCGGTTACCATCGTCGCCGCATAACCCGTTCCGCTCGAAGCAACCATCGCCAACATGGCGAATACTGCCGCTAACTTTTTCATGTCTTTCATACTCTTGATCTCCTGTTTTGGATTAAAAACCGTAAAACTTATCATTGCTAAGACGCTGATTCTATTAAGCTATTCGCAGTCTGTTTGTAAATTCCGTGTAAAGTCCGAACCGGCCCTACCACACTTAAAAATGCGCGATAGGAACCGGTTTGGGGGGAACTGTTACCACTTCCAAACAAGATCGATTTGGAAACGGCGGCTTTCTTCATCACGCACAAGATTCGAAATCCCATTCGTAAAAATTCCGGCTGCGCCAAATTCAAGAAAATCGGTGAACATGTACTTACCCTTGAAAACACTGCCGCGCTTATCACTGTGGCCCGTGGTTCCGAAGTCAGAGTCATTGAAAGCGCCCACAACTGAGTTGGCTTCAATGTTCTTGTAAGCGTATCCGATTTCCCATTCACCCTTTTTCTTGGCTTTACCGATGGTAAGACCCAATGCCCAAGCCATGTCCTGGCCAGGAGCGGAACCCAGTCCTGATTTATGGCTCATATTGCGGGCAACATCGAAATAAGGACGAACAGGTGTCCCGAGAACCGGAATATTGAGTTCGTTGTAAAACTCAATCACGCCAAAATCCTTTGCATCAAGCTGAGCCGCAGGTCCGGTAGCATTCGCGTTACCGCGCGCGAGCGTTCCGAAGTTAGTATCAACAGCATAATCGCTGTAGTCATACCAAGAAACCGCGGAAGTCCAGCCCAATGGCTTTTCCATGCCGGGAACTTTGAATTTCGGATTGATACCGAACTGATAAGCATAAAGCTCCGCATCCGCTGTTCCGCCTTTAGTTGCGGAATCTTCATCCAGAATGAACTGCCCGGCTGTGAACCAACCCGTTGCCTTGATGCTTTCAGTATCAAGAATACGGAAATCCACGGATTGATAAAGACCTTCCGGCGTAACGTCACGATCCCAAATCATATCGGAAGAACCCTTTTCAAACGGATTCTTGAATTTACCTCCGGTAATTTCAAGATTTTCAACCGCGCCTTTTTTCGCCCAATTCGGCGTATAGGTCGCATACACTTTTTCGATATAAATATCTTTGTATGTAAAGTTATTATCGAGAGTCGTGTTGGTTGAAACGTTATCAGGTGTCGCCTCAGATGACGCAAGCCCAAAACCGGCTTTCCATTCATCGTTAAACTTCTTTTCGAGTCCGGTGCGAAGACGATAACGGAAACGATTACGCGGATCGGTTTCGGAAGCATTACCGCTGGTGTGGTCAAACGCTTCATAACGCAAACGGATGTCGCCCGAGAACTTCAGGTTCTTGAAAGTCTTGTAATCTTTTCCAAGCTCTTTTTCGAGAGCTTTCTTGAACTTTTCTTCAGTCATCCCTTCCGACTTCGGAGCGGGAATATGCGCAGAAGCACCGCGGCCTTCCAAAGACGCGATTTTCGCGTTTTGCGAAGTGATCGTCTGCTGCATGGAAGACATCTGCTGCTGCAGCTGCTCAACGAGCTTGGTTAAGTTCGCGTCTTGCGCGAAAACAGTTGAAGTGAGGCTGAAAACCGTCGCAAGCGCGAGGCTTAAAGCTTTGAGAATCGAGTTCTTTTTCATTGAGCTTACCTTTTGTTGGAAAGGTTTAAAAAATTGAAACTGTTTTAACGGGCGAATAATAGAAAACCAATGTCAAAACCAAATGATGAACAAGTAAGGTGTGTGTAAAAGAAGGGGAGCGCCATAGCCTGATACCGACTACAGACCAACGACTAAAGACTGACGACCTTGTCTGATCAGATTGAAAGAATAGAATGAACCAAACAAGACTGCTTCGCGGAGTTTATCCTGAGTTCGCTTAAGGAACTCGCTGACAGGAACGGCAAAAGTTTTCTAGCCAGCGGATATATCCTGAAGAATGAAGCCGCCTGTTACGGGATCTTGAGAGAAGGAAAGCCGATAGTTTTGTTT
The DNA here is from genome assembly GCA_002344825.1 of Candidatus Multiplicimicrobium inquinatum. Taxonomy (GTDB): domain Bacteria; phylum Omnitrophota; class Omnitrophia; order Omnitrophales; family Aquincolibacteriaceae; genus Multiplicimicrobium; species Multiplicimicrobium inquinatum. Next base: position 67,636 of record DDUN01000003.1, on the reverse strand, counting down.
GGGGAGATCCGACCATGAAACAACTTGAAATGATTCGAGCGGACTTTGCACACCCACGGCAAACCAACGCGGCTTCCCCTCCCGCTCCACTTCCGGGTTTTGGTAATCCATCGTGATCATCTTCAGAAAACTTTTTTCTTTGTAAGCATCTTTGGTTTGATTCCAAACCGAACTCGAGGCAGGCACCTTAACCGGGGGCAAATTGCCTTTCACAACCGACTCAATTTTGAATACCACGGTTGCACCGGGCATAACACCATCCGCTGAAACAGCATCCAAAGCATCGACAATTTCATCGGGGTTAAACGCTTCCACACTCACCATTTTGGCCTTAAGAACCAACTTCACTTCCGCGGAGTAAGCGTGTGAAGCAAAAAGAAGGGGCACGCAAACAAACAAACCGGCAATAAACCTAAGTAACCGCATGCTGAACTGCCTTATCAAACTGAATGTTTTTCTCTAGTGCTTCATTTAAACTAAAATAACGAATTCGTTATTTTTAAATATTACTCAGCGCTGTGCCGCGCCTCAGAAACAGGGAGGGCGCGGCCAAGCTCCGCCCACATCACAGGGTCGGGCTCAGTGCCGAGTTCTTTTGCTTTTTTCCAGTCGTTCAAAGTGCGCTGATAATTATTTTGATAAAAATAAGCGATGCCGCGGTTTAAATAGGCCTCACCGTCTTTCGGGTTCACGCTGATTTGCTCTGATAAAGCCTGAACGGCATCCTCGGGAAAAGCCGCGCCCCAAACTTGGAAAAGCATTTCTCTATCAACTGATTCACCCAATTCAACCGCTTTACGAAGATCAGCATGCGCTTCCAAATACTGTTTTTTGTAATATCTCAAAATACCGCGATTGTGATAAGCGATCGCAAATTCAGGGTCGAGTTTAATAGCCCGATTCAGAAGGTTTAAGGCTTCATCCCAGGCGTTTTGCAAGGTAAGTACTTGCGCCTCGCCCACAAGCGCGGGAGCATATTTCGAATTCAACTTTTTAGCCTGACGAAAATCCGCCAAAGCTTCCTGAAGACGGTTCTCCTGAACGGCTTTCATGCCGCTTTCAATCAAAGCTTGTTCAGGTAAAACCGCGTCGGGCTCACAAAAAGCGGAATAGGAGCTAAAACACAAAATAAAAGCGAAAATGATATTTAATTTCATGCCAGTTAGACTAAACGAGACCTAAGCTTATTCATGTAAAAAACAGGTAAAGAAAAAAGCGCTATTTTGTCTTTGAGATTTTTTTTTGCCATACCCAGCTGGTGCGAAGGCACTCTTCGAGTGATAATTGGGCGCTCCAGCCCAATTCTTTCTTTGCCTTACCGGCTGAGGCATAGATTTTGTCAATATCGCCCTTCCGCCGCGGCGCGATCTCATAAGGTACTTTAACTCCGGTCACTTTCTCAAATGTCCGGACAATTTCAAGCACGCTATTCCCGCGTCCCGTCCCAATATTAAAAATGTCATAGAAATTTTTTCCGCTTTTTTTCTCAAGAAAAACTAACGCTCTGACATGCGCAGCGGCAAGATCCATCACATGAATATAATCCCGAATGCAAGTTCCATCCGGCGTGGAATAATTATCCCCAAACACTTTCAGTTTTTTTCGGATTCCCGCGGCTGTCTGCGCCACGTAAGGCACGAGATTACGCGGCGTCCCGAGCGGAAGCTCTCCAATCAACGCGGAAGGATGAGCCCCAATCGGATTAAAATACCGTAGTGAAACAGCCTTGACCGCGGCATTTCCGCTAACGAAAGTTTCGAGCATCCGTTCACCAACCCGCTTTGTTTCACCGTAAGGCGACTCTGATTTCTTCAACGGCGCGTCTTCGCGAACGGGCAGTTTATCGGGCTTTCCATAAACAGTGCAGGAAGAAGAAAAAACAAAATGAGGAACTTGATAATGCCCAACTGATTCGAGCATCGTGAGCATGCTCCCCAAGTTATTACGGTAATATCGGAGCGGCTCAGCTACTGATTCTTCCACGGCTTTCAGCGCCGCGAAGTGAATGATTCCGTGAAATCGGCCTTCTTTTTTAAAGACTTTCGCCACATCAGAGGTCTGCGCGCAATCTCCCGCATAAGCAGAAATTTTACGCCCTGCAATCTTATTGATTCGCGCGAGAATAAATTTTTCCGAGTTGGAAAAATTATCGAGAATCACAGGAACATAGCCGGAACGAACCAGTTCAACAACCGTGTGCGAACCGATATATCCCGCTCCGCCCGTCACTAATATTTTTTTTAAGCTCATACAAATCTTCTTTCAAAAGGTATTAAACAATTCGACAGTGAATAAATGATGTCAGATTATCGACTCAAACCAACCGAGAGTTTACAATCGATCAAAGAAAGAGAGCGGCTACAAGTTATAGAAGAAAAAGCAGGAGTTGGGATTGTTCACCAAAACGGTTCAAATGGTCTTATCGCAAGGCGCAAGTAAGCGACTGCGGAGGCGTAGTGAAACCTACGCCGCACAAATGTCGCGAAGCTTGCAACGCCGCGATAAGACCATTTCAGCCGTTTTAGATCGCAACACCGCCGGATTCGCCGGTGCGGATACGAATGCAACGCTCCAGCGCGGTCACAAAAATCTTACCGTCACCGATTTTGCCGTCACCATGACGCGCTGATTTTAAAATCGCGTTAATCGCGGCATCGACATATTCCTCATTGCACGCAATATCAATGCGCACCTTAGGAATCAAAGTCGGCACCACGGATTGTCCGCGATAAAGCTCTTCACCCGCCTGATGGCCGCGGCCGGTGCAGCGGCTCACGGTCACGCGCGTAATCTCCGCGGCATGCAAGGCTTCACGGACTTCATCCAATTTATCGGGCTGAATAATAGCTGTAATCAATTTCATAATATTTTTCCTCCCGATTAATTCAGGTTAATAAGGCCATAGCCTTGTTCACCGTGCATCGTTTCATCAAGACCCGCCATTTCCTCACGGCGATTCGCACGAAAACCAAAAACCTTATCAACGAACACAACTAAAATGAAAGAAGCAACACCGGCATACAAGATGGTAATGCCCACAGCCTGAAGTTGAACCAACAGCTGACTCATCATATTCCAACCCTCTTTAATTGAAGCCGCGTCCGCCATCCACGATGGTCGAATGAAAAAAACCAAGCCAATCGCGCCAAAAATACCCGCCATCCCATGAATGCCGAATACGTCTAAACTATCGTCATACCCCAATTTTGTTTTGATTCCGATTGAGATATAGCAAACAAAGGAAGCCAGAAAACCAAGGATGATCGCGCCCATCGGAGTCACCACTCCGGCCGCAGGCGTAATCGCAACAAGACCGGCCAAAATACCGCTCGAAAAACCAAGACTGGTTGCTTTGCCATGCTTCACACCTTCAATTAGCATCCAGGAAAGAGCTCCGGCCGCGGCGGCGGCTTGCGTGACCGTCAAAGCGCGCGCCGTATCCAAGTTGCTGGCAATCGAGCTGCCGGCGTTAAATCCAAACCAGCCCACCCAAAGTAATCCGGCACCAAGCATCGTCATAACCAAATTGTTCGGATGCATGGCCGTGAGCGGGTAACCTTTACGTGCGCCTAAATAAAGCGCGGCCACAAGAGCTGAAACACCCGCGGTGATATGCACCACAGTTCCGCCCGCGAAGTCAATCGCACCTTTTGCCCCCAAATTAAATAAATACCCATCTGACGCCCAAACCCAATGACATACGGGGCAATAAATCAAAAGAATCCAAAGGGTAATGTAAATGCAATAACCCTTAAATTTAACGCGCTCGGCAAAAGCGCCCGCGATCAGCGCCGGAGTGATAATCGCAAACTTTCCCTGAAACATGGCAAATACATATTCGGGGACACCCGCGCTCATAATGGTTTCATCAATCCCCTTTAAAAAAAGCAGTTGCGGGTTCCAGCCGATCCATCCGCCAAGAACATTCGGGCCGAATGCTAACGCATAACCGCATACAACCCAAAGCACTCCGACAATCGCCATAGCGGCAAAACTATGCATCATGGTGGCTAACACATTCTTTGTGCGCACCAGTCCGGCATAAAAAAGCGCTAAGCCCGGCACCATCAACAAGACAAGTGCGGTGGAAGTAAGCATCCAAGCTGTTGTTCCGGTATCAATCTGAATTTCCTCCGCGAAAGCAAAACGAGAAGCGAACAAAGACAGAGCAAAAAACACCCCTGTCTTCCATTTTTGACGAAACATAAGTTTCCCCCTGTGATTAGATTCGAATTCTTTAAAGCCTAAATAAAAAGATCATCCCCACGACGATTCTTTCGGCGAGATGCTACATCATTGCAATAAAAATGCCAATTTTGAATAAAAAAAATGTCCTTATGATAGGCCAAAGAAGATTCGATTAAGACAATTTTGTGGGTGAATAAGAGGGAAAAAAATACGTAATTGTTATGCGGGAAAAACTATTTTTGAAAAGCAGAAACGTAGACTTGTATCAGTTTCCGATCAGCGTCGGAGACGTTGACAAACTCAACGCCTGATCTAACCCGGATCATGCCGCCGGAAACGGCCTCACGAGACACCCAGGCGACTTTTCCAAGCAAAGCAACCTCGGGGTGATCCGGATCCAAATTAATGCGGAAATGAAGCTTGTCGCCCTTTTTTAAGCTGGCAAACGGTAAATCGCCCTCAATGGCCGGCAGACTGAATTTAAAACCGGTACTTGAAATATCTGTTACGTGAAAACGCATTCCGGCTTCGGAAAGGTCATACGTTTGAGAAATCTCAGAAGGTCCGGTGCTCTTTTCAGTCTGAATTTTTACGAGCCGGCACAAGGCAACACGAGCATGTTTACGTCGGTTCTCGGGCTTCTTAAAAGGCATGCCTGAATTCTACCCTATGTCTTTTGAAATTAAAAATGAAAACAAAACAATTATCAAAAAATGAGCTGATGCTATAAAAAGATCACTTCTCAACACTAACTTTAAGCATTTTAATTTCACTAACAGGCTTGTCCTGACGGTCACGACTCGCAAGTGAAATCTTGGTAACAACATCCATTCCTGCCGTAACCTCTCCAAAAATAGAATGGCGATTATCAAGCCAGGGTGTCGCCGCAACCGTAATAAAAAACTGGCTGCCGTTCGTTCCCGGTCCGGAATTCGCCATTGAAAAAATACCGGGCTTATTGTGTTTTAACTTCGGAGAAAATTCATCTTCAAACTGGTAGCCCGGACCGCCGCGGCCTGTTCCGGTAGGATCACCCGTCTGAACCATAAAATCAGGAATAACACGGTGAAAAATAATTCCGTCGTAAAAACCTTTTTCAGCGAGCTTAACAAAGTTCTCTACGGTTTTGGGAGCTTCATTCGCGAACAAGCTAGCTTCGATCACACCCATATTGGTTTCAATTTTAACTTTCACAATTCCCTCGTCTTTCTGTGTTACGGAAGTTGTTTGAACAGTCTCGGCAGGCACAGCTTTTACCGCGGATACGGAAGAAGCAACGACACCCTGAGACTGCGTGGATACCTGACAAGATGAACAACCGGTTGCTGCCGCGGAATTACTTTGCGAAGAAGCACAGCCGGTTAAAACAATCAAAAATAAGCCGAGCCCAAGAATAGAATATTTCATTAAATCACCTTATTATTTATTCTTATTTTTGTTTATTTTAGCGAACCAATCATTTTTCAGAGTCAAGCGGATGATCTTTTTTCTGCGCGCTCAAATCATCCATCACCGACTTTTTCCAAAGCGGAACGCCGGTGAAATAAGCAGCACGCGCAATCATATGCGCGGCAACGGGCGCGGTCAAAAGAAAAAATACAAAAATTAACACCGCGGTCAAAGCCGTTCCAAAGTCGCGGGAATAAACCGCGGCCGCGATTAAAAAGCACCCCACCCCCATTGTCCCTGATTTGGTGGAAGTGTGCATGCGGTTAAAAAGGTCCGGCATTTTTAGAATTCCAACCGCTGCTAAAAGTGAAAAAAGCGCTCCCGCAACCAATAAAAAAGACGTCAGCCAATTCATAGTTCACCTTTTTTCTTTTCGGTATAATAAGCCAAAGCCACCGTTCCGAGAAAGGCAACCAATCCCACCACCATAGCAATATCAAGCTCCGCGTATTTTTTAAACATCATGACATAAACCGCAATGATGCTGACCCCCAGTGTGGTAATCAGATCAAAAGCCACAACACGATCGCATAAACTCGGACCTTTTAAAAGACGGATGAATCCCAAAACCAAGCTAACCCCCAAAACAACCATTGAAAAAGCAAAGGCAAACGGCAATGGATTGATTTCTTGAAAACTCATTGAAAGACCTCCAAAATCATACGTTCAAACCCTTCTTTGATATCACGGCGGTAAGCCTCGGCATCTCCGATCTGCATACCGTGAACATATAAAAACTGATGATCCGCAGAAACATCCACGGTTAAACTTCCAGGAGTCAAAGTAATCGCATTCGCGAGCAAAAATATTTCTAAGTCCGTTTTAACCGTCAGCGGAATCGCAATGATTCCGGACTGCATAAGTCTTTCCGGCCCCAGAACGCATTGCGCAATTTTGATATTGGAAAGCAAAAGCTGCCAAAGAAAATAAACTCCCAGACGGATTAATTTGATCAGCTTTACAAAAAGCTTCATGGCCGCGCTCCCAACACCGCGGAAATATAAATTTCTTGATTCATCAATTGCTCCGAAGTTCTTATGGTTAACTCAAAGATAGGGCCCGCCAAAACACCAACGCAAACCGTAATGACCGCTAAAGCAGTCACGGGCAACATCCACCCCACCGGTGAAAAAGACGGTGCCGGCAAAACCGGCTCGGGCGGATTTTTCCAAAAAACTTCATTCCAAATTTTAGTCATCGAAAACAAAGTAAGAAGCCCAACAATCAAGGCGATCGCGACAATTCCATAACGCTCTATTTCTAAACCGCTTTGAATCAATACTAACTTGGCAAAGAACCCTGAAAGCGGCGGAATCCCCGCCAACGACAGGGCTGAAATCAAAAAGAAAACGGAAAGCCAAGGACGCGAATGATAGAGTCCCCCCAGTTTTTTTAACTCGGTCGTGCCAAAAATCTTCTCCACCACACCCGACACCAAAAATAAATTGGTTTTAACCACAATGTGGTGAATGATATAAAAAATGGATCCCGCCAGAGCCAGTTTAGTAAAAAGTCCTAACCCCATCAGCATGTAGCCAATTTGGCTGACAATGTGAAAGGAAAGAATGCGTCTCATGTCATTTTGCGTCACCGCACCAAAAATACCCGTGAGCATGGTCAACCCAGACATAACCAAAATAATTTCATGCGTATATCCTGTATCGCCTCTAAAGAGTAAAGTAAAAACACGAATCAACGCGTAAACCCCGACCTTAGTCAGCAAGCCCGCAAAAATTGCCGATACCGGCACAGGCGGAGTGTGATAAGAGGCCGGCAGCCAAAAGAAAAATGGGAAGCTGGCGGCTTTAATACCGAAAGCTACAATAAAAAGCATCGCCAGAGTGGTAATCAATCCTTGGTTAGGATAATGCTGAAGCACCACCGCTAAATCCGCAAAGTTTAAAGTTCCCACGGTGCCGTATAAAATCCCCACCGCAGCGAGAAAAATCGCGGAGGAAACCAGGTTAAGCGCGACATATTTAATCGCGCCTTCAATTTGGCCGCGTTCCCCGCCCAAAGATAAAAGCACAAAAGACGCCATCAATAAAACTTCAAACCAAACATACAGATTAAAAATATCGCCGGTAAGAAAAGCTCCTGAAACCCCCATCATTAAAATCTGAAACAAAGGGTAATAGCCAAAAGCCTCTCTTTTTTGATCCATGGCGGCCAATGAATAAATTGAAACGGCAAATCCCATGATCGCGCCCAAAACCAACATAATGGAACCAAAAAGATCCGCGGCAAAAACAATCCCGAAAGGGATCGGCCAATTGCCCATACTCATCACCTGAATTCCCGACGTATTCACCTGGCAAAACAAAGCGATGGACGCGGCCAAAAGCGCGGCGGAGCCCAAAACACCGATCCAGCGCTGAACTTGACGCCAGGGCCATGCCAACAAACAAAATGACGCGGCAACCAAAGGAATGATGATGGGTAAAACAATTAAATATTTCATTTTTCCGTCGAGTCCAATTGGTCGGAATCATCCGAGCCGGTCAAACGAAATGAACGATAAACTAACACCAGAGCAAACGCTAAAATCCCGAAACTAATCACGATCGCGGTCAAAATTAAAGCCTGCGGCAAAGGATCAGGCATCGGATATTGCGGAATCTTAGATCCCTCCGCGATAATCGGCAAACCGCGCGACTCCAACCCTCCGGCAGAAAAAATAAGAAGATTAGCGCCATGGCTTAAAAAGATAAGGCCCAAAACAAGCTTCATCAAACTATGCCGCATCACCAGAAAAAAACCGGCCGCATAAAGCAAGCCCACCGTAAGAGCAAACATCAATTCCATTTACTCATCCTTTAAAGGTAAAAAAATGAACATGACTCCGCCTAAAACAACAAAATAAACGCCCAAATCAAATAACGCGGGAGTTCCCAACTTGAGAAGACCGAAAACGGGGATTTGCAACTTGATCCACAATCCCGTCAAAAAAGGTTTCGCTTGGAAAAAAGCCCAAATCCCGCTGGATAAGGCGCACAAAAGACCTAGGCCTAAAAAAGCGTGCGGTTCAAAACGCAGATGCCGGCGGGCTTCCGCCGAATCAAAAGCAATCATTTGTAATACAAAAGCGGAAGCAGCAACCAAGCCGCCGACAAAGCCCCCGCCGGGGGCATTATGCCCGCGCAGTAAAAGAAAAACGGAAAAAATGAGAAAGACTGGTTTTAAAATTTGCGCAGCAACTCTCAAAATAACTGAATTCATGACTGCGCCTCTTCTTTTTTGGAAACCAAAATAAGTTTCAGCAAAGAAAAAACACCGATCCCCGCCACTGCCACCACAGTAATTTCACCCAAAGTATCCAATGCGCGAAAATCAACGATAATGACATTCACAATATTGCTGCCCTGGGCCAACAGCAAACTATGCTCCGCGTAATACCTTGCAACTTCGGGTAATCCCGGTGTTGCAACGGCTCCGAAAAAAGCAAGCGCAGCCATCAGCGCTCCGACCGCTAATGAAATAACCGCATCAATCCACTTTGATCTTTGAGGTGATTTCATGCTTAAAACGGGCATACGATACAAAACAAAAGCTAATAAAATCACCGTCAAAGTTTCCACGGCAAATTGGGTCATTGCCAAGTCAGGCGCGCCGAACCGGACAAAAACCAGCGAGATCACGAGCCCAATCACCCCCATAGCCATAATCGCAATGAGCCGGGTTCGCGCGAAAATGGCGGCGAATGTGGCGACGAAAATAATTCCCACGCACAATGCGTCCAAGCCATGTACCGGACGAAGCGCACTTGAAACAAATCCGTTCTTCAAAAATAAAGTGACTCCTGTTAAAGCAGCCGTAGCGATAACAATGATTCGAAAATAAATTCGGAGACGGCCGCCCTGCAATAGCTTGGTTTGAAATGCCGAAAAAGAAAGCAAACCTTCCAATAATTGAAAATAGCCTTTTTCCGGCCCCCAGATTTTTAAAAAACCAAGTTGGCCAATCGCTTTTTGAACAAGCCCACGCTTAAAATAAACCACTCCGCCCAAACCAATCGCAGAAAGGCTTAAGAAAAAAACAAAATTAAACCCATGCCATAAAACTAATTTCATCGGGTAAGAAGTTTCAGCCATAACGGCGCTCGCGGCGGCACTCACCAAAGGCTTACAAAGACCTGGGAAAATACCAAAAATTAATCCCAGACAAGCCAAGACGCCCGCTCCGAAAAGCATCGATGGCGGTGCTTCGTGCGCATGAGCTGCTGCGGATGAAAGTTTTCCCACAAAGGGTTTTACCGCGGCCCAAATCGCAATCGCCGCGTAAATAGCCCCGGCAAACACGCCAAGCATCAACAGTACACGATTTTCAGAATGCAGAACCGTTTCAAGCATCCATTCCTTGCCGATAAAACCCAAAAACGGAAAAAATCCGGCCATCGAAAGCGCGGCTAAGAAAGCCGACGCAGCCGTCCAGGGCATTTTTCGCATGAGTCCGCCCAGCTCCTCCGGATTGCGGCAATGCGTCGCATGGTCCACGATTCCCGCCACCATAAAAAGGCATCCTTTATAAAGAGCATGTGCCAAAAGAAAAAGCATGGCGGCTTGAATTCCAAACGACGTTCCTGAACCAAGCAGCATCACCATCACACCCAAAGCGCTGACCGTCATGTAGGCCAAATATTTCTTTAAATCACACTGCTGCAAAGCAAGCCAAGCCCCCGTTAAAACAGTGGCCGCGCCGAACCAAGTTAGTGAGTCAAGCCACAATGAAGACTGACTAAAAATCGGGTGACACCGCGCGATCAAATAAACTCCGGCTTTGACCATCGTCGACGAATGAAGGTAAGCGCTTACCGGCGCGGGTGCGGCCATCGCGTTCGGCAGCCAAAAGTGAAACGGAAACTGCGCCGATTTGGTAAAAGCGCCGCACAAAATCAAAATCAGCGCTGATTCAAATAAGAGATGGGATTGAAATCCTTCGCGTCCTGCAACCAATTCCGAAAGACTCATGTTTCCGCCCATTTGCCCCAGCATCAAAAAGCCCGCCAACATCGCCAACCCGCCCATTCCCGTCACAAGCAAAGCCTGAAGCGCGCTTTTCCGACTTTGCTCATCTTGATGATAAAAGCCGATCAAAAAGTAAGAGCTGAGACTGGTTAATTCCCAAAAAATAAAAAGCAGAATGAGATTATCGGAAAGCACAACGCCCAGCATGGAAGCCATGAACATAAAAAAGAAAAGATAAAATCGGCCTATTTGCGCATTTCCTTTAAGATAGCCGGAAGCATAAAGCGTAATCAGCGTCCCGATTCCGCAAATGAGCAAAGAGAAAAGCAAGCTGAGACCGTCCAAACGAAACCCAACCTGAATACCCAACCCTTGAACCCAGGCAAAAGATTGCGCCGGGAACTCTCCGGCACAAACCGAAGACAGTGAGTTAAAGAAGAAAAGTGTTAATCCCAGCGGTAAGAGAGCAAAGACCCATCCCGAAAAGGAACCCAAGACACGGCAAAGCCGCGGGGCAAAAGCCGCCAGCAAAAAAACAGAACCTATCGCGGTTAACATAATCGTATGAGTACTCTTAAAATAATTAGAAATCAATCAATGAAAAAATTGAAGATGTATTTTAGAATGAACCCCTATTGAAACAAAGCGATTTCGAAAGCCCCCTCATGAGCAAAACAATTATTTTTGGTGATATTCACGGATGCCTCGACGAATGGCAAGATTTAATTAAAAAAATCAATCCTTCCCCCGATGATTTGCTTATTTCCGTTGGCGACTTAATTTGCAAAGGGCCAAAGTCATTTAAAACAATTGAATTTGCCCGATCACTGCCCAATTTGAAATGTGTCCTTGGCAACCATGAACTCCATTTTTTAAAAGCTTGGAAAGCAGGCGACCTTAAGAGCCTATCCAAAGACTATCAGAAACGTGCCCTGAAAGAATTTGGCGATGCATTTGAATCCTCTATGAAGTGGGTCAGTACCTGGCCGCTGTACTTAGATTTGCCAGAATGCCTGGTGGTGCACGGCGGAATTCAACCTGATATCTCTCTCGAAAAACAAACAGCGGAAATAATTTGTAATTTGCGTAACCTTGAGGATGGAACGCCCTGGTATGAAAAATACTCAGGTAAAAAGCCCGCTATTTACGGACATTGGGCCAGACAAGGCCTTTGTATTAAAGAAAACTCCATCGGTCTCGACAGTGGCTGCGTTTATGGAAAAGAATTGTCGGCAGTCATTTTTCCGGAAAAAAAAATTATTCAGGTGAAAGCCCGCGAAACTTACCAATCGGTCGACTAACGCGCCTCTGCGACGTTACTTGCCGCGCCCCAAAAGAACAACCCTGATCGTTTTAAGAACAATCAAAAAATCGAGAGAAAAAGACAGGTTTTTTAAGTAAAACAGGTTATAGCAAAACTTGCGCGGATAATCCTTCATTTCAGTTGTATGCAGAAACTTAACCTGCGCCCATCCTGTAATTCCCGGACGCACGGTAAAAACCGCATCATAATAAGGAATGCTTTTCCGACACCGTTCAACAAAGTACTCTATTTCAGGACGCGGCCCGATTAAACTCATATCGCCTTTGAGAACATTGATAAGCTGGGGAGTTTCATCCACCCTAAACTTTCTTAATAACCGTCCTACCCCCGTAACCTTTTGACGTCCGGAAGCATCCGGCTTAGTCATAGTTCTAAATTTAATTAATCGAAATTTTCTTCCGCCCACGCCGATTCGATCCTGAAAAAAGAAAATATTCTTTGGTCCCTGAAAAAAAAGGAATAGCCACGCCAGCAGCATCACGGGAGAAAATAAAAGTAAAAGAACGCTCACAATCACTAAATCCAAAATTCTTTTGGTATGCAGGTAGCGCAAACCGCGGGCCTCAGACATCAAAGATAAAATAAAATGCTCGTTCACGGCATCAAAAGGAATGGCCTCATCCATTTTTTCAAATAAATGCACCGCACTGGTCACCTGAACATTTTGCCGCATCAGCGCCATCATGAGATCAGGCTCGGACATGCGGGACTGCGCATTTACGGCTAAAACAACCAGCTGAATATGATGCCAGTCAATCAGAGAAAGAAGCTGAGATGCGGAGCCAAGAACCGGGATTCCCTCCAAATCTTTTTCAAATGTTTTCTCTTCCGAAACAACTCCGACTAAGTTAATTCCTGAATGCGGGGTCTCACGAATCACACGTACAATTGACTGCGCCATAATATCTGTGCCCAGAACCAGTGTTTTTTTATCCGCAATCCGCGATTGAAAGAAAACATCGTAAACCAGACGCACAATGACCGCGCTCGGAATCGCGAGCAAATTAAAAATCAAAAACCAGGGGCGCGAAACAACTCCGCTGCGATTCAAAAACCAAGCGGCTGAAATAAAAATTGCGGCGCATGCGCAAGCCAAACCGACATCAATCAAAGTTTGGGCAGGCTTATACAGTTTGAACGGAAAATAAAGATCAAAAATATAAAAACAAAGCAGGTAAACAAAGAAAATAAAAAAGAGATTTTCGCGCGCGACAATCAAATTAAGAGAAGTTCCATAAGACCAATAAGCCGCCAAATGAAAACAAACAAACAAAAAAATAGAGTCGGAAACCAGCAAAAACAAACTTCGTCTTGAAATACCCTTCATTCAATACGGCTCTTTTTTGCAAAAACAAAGATCAAGGTAAGCAAGTTTGATTAATTAGGCCGATAAACGTGATAACCTTTATCCGCCATCTCTTTTACCTGGTTGAGAACAATTCCGGAAAGCAGAAGCTGTCCGGGAGCAATTTTCATTACAGCCTTTTTCACCAAATCACGGTTCGTGCTTGCCCACCGCACCACAATCACACGCATATCCACATGTTGACTTACTGCCATTGTATCATTCACTGGCAAGACAGGAGGAGTATCGATCAAAACATAATCATACACATGCTTCAGCTCCACCAGCAGATCACGCATTCGGTTTGACTTCAAAGCATGCGGCGCGCTAAAAGAAGACCGCCCACCCGACCGAATAAAATCAATCAATTCATTGTCTGTCTTCTCAATAATCTCCGCCATTTCCGCGGTGCCGGAAAGATATTCATACAAATGCTTTTCACACTCGGTTTTGGGAACTTTGTCACGAAGAGATGATTGGCAAAAATCAGCATCGATCAGAATAACTTTTTTCCCCTGGCGGGCCATCGACTGAGCCACATGAAAAGCGACAAAGCTTTTTCCTTCGCCCGGAATCGCGCTGGTAAAAAGCACTGACTTTTCATGCCGGTCTGAAAGCACAAATTCAATATTGGTGGCAATCAAGCGCAAGCCATGCGTAAATAAGATAAATGATTTGTCATTCGGAAACTCGGGATAAAGCTCGCCTGGCTTCACCTTCGCATAAGTGAGATCTCCGAGAAAAAGCTTTCCGGCCACATTTTCAACATCATCATGCGTCCGCATTGATCGATCAAAGTAGCAATAAAGAAAAATCAGCCCTAGACTTGAAATAAAGCCAATCGCCATTGCGGCAACAAGCAGTTTGGGCTTATTGGGCCACGCGGGGGCAACGCTAGGCTTCGCATAATTCAAAATTTCAACACCGGGACGCTTCAGTCCGCCCTCAACCGACGCCATTGCCATCCGCTCCTGAATCAAACGGATCGTGTTTGAAATCGATTTCTCCTCTGAATCAAGGTTGCTCAATTGAATTTTTTGAGGGGCAAGCTCTTTCACCTTTCTCCGTAAAGCGTCCAACTGCTCCTTCAATCTGTCGCGAGTTGATTCCAAAGTTTTCAATTCAAGTTTCAGCTGTCCAAATATTCTCTCCTGGTCCAGCTCCATTGATTTCTTCAAGCTGTCGACGCGTGCCTGCGCGGCAACCACATCCGGATGCATATCTCGAAACTGATGCTTTAATTCTTCCAACGTCCCTTCAGCGATTCTAATCCGTTCCAACTGTCTTTTAACGATCTCATTTTCCGTAATATAGGGGTGATCAAAAATATTTCCCGTATCTTTACTATATTGCTCAATTTCGAGAATCTTAGTGCGCAGCTCAATTGTGGCCGCATCCGATTTAGTCAACTCCGCGTTAAAGTAATCAATCTGTTTGTTCACGGTTATCTCATCTTCGATTTCAGGATACTTTTTTCTGAAATCTTCGATTTTGTTTTTTACCTTCTCCTGTTTTTCCATCTCCTGAAGCAAATTCAACTGCAGAGAAGCTAAAGAATCTTGCGTTGTCCCTTGGCTCTTTTCTTCACTTGAAAAAACATACGTTTCCGCGATAGCATTCGCAATTTTGGCGGATTCTTCACTGCTTAAAAAAAGGTAATTCACATCCAAGGTTTTGCTCTTGATGTTGGGTTTTACCGTCATTTGGCTTTGCAACAAAGCCATCGGACTAGCCGACTTATTAAACGGAAAAATTGAGGCAAGGTTGTAATTTTCGATGACTTTATTCAAAATGCCCGGACTTGATATTAAGGTGGCCTGTAAAGCCAAGTTTTCTAAACTTTGCTTTTCAGCGTTATTGGTTACGCGGGTCGGATCAACGAGAATTGTCGCGGTAGACTGATAAAGAGGGGTTTGAAATTCGGCCCAAACAACGGTCACAACCACAACAAAAAAAACATAAATCAAGACAAAAGGATAGAAGCGTAAAAGAAGTTTTTTAAACCTCTTCCAAACCGGCCCTAAATCATCCCCCTCAAGCTGGGGATCTACCAGATTTTCTTCACTTTGAGCTACCATCTTTTAAGCTGCCATGGCAGCATTTCCATAAAGGTTAATTGAGGACTTGCGACACTTAATTTGAACGCCGCCAGGCTGATATTCCATATTTAAAATCTCAATCCCGCTTGCGCTATTTGTATAATCCAAATTTGCAGTCAAACTAAAGTTTTTTTCCACTCGCCGCAATATCCAGTCGGGCAAATAAATACCGTTGACTTTAACATGATCTAACTTCAAGATCAATCGCCCGCTCTCATCTTCCGTAATTAACTTTCCAACGCCGGACACAGGTGCTGTTAAAAGCTTTAAGTCGAAAATCGCGTAAAGCGCGAACCCCTGCTCATCTATCTTGGCCTGAATCCCCTTGGCAACCCCACCCAACCTCTTTTCCATATGTCTAACAATGTACTCTTGAAACTCAAACTCGGTATAAAAACGCGTAAAAACAGGCTCTTTTAGGCGCTCCGATAATTTTGCAATTTGATCTTTGAACGCATTGACTCCTTCCGGAATAAACTGAATCATATATTCATAAAAAAACTTATCAACAAGACTGAGTTTCTCCGATTCTAATTTTTCGGAAACAACCGGCTTCCTCTCAGAAGCCACTTGGTTCATGCCCACCAAAAGCACTTTTTGAGCCAATCCCGAAACATCGTAATTCACCACATAAACTTGCCCCTCATAAACAATCGTCTGGGCAACACGCTTTTTGCGGCTTTTAAAGCCCTCCCATTCCTCACTGCGCTGTTTATCAAATAGTTGCGGCATATGCTCCCACACCCGGGCCAATTCTTCCCCTTTAAACTCTTTGAACGCAAATTTAAAAGTTCCGCCCATGGACTCCAGCTGGCTGAACAAGCTAAAAGGGTCATACGTTTTTAAAAAATCTTTAAACAATACCGCGCGGCTAAAATCTTTCGCGTCAAAAAAGGCCACTCCCCAAGCCTGATACCGTAAAAAAGAACTATAAAGAGACCAATCCCGATCCGCCGCCATAGCCGCCAGCTTATCCGCCGCTTCAACCGGATTATCACCAAATTCATGCAAGGTTTTGAAATAAACAGAAAAAAAGGGCGGCTTTTCTTTTTCCGCGGATTTCCAATCCATATCCAGCCAGCTTTCAGTCTCCCGGACACGGGCAGACCCGAAAGCTTGCCCTTGTTCATTTTTTAATTCTTCTTTTACCGCGTTAAAAAGTCCGAGTCTTAGTGACTTAAGCAATCGCTCTTCAAACTCATTTTTAAAATCTGACTGAGAAGAAACGCTCTTTTTCTTTTGAATTCTTCCCTCTAAGTAAGTCAGCGCAAATTGAACACTCGTAGGCGGATCCGATTTTTTAGCCTGTTCAATCCACTTAGCTGCTTCGGCCGGATTGACTTCATAGGCCATAAAAGCAAGATTCATCATAACCAGTGATCGAACCTTAAAAAACTCCGTCCGCGATAAAAGTTTTTGCTGGCGAGTCATACTCTCCTCAATTAGACCTTCATTTTTCAACTCTCTTAATAACTCCACTCTCAAGTCCGAGCCGGTTAGAAGTTCTCTCCCCAAGTTAAAAGACTTGAATAAATTAAGCTGCTCAGAAATTGAAATGTAGATTTTGAGATACGGTGAAGTTGAAATGAGGAGCTGCTTCTTGTAAACCGCCACGGCATACTTCAAATCAGAAATATCCCGCGCAGGATCGGACGTTCTCAAAACATGGTTAATATACTCATAAAGAAGCAAAGCTTCCGGATCACGGTTGGAAAGCGCCAAAATCTCCGCGGTTCGATGAATAAAATAGTTGGATAAAAAAAATAAATCCCCCATTTTTTGAGCGGATGAAAAAGTCTGCTCTAAAAACCGGATGTCGTGAAAACCAGCCGGCGCCCGCATTTTTTTCTCTCCCCACAGAACAAAAGTCACAAGGATCGCTGTAATAAAAAAAAGAGGAAAAACCCAAATCTTAAGATGTTTCAAAATTAGTTTATTCATCAATCAGACAATGCTTTTAAAAAAATTATAGCCACGCTCGGTCGGCAACAAGAATATCATCTACATAAATTCTAGAGTCTTCACGCTGATCTGTCGCGCGGAGCAGCTTCTTGGTGTTAATTTTGATTTCTCTCTCAGCGCCATCATCACCCCTGCGCACAATTTTCACCTTGCGTGAAGCATAGTCCGTAAATCCACCCGCCATAGCAACCGCCTCTAACACTGTGATTCCAGGACGAAACTCATAGGTTCCGGGCTTTGCAATTTCGCCCGCAATAAAAAAAGTAAGCGACTTGCGATCAACCGTAATATCAATCTTAGGATCAACAATGTAATTCTCCGAGATCCCCTTGCGAAGAATCTCCTTTAGGTCATGCACGGTTTTATTTTTAACTGAAATAACTCCCAGAAATAAGTACTCTACATTGCTTTCTTCATCCACAATTACCGTCGTGGTCAAGTCTTTATGCTGCCAAACGGTGATATTTAATACATCTCCGCTACGCAACATCCTTTGAGCCGTTGGACTGTTCGTAGACGCTGAGGGCGGCGCGGTCAGGTCTGTCTCAGCGCACCATCCGGGCGTCATAAATACAAAAGCAAAGAGCATCCAAATCAAACTTTTTTTAAACATAACTCATCTCCTTTTTTATTATTACGCATCACCAAAGTATCGGTACAACCGGATATAAGCTTGATGATTGGTATTTCCCTGATCCAGCTTGTTGGTTACTCCGCTCGCGTTCGTACTAACGCGATAAGCATCCAGATAAGATAAAATATAGCGGAGCTCGATAACCCACTTTTTAGGGGCGCTGCGTCGTAAAGCGGTCGAAAAACGGTATTCCCCATATTTATCTTTGGGCTCAACCGCAAGCTGATCTTCCCTGCGATACGAACCCTCTAAAATAAAATTTAGTTTTTTAGAAAGTTTACGCTGATAAGCCGCGCGAACAATATGATAACGAATCATTCTGCCCGTTTGCTCAGTTGTCAACCGTCTATTATTCAGCGACGCTCTGCCAAAAGGGGAAACTTCGTCCCGAATAAAATCGGTATCATAGGAAAACCGCACTCGGTCGCGACGCCCCAGCTGATGAGAATATTCCAAGCCCCCTATTAAACCGGAAAATGCTTCGCCATCATAAAAAGCTAGTCCCAAATTCGGTTTAAACAACCCATTCTTAGAAGGCTTATACTCAAGCCCCATGCGAATTCGATGCACATTCATATCAATCGCAGGAATTTCCTCACGAAAAAACTTATGCTCGTAATTGTACTCCGATCGGGCGGCCCATTTTTGAGATAATTGCCTAAACCATAAAAGCGACAAATACCCCTCAATATTACGATCACGAATAAAAATCTCTTGTGCCTCTATTTTCACGCCGCTTCCTAACTGCACAAATCCACGCTTCAAATTATAGCGAACCGCTTGTCCCGCTTCATAACGATACTGATTTAAGCGATCTCCAAACTTAGAAGAAGCACCTAAATTTTCACTTGAAAAAATCCCAAGCCGGTTCTGAAATGAAAACGTCCAAGGGCTTTGCGTGGTATAAACAATACCGCCGCGAATATCATGCCGAATTGCTCCATCCGCGGGTGCAAGGCGCCCCAACTTCTGATAAAAGAAAGGAAACTGCCTTTGAAAATTATATCCCAACCGAATATGCGCAGGCCCTTTACGGTCATAAACAACCGCGAAAGCAGGTTCTTCATTCATAAAAAAATGCTGACCCCGGCGCTGCTTAAGCAGTTTCGTGGTATTCACAAAAACACCGCTTAAATGCTTTTTCCAATAATCCAGGCTGCCGAAAGCCGGATAACGATAATCCGAGTCTTGTTTAACCGCCTCACTAGAGGCACCACGACTATAGTC
Organism: Candidatus Multiplicimicrobium inquinatum; assembly: GCA_002344825.1. Taxonomy (GTDB): domain Bacteria; phylum Omnitrophota; class Omnitrophia; order Omnitrophales; family Aquincolibacteriaceae; genus Multiplicimicrobium; species Multiplicimicrobium inquinatum. The sequence goes on along the minus strand of DDUN01000003.1, from coordinate 48,444 downwards.
CGTATATGAATATCTTGAAATCAATCCAGGCCGCGACTCTAATTGATCGATCAAAGTTCTCTCTCCTCCAAAATTAACTTCATTTTCATAATCCCGCTCTTGCTGAAAACTTTGCCCAAAAACCTGGTTTGTAGTCAAAAGAGGAGGAGGCTCGGAGGGCTGAAAAAGAACATCGCGCTCAATCTCATCAGACTCTTTTTTGTCTTCCTCAGCTCCAGCCTGATAAGGGCGAAGCTCAACCCGAATTAATCCGGGATACTGCTTAACATGAAGTTGTACAGGCCGAATCAACTTCATGTTTATTCTTTGAATAAAAGCAATCTTCGCATCCAATCCTAATGTTGAAGTTAATCCGGCATTCACAGCAAGTTGAATGGACTCTATCAACTGCGCATCACCCCCCATGCTCAGGTCTTCCGTCTTCTGCAAAAGCGGGGAAAGAATTTGAATTTGAACTGTCATCTGCTCTTTATTGACTTCATGTTTTATTGAGACCAAATCTTTTTCGGACGCCGCGTCATAAGCAATTTCAAACAAAACGCTCGAATCACTTGACTCTAAACTCATTGAACGAATCATCGGGTAGTAAGACTTGGCCTGAACAATCATTGTTTCGCGTAAAGCTTCTTCCATGGCCTTATCGATACCCGATGAATCCACCACAGGAACCGCGGACAGCTGAGAACCCACCCCATCTTGCTTCTCAATTGTTACTTGCTTTTCATCATCCCAATTATCCCAATTGCCTGAATCTTCCGATTTATTTAAATCAGCAGACAAAGAAGCATCCGCATCTAGAGCATCTTCTGCTGGCTGTCTTGCTGAGGGCTCTGCCCACGCATTCAATCCGCTCAACATAAAGAGAAAAAAAACAAAAATCAGGCACAGGAACACCCGATTTAATTTTTTTTTAGCTAAGCCCAAAAATAAATTAAACTTTAAAAATAGCAAAAAACATCTCTTGGTAAAACAAAATAGCCTTGAATGAAAAAACACTAGTCATTATCAAGTATTAACGGCAAAAATCAAAGACAACTAAATAAGCAATGTATATACAGCTTACGCGATCAGGTGGGTCAAAAGCTCATTCCAAGCCGAAATAATCTTGTAACGTGAGAAGTGAGCTTGGTAAGTATCGAGACAATGCTGTTTCAGCCTTTTCAGCTCGTTTGGATTTTGAGAGATTTGAACTAACTCATCTGCAACCTTCGCATAGCTTTCTTCAGTAAGAACCCAACCTAACCCAAACTGGGTAATCCATTTTGCAATCGACGACTCCGGTGAACCTTCAAAAAGGACCGGCCTCCCCGCCGCAATGGCTCCAAAAAACTTGGACGGCACAACCATTCCCGTCCATTCCGGTTTTAAACTTACCAAATGAATATCCGCCGCCTCCAGCCGCATATTCAAATAATTTTCCGAAACAAAATCAGCAAAATGAACAGGTATGCTTTGCTCCTCAGACTGCCACTTAAGATCCCCCACCCTAGGCCCACGAATGGAAAAACAAAACTGCACCATTGTCCCTTTAAGTTTCTTAGCAAGACGAAATGACAAATCAGCTGAATGGGCTAATCCAAAATTACCGGAATAAAGAATACCTAATTGCGCTGAGCCAAACAGTTTTTCGCGCTCGAGCAAATTAGACTGATTCACACAGTCCGGCTCATAAAAGGCCCAAGGTGTTAGTGTGGCAGGATTTTTAGTATCTGGCAGATAGTGCTGTAGCAAATTTTTCATGCATATTCCCAAGTCGACAACCGAATCACAAGCGCAATAAGCCTTTGCCATAAGCCATTTCAAAAACTTATGTAGCATCCCGTCTTTTATAATTTTACGATCTGCAACGGCAGCCTCAGGATAAAGATCAAAACACCAATGCACAATTTTAACAGCAGGGCTCGTCCACCTCATTACAATCGCCTCCACCAAAGACAGAATGGGATCAGTTCCAATCAAAACGACTTGTGGCCGCGATTTCATAAAAAAAACCCACCGAACAGCCCAGGCAGTAAGCATCCAAGCGGAATTAACAATTCGTCCCAATGCTCCCGATTGCTTTAAAACAGGCCGCCAAACTCGCCAAATCGCAACATCATGCCAAGAATCTTTGGATTTTAGTTTTTCCGAAGAACCGTTATATTTACGATTGGCAGGCCAAACTTCAACATCCCAGCCAAGCAATGCTAGCCCCTCACAAAGATCCTCATAGTGACGGGCACTGACAACATCATCGGGAAAATAAAAATGATAAAGAACTAAGAGCTTCGGCTTCAAAATCAATAAATGGGTGATTTGCGATTGTTTTTGATTTGGTCGTAAATCCAAGCATAGGTTTTTTCCAAACCATCTTTAAGTCTGACTGACGGTGCCCAACTCAAATATTGCTTAATCAAGGTGTTATCGCTATTACGTCCATTCACACCCTTGGGTGCCTTCAAATTATATGAACGCTTCAACTTGACTCCTGCGATTTCTTCCACAATATCCACCAATTGATTAATGGAAACCTGCTCATCGCTACCCAAGTTAATTGGCTCTAAAATTTGACTATTCATAATCAGATCAATCCCTTTAAGGCAATCATCAATATACATAAAGCTGCGGGTTTGATGTCCGTTACCCCAAATTTCAATTTCGTGTTTGCCTGAAAGCTTAGCCTGAATCACCTTGCGACAAATCGCTGCAGGCGCCTTTTCACGCCCACCATCCCATGTCCCTTGCGGACCATAGACATTATGAAAACGTGCAACACGAGTATAAATTCCAAAATCGTCTCTAAAATGTCGACACATCCTCTCGCTAAAAAGCTTTTCCCAGCCGTAGCCGTCTTCCGGCATGGCTGGATAAGCATCCTCTTCTTTAAGTGCAGTTACATCCTCCGAAACCTGCTTATCCGCCGCATAAACACATGCTGATGAAGCATAAAAATATTTTTTAACTTTATATTTTTGCACCGCTAAAAGAAGATTGGTATTAATCAAAACCGAAAGCATGCAAAGCGCTTTGTTGTTCTCAATAAATCCCATTCCCCCCATATCCGCAGCAAGGTTAAAAACCTCCGAAGCGCCCTCCACGGCTTGCTCACAAGCATCTTTTAACTGTAAATCAAGCTGACGATTATCTAATTCCGGAAACACCTGCCACCAATCTGAAATAGGTTTCTTATCAATTACGCGAATATTCTTGCAACCTCTTCTGGCAAGCTCCGCAACTAAATGCCCCCCAATAAAACCACCGCCACCAGCAACAACAACTAGATTGTTTGACACAAAAACCTCACAGTATTTTAACTACTTTTACGCTCAATAATAAAATGTCCCAACACCAACACATCCATCTTTGTTCTCAAAAAACAATTCAAAGCTTCTTTCGGCTTGCAGACAATCGGCTCATTTTCATTAAATGATGTGTTGAGCAGAATCGGCACACCCGTTAAAGTTTCGAAACTCTGAATCAACTTATGGTAGATCGGGTTCGCTTCCTCCGTTACGGTCTGAAGGCGCCCGGATCCATCCACATGCGTTACGGCGGGAATCAAAGATCTTTTCTCGGGACGAATCTGAAAAACTTTCTCCATAAATGGAACCTCGTCGTCTCTCTCAAACCAATCTTTTGATTTTTCTCTTAAAATAGACGGCGCAAAAGGCCGAAATGATTCTCGGCGTTTAATTTTGAGATTCAAAATATCTTTCATATCGGTTCGCCGGGGATCTCCTAAAATCGAACGGTTGCCCAATGCTCGGGCACCCCATTCCATTCGTCCCTGAAACCATCCAATCACTTTCCCTTGCTCAATCGCTGAAGCGGTCTTCTGACAAAGCTTCTGATCATCCGAAATAAAACTGATCTCACAACCCTGATCTTCCAATTCACCTCTTGAAGCCTCAATACAATGCTCAATCGCGACATCTGAAAAAGACTCGCCCCAAGAACCGTTTTTAACCTCAAAGCGCCCCGCACTTGGATTCATTTGATGCCAAAAAGAAAATGCGGCTCCTATCGCGCCGCCGGCATCTCCGGCCGCGGCTTGAATATAAACCTGCTTAAAGGGGGTTTTAAGGCTGATTTTACCGTTCGCAACCGAGTTCATAGCGCATCCGCCCGCGAGAGCCAGGCAATCCAACTGATATCGTTTATGTAAAGAATTCAGCAAGTGAAAGAAGGCTTCTTCATACATGGCTTGAATCGAACGCGCGAGGTCTTTGTGCTTTTGGCTAATCTCATCTTGAGGCTGACGCGCTTGACCAAGCAGCTGCTCTAAAGCACCTGAAAACAACAAACCAACATGCGGGACGCCGCCTTCCCAACGGTAATCCACACCCTCGCGATGGTGACAAAAGTAATCCAAGTTTAATTTGAATGTCCCGTCCGCTTGCAGCAGAACAATTTTGCGCATTTCATCCAAATATTTGGGCTCACCATACGGAGCAAGCCCCATCACCTTATACTCATCACCGTAATTCAAAAACCCGAGATATTGAGTCAGCGCCTGATAAAAAACACCCAGGGAATGCGGAAAGTAAACACGCCCATCAATTTTGATTTTTGTTCCATTGCCTACACCCCAGCTTGTGCTGGCAAAATCCCCGAAGCCATCCACTGAAACAGTCACGGCCTGAGAAAAAGGTGAAAGCAAAAAAGCTGAAGCAAGATGCGCCCGATGATGCTCAACGCGAACCACTTCCCCCTTAAATCCTTCTATCACTGATATTTTCTTTGACGCTTTATGTACCCATATACGCTTCCACAAGTTCTTTAGTCGATCAATTAGCAATGGAAGTCTCGGCTGATTAAAAAAAACATACTCTATTTTACGCCCCAAGCTTGCACAAGGATCACTGTTGATTGCAATCACATCTATTTGACCTAAGGTAAGCCCTCCTTCGCGAAGACAATACAGAATAGCTTCCGATGGAAACCCCGCCCAATGCTTGACACGAGTAAAGCGCTCCTCTTCCGCAGCAGCAATTAGCTTTCCATCAATAACAAGACAAGCTGATGAGTCTCCATGATACGCATTTATCCCAATAATATTCATGCTTAAAACAAAAAGGTTTTCATTTATTTTGAATTTACTGATTCGGTTATTTTTGCTTGATTAATTTTTTGGACAATTAAATTCATAATTCTTACCGCTTCTTTCCCTTCATCTGCGGGAACAGGCGACGGTCTATCATATAAAATACTCTCGATAAACTCTCCGATAAAAATATCATGCGTCCGCTTATATTGGCCTGCAACAACCTGCGCCCCAGCTTTCAAAACTGCGCCAATCTCTTGAACCCCCTGTCTGATGCCGCTCCAAGCAACATGAACTTTATTTAAACTTGTCCGTTTGTACCGGACTAAAGTCATGGTCTGCAGATCTAGACGCAGCATCGCATCTGTGCCCCAGATATCCACTTTGGCTGCCCATTGATTAGTTGTGTAAACACTGGTAATGGTGCTTATAGCTTTTTCCCCTACAAGCGATATTCTGTAATCATCATAAGGCGACCATGCATATGGCGTTTGTTTTAAAACATCTGCTTTTACATATTTAATCGGATTAATAAAGGCAAGCGTCATATAAACAACGTGTGGCCCAGATTCACCAATCACCCCTCCGGGCAGCTTATTTGCCCAGTGGTCGGGCTTTGCCGTCATATAATCAGTCGGGGTGGATAGAAAGATATGCATGCCTGAAAACTCTCCGATCCCACCCTGTCTGACTATTTTGCGCGCCTCAATAAAAGGCGGGTAAAACAAATCTGAATGTCCGACACATATTTTTAGGTTTTTTTTATCCGCAGCCCTTATAACCTCATCACATTCTTCCTCGGTGAGAGCCATCGGCTTTTCAATAAGAACATGGCAGCCGGCATCAATTGCTGTTAGAGCAACACCAGCATGCGACGCTGGCGGCGTGCAAATATCAACCAAATCCGGCTTTTCCCGATCAAGCATTTCTTGAATATTTGAATAAAATTTTGCTATTCCAAATTTTTTTGCGGTCGCCTCAGCGGCGGCGGCATTAAGATCGCATATAGCCACTAAATCTGCTTTTTTATTGTTCAAAAAGGCGGGAATATGTTTTTTCTTGGAAATCAGTCCAGTTCCCACAATGACTGCCTTAACCTTTTTCATAATGCCTCACTTTAAATTACAAAATATGCTTTCTATACCATCGTTCAAAAACCATGACGGAGAACAACTCATAAGAGTTATCTCGTACTCCCTGCATGTGCTGGGAATAAATAAATTTTATATACTTCCAATCAAATATCTCCGCCAACTCGGTACCCTTACCCGCCCGACCCACAAAATCCCTCCCTAAACCATCTCTCATCCAAACAGCTATCGGCAAATTAAACCCTTTCTTTGGATATTTTTTCTTCGTCAGCAAATCAGCGAATGTTTTTTTTAGAATAATCTTGGAGTCAAAAAGATTAATTTTCCGGTCAAAAGGCACCCTGTTTAAGCTCAGCCTGACAAAATCTTCATCTAAGTAAGGCACCCGGACTTCCAGCCCAACCGCCATGCTCATCTTATCCGTATACTCTAAAATATTATTTAGAAGAAAAGTACGGACATCCATACCGAGCATTTTATTTCCAAAATCAGAGCTATCGCCACTGAGAAAATTATTTTTTAAAATTCTGTTTGAATTCAAAAATGTCTGGTTAAAGTATTTTAAATTAAATAACTGCTGTTTGTTTTTCTCCGAAAAAAAATAAACCGTATTTAGAAACTCATTTACAAAATCAGGGTCCTTCCCGTCAAAATATTTTTTGATGCGCCTTAGCCGGTTGGAGCTGAAATCATCACGAGTCGTTGAAAATATAAATTCAGCCGATTTCCTCATGAATCGAGGAAGCCACGAATCAATTCGTCTTAACTGCGGAAGATGATAGCGAGGATACCCTGCAAACAATTCATCGCCGCCCGCGCCGCAAAGTGCAACAGTAACAAAAGGCTTTATCGACTTTGAAATCAAATACATCAAGAGCGCGGTGGGATTACCAAAAGGTTGATCAAAAAAATCCATTAGTTCAAAAATCTGCTCCGGCTCATTAAAAGCGAATGGAATTTCATGGTGTTTTGTATTAAATCGTGAGGCAATTTCCTGTGCGGCAAAACGCTCATCATAAGAGCTCACGCGGCTGTCTTCAAACATCAGCGTAAAAGTATTCACTCTTTGAGATGAGTTCTGTGCCATGAGCCCCGTCAATATCTGCGAGTCAATTCCTCCGCTCAGCATAACACCCAGCGGCACGTCGCTTATCATCTGCCGCTTCACGCTGTTTGTAAGACAAGTTCGAATCTGTCTGGAAATTTCTCCGTCCGATACAAGCCCAATGTCTTCATACATTGCCCAATACTGCGAAATATTAATTTGATGCGTCCGCAAATCAAAAACAAGAAAACTTCCCGGGGGAAGCTGAGAAATATCGGCAAATGCCGTTTCAGGACAGGGGACGTATAAGTAAGTAAAGTAATCATATATAGCCTGCCAATTCGCCTGAGGCCGATGTAAACCTGAAGCTAAAATTGATTTGATTTCTGAAGCAAAAATAAAACTTTCCCCTTTATGGAAGTAGTAAAGGGGCTTAATGCCTATTGCGTCCCGAAATAAAAATAGCTTCTCTTCTTTCTGGTCATAAATACAAAAAGCGAACATTCCCCTTAGTTTTTTAACAATTTCAACTCCATACTCTATGTATCCCGCGAGAATAACTTCTGTATCTGTTTTGGTGGAAAAAATATGCCCTTTCTGATTCAGCTCTTCTTTAAGTTCCCGAAAATTATAAATTTCTCCGTTAAATACAATTGTTGCCCTACCATTTGAAGAACGCATCGGCTGCCGTCCATTCGTACTAAGATCCAAAACGCTCAGCCGTCTGTGCCCTAAATAAACATCCTGTTCGGGAAACACCGCAATCCCGCGGTCATCAGGACCGCGGCGAGCGAGAGCTTCTGTCATTGTCGCAATAACACGCTCATCAGCTTTCCCAACAATTCCGCAAATACCACACATATCAGAGGTCTTTCCAGTTTTGAAAAATTTGTTCAGTGAAACTCATCTTTTTATTAATCAAACCGTATACACTTCGGAGGCGTATCTCTCATTTTTAAAATCCATAGATAGGTTTGAGCCATTTCATCAGCAACCTTGAACCAGGAATATTTTCTTTCAATAAGTTGTCTTCCACGCTTCCCCATCTCCGTCAGATTCACTACCGAAGTTTGCAGAGCCTCAATCAGCGCCGCTTCAATTGCCTCCTCATTATTTTCGACATACCAGCCACAGCGCTCCTTTTGAACATCATCCCAAGGAGTGCCACTTGTAGTAATAATTGGAATATTAAATGAAAGCGCTTCCCCGATTGCATTTCCAAAATTTTCTGAAAAAGTAGGCAAAACGAATAACGATGCATTTCGATATAATTTTTTTTTAGCGTCTTGCTCCACAAATCCAACCCAGCGGATCCGCGCCCCGATACCTTTCTTTCTGGCACTCGCTTTTAGCTTTCTTAGATATTTATCCTCGCCATCTCCGGCAATTACCAGCTCCCAATCAGCAAATTTTGCTTCTTGTCGTTGCCATATGGAAAAAAGCCGCTCCAATCCTTTTTTAGGATCTATTCGTGATAAAAAGAGGAGCACTTTCTTTTTTTGTTTGACGTATTCCGAACTTGCAAATGGACTGTTACAGTCAACACCGTTTGGAAGCACTGCTATAGGCTGTTTCAGCCCAAGACGTCTTATAGATTCCGCTTCCATGTGAGATGTGGCATGAAAAATTGTAGCAGCCTCAAGGTTTTTTCTCTCATAAAGACCCCAAGCAACTTTTTTCTTCATTGCCTTTAAATCAAAAGACCACGGATCAAGCATGCCGCGGGGTGAAATCATTAAAGGCTTTCTAAACTTACTAGCCACAAGACGCGCACAATAGTTTCCAAATAACCAATGTCCGTGATTATGAATTAAATCATACCGATTCGCTATCGCCTCAAGGCTGCTCTGAACCCACGGACTCCAAGATGCCAATCTCCTTGATAGAAAAAAATCAGGAGCAATAAAGTGCTTGGCATTGTTTTCTAAAATAATTTTTTTATCTCGGAAAGGATAATTGAATGTCCAAATGTCGGCTTGAACAGATGCTGCGCTCAAATGTTCCGCGAGTTTTTTTATAGAATAAGTTGGCCCACCAGACCTTGGATCCAAGCAACCTAAAATTTGCAAACTTTTAATGTTTTTAATCATTTAGCACTTGATTTAGAATCGAGGACAGTCTCTGGTTGAATTTTTTCTGACCAAAATAGTAACTTGCTTTTTGATTTAACTTTGTTTTCATATCAAAGGAATAGGGCATCATCAGCCTTTCATAAATTTTTCTAGTCAAACCGATCACATCGCCGGGCTCAATCAAATCTCCTAATTCTCCTCCCATTAATGCATCTACAGCACCGGCACAGCGAGCCGCTATCACTGGCAAGCCACATGCTAAAGCTTCTAAATAGACAATTCCAAATCCCTCCCTTTCGCTTGGCATAACAAAAATATTCGCGCTCTTATAATACTTTGGCAATTCTTCATCTGAAACCCTCCCTGCCAAGATAACTCGTTCGGACAAATGCAAATTCTTGATTGTCCTATCGAGATGACAACGATCCTCTCCATCACCAATAATCACATACTTAAGATCGGGAAGTTGTTTTGACAATTCAACCATGGCCCTTAAAACCAAATCATATCCTTTTTTAAATTCCGATTGGACAAGTCTACAAACCGTTAAAAGAATTTGATCTTGATTTCTAATCCCATACTTTTCAAAAATTTTCTTTTCGCTCATTCCGATGCAAAAACGAGTCTCATCAAATGTATTAGGAAAAATGGTTATTCCACCATCGAACGCAAGATTCTGACTAATAAGCCTTTGCTTTGTAAAATTACTTACAGCAAGCACCTTGTCAGCATTCCTGATTGCTTTTTTTAATAGCCAGTTATTTATATTCCAAACTTCGACACCGTGGGCAATCACAAGATATTTTTGCTTTAGTATTTTTTTTAAAATCAATGCTATTACCGCAAAATGGGCATGCGTAACAATAATCAACTGAGGATGTCTTAAAAATGCCGCGAAAAGAATATTAAATGAAAAAATTATTGTCTGAAAAGTGCTGGGTGTTTCTCCGAATGCACTCCATGAGCAACCTTGTAATTCAGCAATAACTGGACTGGTTTTATCTTTCTTTGAAAAAACATGAACCTCTCCGTCAAAAGACTTTCGCATCGCCTTAATCAAAAACCTAGAAAATGCCTGAATGCCCCCCGTTTGATTCAACTCCGGCACCCAAATATGAATTTGATGTCGATTATGAATCATGTTTATCAATTACGCCTCGGCGGGTTAAAGCAATGCCCTTTGCGGCGTTAAAAATAGAGTATTGCGCTGACTTGTTCGGGCGGTTTTCAATCACATTTTTGTCAGAAATCAGTCTCATGACGTCAAGCAAACACTGCACTAATAAATCCACATCCTCAGGCCCCAAAATGAATCCTGTTTCATCTTTTTCGATCAAATCACTAGTACGGCACCCTGTCATATCGAAAACAACACGTGGTAATCCATTTGTGAGAGCTTTATTAAGCACAAGCCCCCGGGTCTCATAACGACCAAGAGGAACAAAATAAGTCTGCGGCAACAAAACCAAGTTTCACCACTTCCTGACTTTTAAGCCCTATAAAACAAAATTTGATGATAGTCGCCTCTTTTGAATAGTTTTCCCAATTCAATTTTAGCGAACCATCTTTCATAAAATTAAAAATAGACAAAAGGGCTTTAAAGGATACTCACCAATAATTTAGGTCAAAAGGAGATGAATCCATATTGAAACCACTCCGTGTTTTTAGTCATTACAAACTGCTAGACCCCACAACCGCTTTAAAATGGTACTTTTTTAACAATTATTAACAGCTCTTCTCCGTCGAGATTCCCAATAAATTGACTAGGGAAAGAGGCCCAGTTCATTATCATATCTAGATTATACGGAGAGCTTACGATAAAGTAGGGATAGGCCTTAAATCTATTTTTATAAAAAATTTCATCAAGAAAATTAGGATGCTTCAAGCCCCATGCCTTACTCCACCAATAAGGTTCTTTTTTTCTCCTTGAAAAAGATCCGTTGGGGGTTAAAGCAATGAAAACTCCGCCAACAACAATGCTATTAATAGCCTCATTGAGAACAGGCTCTAATTTCGGCAAGTGTTCTAACACATGAGACGAAAAAAAAATGTCATTATCTTTTCTAATGTCAACAGCACGGGAAGTAACCAATACATTAAGTTTTTCTTTGGCGTAAGCCGCTCGCGGCTCTGAAACTTCAAATGCCACTACATCGAACCCAGCCTGCGAAAACTGCCAACTACCGTAGCCCCACGAACACCCGAAATCACATATTTTCTGGTTGCTTTTAAAGCCAAGCGCCTTAAAAATACTAATGACGAACTTAAAATCTTTGGGAGTGTTTTGGAAAAAAACAGATTTAAGGTTTTCAAGCTCGAGAACCGAAGGCATTGATGTTGTAAAACCCTCTCGATACTCAGTCTGATAATAAGATTTATTTTCAATGTTCGTACTAAAAGGTTGACGAAATAAAAGGCTACAACCTGCACAGCGCTGCAGAGTCGTTACCCAAAATTTTCGGTCAACTGAAATAGAGTTCGTGCATCCGCAGGATGGGCAATATAGCTCTTTACGCTGGATCCTTTTAATCAATGAATTGATGAAATATTTAAATTTCATTTTTATTTTTTTGATAACAAACTGATAACCCAAGGATTAGTTGACCACGGTGCTTTTTCTTTCAAATCCTTCATAAAATAGTTCCAAATAGTTAATATGGCTGCTTGATCAGTCATCGCCTCAAGTTCATCCTGTGTAAACAAAGGATCTCCGATATAAATCTGATTCATGTCGTCATGCTCATAAAAATAAGCAGTTATTGGCATAATTGGAACTTTCATCATTCTAGCAATTTTAATAATTGAAGATGGAATAAAGAGCGTTTTGCTTAAAAAAGGAACCATCACATTGCGCTTACCATCTTTTCCGTCTATAAAGTGAAGAATCGAATGCCCTGTCTTAATAGATTGAATGATAATTGCCACATTTTGCGCAGGGAACAATTTATCATTATAATGAAGCGTCGCATGCGGCATTATTTTGAGAAGCAATTTGCATATGAAATAGGCGCCGTGATGCCACATAACATAAATGACAGGCGCGCCGATATTTAAGCCTTGCTTGTTTCCGAGCACTTCATGCCGAATATCGCTTTTCGGTGCTATCAACTCCCAATTCAGCTTATTCCGAACCAGTCGAAGAAAAAACAATTCGAAGGACATCAAATTTCCCCAAGCATTATAAGCTTCCTCAATAATGAGATAATCATCAGCCGGAAACGAATACGAAAAAAGTATTTCTTTCCATTTTATTTCTTCTTTTGCCAGCGCTCCTCTTCCAGTGATTTTTACAACTAAATAATTTAGCACCAGAAGATTAAAATTCTTTCGCCGGTGCAACGCACAAAGATTCCTCAAAAAACGACAACACCTTGAAAATCCATTTTTAACTAGATTGCTTTTAATTTCTTTCATATAAATCTTCATATACACTTGTTTACTATTTAAGCCACAAGCACATTAAAATCACGCCAATAGCATAAAACCCATAATGCCATGCCTGCGTAATCACTGTGCTCGGCTTTTTTGTTTCCAAATAATAATCAATCCATGGTCGCTCAGCTTCAAACCAATCCTCTGCAATTTACTTTTCCCTATCATTCTAACCCCACTAAACATGGGGCTTTCTAGCTTACCAAGATTATAAGATTTTTAAGCATATCTGGTCTTGTGCATGAAGTTTTAACGAACCACTCTTTCTCTTACCCATATATTTGGCGCAATCTTTTTTCTGGCATTTTCTATAATATCAATACAACAAACCGACATAAAAAAGGACTGGTCATATTATTTCAAATTAAAGACCATTTATACTCTGACAACGCTTCTCTCATTGCTAACATTGATTGCACTCATTACTTTTCTCTCAACTTTGAACCATCTTGGCAAAGCAGAAGCCACCCAGCGCTCATCGAAAAAAATAGAAAGTGAAAAAAATACCACGCCATCCCAAGATTCAAGCTACCGTCTTTTATCGAGGCCAACACAGCAATAAAAACAAGCGGTATCGCTTGCAAAATTGAACCGAGTATCAGAAAACCCGTTTTAGTGTTTACTTTTTTGTGAAACGTGAATATCAACGTAAAAAAAGCAATTATTGTCAGTATGATTTTGGACGCATTCGGGAGAAGATAGTCAAACTCAGATAGTTTTCCAGCCTGAACGATCAATGGAGAAAATTCCTTCGGGGAGTAAAAAAAGAATGGCAATGTAACCAGACAATAAACTAGAATTATTGCCGCAACATAAGCGCAAGTTACTTTAAAACCCCTCTCTCTCAAAAGAAGCCCGCCTAACAAAGGTAAAAAAAACAAATAGTTTGTTCTCGAAGAAAGCGCCATACCAAGAAAAACAATAGCCCCCATGCGAACAGCCATAGGCTTATTCTGCCGCACCGCGCCAATGAACATAAAGAGAGACAAGAAAATATAACAACCGCTTGCAATCAAATCAGAGCCGACAACAACCGTTTGAATAAATGTGGGGCAAAAAATGATGAGCGCTGAAATAATAAATAAAACACCTTTCCACGATTCTAAAAAATATTTTAGAAAAAAACAAAAAGGTATTAACCACACAAAGGTCTGAAGCGCCGCGTTACCTAAAATGACAGCCGGCAATGACAAGAAAATTGCTCCAGGAAAATATGCAATTCCTCCACCGAGGTACGTATGCTCCCGGTATGGGTATACTCCCTTGAGCAGAGCTCTGGCCGCCAGATTATACGCGTCATCATTATCGCTTCCGCCTCCAACCACCCCTGAATTAGCAATAGGATAGACGAAGTAAAAAACAATACCTAAAAAAGCAATCGAAGCGATAACATAGTACAAGGCCTGCTCTTCTGAAATTCTGCCTACCAGCCGCTCAAACACTAAAATAAACGCAAAAAAAACAACCTGCCCTAATAAAAAATAAGAGAGCGCTCCTTCCCATTTAAAATACTTATTCACTTGGGCCCCGCCGCAAATCAAGAGTGGGACAGAGACAATAAGTGCGCCAATCATGAAGTTTTTTATTGATCGCTCACTCATATTGCTTTACATCCTGTTTAAAACTATTGAATATATTGGGTCTATTAATTGAAATACAATCGATGTCATACATGGGGTCACCATCGCTTACTAAGCTGTTGAATATACGTCCAAAAATCGGGGCGTATTTAAATGCTCTACCCGACTCCCCTGTCAATATTGCAATATTTTTATACCCCGGCAACAACCCTAAAATCATCCGATAGTCTTTACTCATTGTGTACATGCACGTTGATGAGTGCATTGGTGAAGGGTTAATTCCATGAAATCTTCTAACCAAATGGGTAGAAATCATCTCAAGAGCTTTGGGATCTACCATTCGTGAACAGCTCTGCACTTTATCATACTGATTAAAAGTAAAATCACAGCTAGCCTTAATACACCCCTCATAGTCGGTTCCAACCGGAAAGCCATAATACAACCCTTGCCCGGCCACAGCCGACTCTCCAAATTCATACCAAAAAGGGTAATTAAGATTTGGGTTCTCAACTCCGTAGTAGCCAACTGTCATTTGCCAAATCGTCAGATCGAATTGAACTTTAAGAGGGGCAATGATTTCATTGGTCCAAACACCGGGAGCCAAAATCAGCGATGATGTACGATAGAGACCGGTTGGGGTTTTAATCGTAATGATTTTTCCGGAATCTGAGACATCACAAATAGAAGCTGGAGAATTCGTCATGAGGTTGGCACCCGCATTTTTAGCCAGATGATGAAATGCGCGCAGGGCATTTCTGGCTTGAATAACGGCTGAGTTCTCCTGAATGAGCCCTACAAACTCTTCGGGCAATTTTTTAAACACACTATAATGTCTCTGAATCTCTGCTGAGTTCAAAAACTTAAAGGGAATTCCCATTTTCCTCATCACTTGATCCGAATTATTAAAGTCTCCTTCGACTGTATCTTTTACATTTCTACTACCATAAAAAAGCAATGGCTGCTCATTCAAAACAGAAATCCCCGTCTCCTTCTCGACTTGCTTCCATAAAGAGTATGAAGTTTCAGACAACCTCGCCAACTTCGGATCAGAGTACATAACTCGGAAAAAACGTGAATTCCCGCCGGAACTGCCCAGATCATGAAAAAAATCATTCTTTTCTAACAGCAAAGTGCGTTTTCCTGAAAAGGCCGAATAATATGCCGCACTTAAACCGATAACTCCCCCTCCGATAATAATCACATCAAAATCGGTATCAGTCATAGAGCTTTTCATGTTTAGATTGAGTTAACAAAATCCTTATTTACCTTTTTTTAGTATTATCAAAGTACTTATTCAACATTGAATCGGCAGAAATTAAAGCGCCTTCCATCCAGCATTGATAAGAAGAATACGCTTCACCACAAATATAAACCGGAACATCCGCAACGGGCTTACTGATGTTCTCTCTGACCTTTATGCAATCCACCCCCGGCTTCCAAGCGTGAAAAGCCGCGCCGGCGTGTTCTGTAGACCATCTTATAATTTTTCCCGCAACCGGAACCGGCACTTTAGCACCATGCATCCGGCTCAGCATGGCCGTCACGGCACTATTAACCTCTGCCATGTCTTTCGAGTTTCCACTGGAGGCTGGCGGCATGAGTCCATCCCAAAAGTAAAAATTTTCCATATCCGAATATGCCGCAAGTAAAACACCGCCCTTGTTTTTCCCATCCTTCTTTGTTGGCAACTGATAAAAGGTCTTCCGAAGCGGGCTATCTGAAATCGACATGGTCACCTGAGGACAGACTTTCTTCCACCAAGACGTATCATAGCCAAGAAAAATTTTTACCGCATTGAGCGGATAAACTGAACTAAGCAAACGATCCACTTCGGGACTTCGGATTGCCGGAGATCGATGCATTAATTGAAATAATGGTTTTTGAGGAATGGCAAGAATTAGCTCTTTGGCTTTTACCAGTTGCGTTTTTTTTGACTTTCCGTCAGACACACCGCACTGAATGACGCGTTCAGAGCCGGATCGGACTAAGTTAAAATTCTGCAAACTTGTATTTAAATAAATTTCTCCTCCCAATTCTAAAAAGTCAGCTTTCAATGATTTTATTAGCTGATCACTTCCGCCATGCAGTGAAAATGACTTCGGAGATAACACGAAGTCGTTAACAACATGAGCAAGCGCTTCGCGGGAATTCCAATTAAAAAAACTGGAGTCGTATCCGGAGCTGTCTCGGATTAAACAAAATGCTTCATTAGAAATAAACTGCAATAAAAAGTGCTTGAAACCAAGATTTGATGCATCCGCCTTTTTCAAGGCTAGCTGAATTTGATCATGAGGGGCCTTAAAACTATCCCAGCGGTACCCCGGCATTGCTTTTTTAATCGCAAATTCCAGAAGCTGCGCGGCGGTCATTCCAGCCTCTGCAGGCTGCAAATGATATGCCGAGTTAATGGCTCGCACATTATTTTTAATGTACTTTTTGCCCCGCAAAAAATAAAGCTGTTGGTCTTCGGAATGAACTAGCTCTGTTTTGAGGCCATATTTTTTAACAAGCTTAGCCACCAAATGATGGTTTTCCATAAATCGGAATGCACCAAGTTCCAAATTCGTGTCCGGAAACTCAGGAAACCTTGTGGTCCAAATACGCCCGCCCACCCTGCTGCGCGACTCTATAATCCCGACCCTGATTTTTCTTCCTTTGCGAGCGGCATCTTCAAGAATTCTTTGGCCGCAATAAAGACCTGAAATTCCCGCGCCGCATATCAGAACATCAAACGATTTTGTCACAAAATTCCTGTCTACTTGCCTTGATTAATAAGAGCCGCTATATCCACCTTACCGTTGGCATTAAGCGGAAACCTTGGAAGAAAATTAATTTTATGAATGATTTTATACGGAGCCAAATAATCAGCACACAGCTTTTTCAACTCCATTAAACCGGGAATACTATTAGGATCCTTAAGAGTCGCATACCCAACAAGCTTCGCATTGAGACCATCCCCTTCCAGAGACACAACGGCTTCACGGATGTTTGGATGCCTAAGAATGGTTTGCTCAATTTCTGATAAAGCAACGCGATACCCCTTAATTTTGACGATTCTATCGGTCCTGCCGATGTAATGAAAAACACCATCGCTATCTCTTCGAACAATATCTTTGGACCGGTATATACGGTCCCTTATTAATTCTCCACCCCAATAACCCAACATGACAGTCGGTCCCTTGATAAGAAGTTCTCCGGTGTTTAAATCTGGGTCTTCGCCCTGATTATCAATCCAAATTTCATCCAAGCATGCGGCTTTGCCGATCGGCGTGGCCGGTAACGAATCCGGGATTTCATCATTAATTTCATGGTAACACGACACGTTTGTTTCAGTAGCTCCATAAAAATTAATAATTTGTACACCGGGTAAATTTTTACGTAACTTGTTTACTTGAGCTTTAGCAAAAGGCTCTCCCGCAAACATCATCGTCTCAATATGATTTTTTATTGATTCAAAGAAATTTTCGCATTCCATCATAAGAAGCACCGCTGTCGGAACAGAATACCAGTGGGTGACATTTTCTTTTGCAATAAAATTCATCATACTCTTCCCAAAAAAAGTAATGCTCTCAGGTACTATGACTACTTTTGCGCAAACCAGCAAAGGAACATAAATATCATAAACTGAAATACCAAAGCTAAATGATGCGTGATTGGCAAAAACATGCCGGCGGTGAGCACGAGTCAGTGTTGCCGCCCAATAAATAAAAGAGAGAGCATTCTTATGACTCAGACAGACACCTTTTGGCTTGCCTGTAGAACCCGACGTGTAGAGGATATAAGCAGGATCATGCTCATCAATTAAAGGCAATCCTGATACATCTTCGGACGATTGTGTGTTTAAATTGCCCCAACTGAAGATGTCGTCGCTTCCAAGACTCGGCGTAAAATATTTAACTTCACTTGTACAAATCTGGACAATCGCTTGAGACAAGCTCTGTGTTGTGAAAATCGCATAAGGCGAACAATTGGAAATAATTTCACTAACCCCATGAATCGGAGTCTTACTATCGATCGGAACATAAATAGCACCCACCCTTAATATCCCCTGAAAAAGAATAAGAGACTTTGCTCCGCGTTCCAAGTGCACACCAACCCGATCACCTTTTTTGACTCCATTCAATATCAAAGCATGGGCAACTCGATTGGCCCATTGATCTGCTTCATGATATGTATACTCTCCATCGGGCCCGGAAATCGCAACCTGAGACGGACAAGCCTTGGCTGAATGTTGAACCAATTGATGTAGCGTTAAAAAATTGGTCATACCATTGTATTGTTTATCTAGACTTCCTTAACCTCACACCCTAAATCAAGATGCTGACAAATAGAGAGTTTCGGTTTTTTTGAGCTTTTCGTACTAATTCAGAAACATTTTAGGCATCAAATCATTCCATGATCTGTGTGAACGGATCGTGTTGCTCTACTTTCGGCATCAAAGAAATCTCTGCCTTTGGAATAATCCAAAAGTAATGCTGACGCAAACTAAATCATGCGCACAATCAAAAAAAATTCTATATATAGCACCTCCCATTTAAATTAAAAAAGATGCGGAGTAAAACACACCCCTTTGAGACTGTGTTTTTAATGCAGAGCTTTTCTGTACCGTAAAACGATCCCTGGGAGCTGCTCTTTTACACGCGACAATGCAGAGTCATCGTTTTTAGTTTTCAAAAAACTCCACATCGCCAACACATCCAGAAAACTATGTTTCGCTAAAAAAATAAAAAACATGCGTAACACTAATTTTACTACTCTTAAATTAGGCGATATTTTAAACCATTGACTATATTTTCTTCTCAAAATCAAGCTCTGCACGCGAAAGTACTTCATGGCCTCCCATCTCTTTCTTCGGAAGAGAACCCGTTCTTCAAGAGACATCTTAGCCTCTGCTCGCTTAGCCAACTTCCTTACTGACTGCTTATACATATATTTACATAGCTCCATTTGATCTGTCCTTATCAGATCCCCACGACGTCTTGATAAGAAGGAATAATAAGATCGGCAAACAATCAATTCTTTGTAAAAAAAATGCGGCATTTCATTCCTACTCAATAAGCGGAAGCCAAACTCGACATCTTCTGCAGTTTCTCGATTCAATTTTTCAGAAAAAAACACCTTGTTTTCCAACATATACTGCCTTCTGATTGCTATTCCGCTTCCCATTGGGAATGGGAAATTGTTTACGATCAAAAAACTTATTAACTG
This sequence comes from Candidatus Multiplicimicrobium inquinatum, assembly GCA_002344825.1. Taxonomy (GTDB): domain Bacteria; phylum Omnitrophota; class Omnitrophia; order Omnitrophales; family Aquincolibacteriaceae; genus Multiplicimicrobium; species Multiplicimicrobium inquinatum. Next base: position 28,993 of record DDUN01000003.1, on the reverse strand, counting down.
CGTCTCCGTGAAGTCATCCAAATTAACTTCACAAACCGCTCCACTCAATTTTTCATACCCATAAAAATTAGAATAGTAAAAAGCGGAACAAACCGCCCATACTTTACTATTGGGCCTCTTGAAATATTCCGTAATATTTTTAACATACTCACTTAACAAAAGATCATCGTAATCTAAAAATGCGACTATCTCGCCGCGCGCGAACTCAACACCTGCGTTTCTGGCCGTACAAACTCCATGATTACACTCAATTCTTTTATAGATAAAAGGCACTTGTTTTTTTTTTAAATCAATGCAGAGCCCACCCCTAACTCTTTGACTTGTACCGTCAGTGCTTCCATCATCAATGAGAACAATTTCATAGTCTTTAGAAGTTTGAAGCAAAATAGATTCTATGCAGCCTTCTAATAATTCAAATCGTTCGTTTATATTAAAAAAAGGAACTACGATCGATATCATCTCAAAATGCCCTCGATATATTCTTTTGCCCTTTAAGGACGCCAACAGAAAAAACCATCTTTTGGTGCAGATCGACCAGAAAAGATCTGTCATTGTTCTGATTTCTAGCTTTGAAACTCTGCCGAAGACAACCTAGCCCAATGCCCCGGTGCCCCCTCAAATCAATCACCCTATTCCACGCTCTTGATTTTTTCCAAAACAAATTTTTCTATGTGTCTCAAAGTAGCAACATTTTCTTCTGTCAAATCTGAAACATCAATCTTGATGCGAAACTGTTCTTCGATGTAAGTCATCAACTCAACAACTAGAAATGAATCCAATATTCCCAACTCAATCAACTTGGCGTCATCTGGTATATCTTGAACGCCTTGCGCTTCCACTTTTTTTAAAATAAACTCACGCACTTTTTTTATTATCATTTTCTCTCACCTCTAATAAGCTTGAAACTCTACAAATCAAATTAGTAGCGTCCGCATAATATCTTTCCCATGTGTGGCTCTCTGCTGTCTCCCTGCAAAGCGGTCTCATTTCATGCAGCTTGCCTTTGTCTTTTATACAGCAAAGCATTCTATTCGCAAGTTCATCTACATCGGCTACTTTAACAACCCAGCCATTTTTTGAATCCACAACAAAATCCTTTGCCCCATTCTGATCTGAAAGAATCACAGGCAATCCACAAGCCATAGCTTCCAAAACTGCCATTGAACAGGAGTCATGCCGCGATGGAAGCACAAAACAATCCGTATCTTGATAAATTGCCGCTATTTCTTTTTGGCTTTTTTTCCCTAAAATTTTGATATTCTTTCCATTAGCAAGAGCTTCTGACAGCTCCCCGCAATCACCAATAACCGATAAATACGCCTCGGGATGTTCTTCGGAAACGATTCGAAAGCTTTCAATAAGAATATCCAAACCTTTTCTCACAAAAAAATTGCCGCAAAAAACAAAATCAAATGTCTTTTTTTCAGACCAAAAATTAGCAGCATGCATTTTAGGTTTGAATATTTCAATATCAACACCAAGATGCAATACTGATGTTTTTTCAAATGGCACGCCCGATTCAACATAGCCTTCTTGAGCAAGCGTCGTTAGAGTAATAACGTGATCGGTTAAGCTTAGCTCCATCTTTTTTATTTTATTCTTAATCGTATGTAAAAAATCAGGCTCCGCATAGCCTGTAAAATATTTATCCTGCGCTTGGTAGTGCAAACTTGCAGCATCTAACACAGTAATTTTTCCCATTTTTTTTGCCCGCAAAAAAACACTCCTACACGCTTCCTCATAGCCGACAACCATATCAATTTCATTCCATGGAATAACGAGGGAATAAATAAAGTCTGAAAACCAATTGCCTGCAAAAGTAAAAAATGATTTGATTGTTTTGTTACTGATTTTACCGGCAAGAAAATAAAAAATAACCCCGGCAGGAACCCACCAAACATGTTCTTCGGGAAAACCATTAATGGTGCGAAGAGATTTTCCACCCAAAAAAAATGACACCCACTGTTGATGCTTTTTTAAAACGGGTGAACCCGAAATATAGACACTCAAAATGCCGCTTTTTGCCAGCCCAAATGCCAACTGATGCGAATGCTGCTTTAAAGGGTGGCAAACAGCTACTCTTAGATTTTTTTTCATTTATTAAATTCTGCTTTCAAACGGTTATGACGAATCAACACAACACACCCTATCGCAAACCAGTATAAAAAAGAAGAAGTAGCATTAAAAAGCAAATGATTCATCTGCAAAAAAGAGACCTGATAAATAGTAAGACTTAATACCAACCCAAACTCCCGAAATCTCCTTAACTTAAAACAAATGGACAAGCAGTAAATAAAAATCAGAAATCGCCACGAATACACGAGCAGATAACCAACGAGCCCGAGCTCCAACAGAACCCTCTCAGGCTCTTCTTCAAAATCTTGAGTCATGTCATGCCAATTCTTAATATATCTATAAGATGGCGGATAAGTCGTCCCCATTCCATAGCCAATAAGACCCGCTTGGTTTAAGAATTTAAACGGCGTAAAGTTGTCGTCAAGTCTGTTTGTTATTTCTTCACTGAATGCGTGCGCTCGGCTTGAAAATGCGCTATAAATTTGATTCACTTGAGGATTTTGAGAGAGCAAATAAAATCCAAGCGCAAACACCAGACTAAGCTTAAACAAGGTTGGTATAAGAGATTTTAGTTTCAAAAAACAATAGACCCCTAAAAATAAAGACAAATTAATAATACACCACCAGACTGCCGTTCTAGACCCAGTCATAAGCGCGTTCAAAAAAACTCCTACTAAAAAGCCGCCCAATAAAACAACCTCCTTCAAATTAGCTCTCATTACGACAGCACCGAGAGTTATCGTAAAAGCAAACGTTAAAAAAATTGAATAGCCCGCAATATACGAGAAAGTGCCTGTTACCCTGGCATATTGCCCACCCATCGTGGCAACAAACTTTTCACTATCAACATATTTATTAATCAAACTATCTGCCGGACTACTGTACTGCAAAAAACCCAAAATCAAAACAGGCACGGTAAAATAAGCCATCTTTTTAAAAAACTCTATGAGCTGATCATTATCGCGGAATACGAAGGCAGCAGCAAGACAAAGCGGAAAAAACGAAAAGTAGTTGCTGAGCCCGCAAAGTAAAACCATAGGGTTGGATACCTTGGAATAAATAGTTCCTATAACTCCCCAGAAAAAGATAGCCAAAAAATAGAAGTAGAACCAACGCGGACAAGGAGATTTTAAAAAAATTTTAAACCCAATTGAGACATACAACAAGACAGCAAAAAAAATAAGGGAAACAAACAACTGATCAGGAAAATTCGGCAAAAACCATTTTCGAGCGGCCCCCACATACATCATCCAAACTGACAATAAGAGAAAAGAAGTTGTCAATTTCATTTACCCAACCCATCCTTCTGGCCATTAAAACCGAGAGCTTATATTAAAAAAGAAACTACGGTCGATATCATTCCAAAAATACTTTTTGCCATAATTTAGTTTCAAGCTGCTACGCGATATTCGGTAGTAATTTGGTTATAAGCAACGGCATATGCAAAAATTCTTCTTTCAAATGCAATCTCCTCTATCAAAACGGAACTCGTACCGCCCGCGCTGTGACCATGAATATATACGGCACAATTGGAGCGAAACTGATCAAAAATTGCTTTTTAAGATCACGTGCATACTGTTTCCTATCTCAATGTCCAATAATCACAAATGGCATTGCTCCAGATCGAGTCATGGCATCCATTATTGAATCAGAGGAGTATCCGCAACCATCGTTAAAACATCAACCTCACCTGGTTAAGTTTTTAACATGATTTGGCTCATCGTCTCGATTTAAAATAAAATAATCCCAAAGACCTTTGCAGTACCCTAGCGCATAAGCAAGATGAATCACCACAAAAGAAGTCGCAACATAAAAGGACAGCTCAGCTGGCTGGGCTTGCTTACGAACCAAGCTAACAGATACCGCGAACAAGATTAAGAAGTAGCTTAAAAAACAAATCACCGCCAATTCACGAAGATATAAAAATGAAATACTTCCCAAAAGTAAAAATATCGCCCCTAAAAGAAAAAGCGGGGGGACAATTTGTCGCCATGTTGTAAGAATTTTATGCTTTTTGTTAATTTTATTCTTCCAATACCCATACTGAAAAAACATTTCAAAAATTTTTCGCCAACTATCACGTGCGTGGTATTTAATTTTTAACCAGGGCAAAAGCATTATCTTCTTGCCCATTTTTTTCATGCGAACATTATGCTCTAAATCTTGAGCCCGAATAAACCGCTCATCAAAAAAACCCACTTCATCAAACAAGCTTCTTTTCCAGCTACCAAACGGCACAGTATCTACATAGCGCGGATTAGTGCCATGCGCTGTTCGATACGAAAAACCCACACCCGCCGGAGATGTCATCGCAATAGCAATCCCTTTTGCTTTGGCTGTGCCCGCCCCTGGAAGAGTATCCCAGCACCCTCCGATATTATCCGCAACATTTTTTTCATGCCACCCAAAAAGAGTTTCGACGTAGCCATCGGGATACTGACTGTGGGCATCACACCGAATAATAATTTCCCCTTTTGCTTCTCTTATAGCCTCATTGAGCCCAAAGACTTGAAATGACCGAGAGTTGTCAATCATACGGATAAGGCCGGGGTACTTAGCAATATATTGACTTACAATATTTCGGGTTCCATCCGTACTTATGCCATCAACAATAAGAATTTCTGCTTCACCCACATTCAAGTTATTTTTCAAAAGACTCAACAGGCATTTTTCAATCCACTTCATCTCTTGATAAGTCGGAATAATAATGGAAACCTTCAACCCTGCCCCCTCTTAATCACATAAAATCGTGTCGTAAATGAGTTAAACGCTTTAAATTTGAGTCCCAATTTTAAAAACTCTTCATCTACCTCGCGATAGTCAAACCCAAAATGCGTACTCCACCCTTGACGCAGCTCGCGATATTTTGAAATTCGGGCACCCTTAATCAAATCAAAAAAATATTCACTCCATCTGGGCTTACCTGCCAACTCATCCAACCGATACTGAAAAATAATTGTCTTACAAAGAAACTTAATTACTCCCCAAAAACCAATCTCTATGGGAACCGAAACGAAAATTACTGATTTCTCTTTTGAAAGTGAAACTATATTTTTAATTGCATTATTAACACTCCCCACGTGCTCCAAACATTCAAAGCAGGTTACAAAATCAGCACTACCCTCACGGCACCCACTCCGTGGCACTAAATTTAAATCAATAAAATCAAAAATTATTGCTGGGTTTTCTAGCCGAGCCCTCTCTAAATGGCTTTCCGCGTGATCCAATCCCACAACTTTTTTAAATCCAATCTCATCCGTGATTAGACGGGTCAAATATCCATTGCTACAACCCACATCAAAATAGGTGCCCTCTGGGTTCAAGTTAAATGAATGGATTAGGTTTAAAATTGATTTTTTTCTGCAAAAATGCCCTGCGTTTTTGAAACTTACCTTTTTGTATGAAAGCGAGTGATCAAGCTTGCTTGCCATATCCCGAACACTCACACTTGAGCTCCCTGGTTGCTAGGCAATTTCTTTCTATATAGCAATAAGTTTTTGGCCATAAACCCAAAAGATAGAAAACACCAAAAAGCAGTGTCTGCAACAAAGACAAGGCTAAAAAAAAGTTTGGGAAACCATAAGCACAGAAATAAAAAAGCAAGAAGCTTATTAGCTTCTTTAAAAGCCAACGCTTTAATCAAAGCAAAAAAAATAATCAAAAGAAATATCAGAGCTCCTACAACCCCATAAAAAATTGCAAAATCAAGAAAAATATTGTGGGAGTAAGCATCAAACCTTTCTTGAAAAGCCCCCATTCCATGCCCCCAGAAAAGTTTTTCATCAATCATTTCAATTGCGGCCCTCCATATCACATCACGATCGGACATAAACCGAGAATCGCCCTGCCCAAACAAAAAATCAAAAAACTTCTCTAAAGCATAGCTTTTGTATCCTAGATTTTTCACAAAATCGTACCCAGATAAAAAAATCGACTCTATATTTCCGGCCAAAAACAATACAAAAACCGAAAAAATCAGATACTTGATCATTTTATTGAAATTCCAAACATTTAAAAAAAGCTCCATCAGAAGAAGAAAAAAAACAATACTTAAAAAAGCACCTCGGTTTGCATAAACAAGCGTTTCAAAAAAACATACCCCCGCAAAAATAAACATCCATCTCATTTTTAAAAAACGCGCTCCAAGATACAACCCCATAAAAGCCGGCGTGGCAACACTAAACCCCCACCCCATATAGTCTCCAAAAACAGCATATCCACGAAAAGGATCCGCACAAAAAAGCACAAATAACAGCAACGAAAAAAAAGAGTAAACAAACAATAAATGCTTTGTGTCCCGCACCTGCGATAGAAGAAAAACAGAAACTAAGGGGCCATATAAAAATTCATAAAAATATCTGTTGGAAAAAGAATTACCGCGAAGCAACATGTCGACAGAAAATAAACTTGTAACGATTAAAATAAAATTGATGACGCTACCCCACTTAAATTGGCGCGTCCATAAATAATTAAAGAAAAATATAACTGAGATTAATGATGCAAAACCCACTAAAATCAAGGTGCTATGCTCTTCATAATGTTTAACTACTGGACGCAACAAAGCAAATCCCATAAAGTATAGCGGCCATAGGAATTCACACATTCTTGTTGTTTTATGCTTCACATTGAGCTCCTTACAAAAAAGAACTTGTCTTATTTTCTTCGAAAAAACAGACTATGCTTTACTTAAAAAAAATCTGCGTTTTTGCAAACCAAAGTGTAATGCCGCTCCACAAAAAAGTCTCCCTCACTTCCAAATCTTTTGATGTTTGGCGGTCAAGTCTAATCTCTCCAAACACCTTCGATCATCTTTCCCAAAGCTGTTCGAAAGGGAGTCGCTGATTTATAAATGGAGTACTTAAAAACAGCAAAATAAATAGCGTATAGAATTGCAAAAAATCTCCCCATATACCTTCGAGTAATTACACCCCGGTTAAAAAAATATTGCGTTGTAAACCCATTAAACCATGTTGATTTTTCATCAGCAACAAAAGCTATTTTTATTGGAAGATAATATACTTTGAGCCCCTTTTTTAAACATTCATACAAAAAAATATTTTCTTCGCCAAAACTGTACCTTGTTCCAGCGCCAAATGTCTCATCAAAAAAAATGCCGCGTCCGATAATGCTATTTCGTTTAAAGCTGATTTGACACGAAGAGATTTTCAAAGAGTTGAGATAGTTAATTCTTCTAGGGACAGTCCAATAAGAACGAGACGATCGCTCAAGCCTAAATGCGATAATATCCGCATCAGGATATTTCTCATATGCTTCTTGTATTTTTGAAACATAATCATCTTCAAGATGTTCATCATCATCGCACAACAAACAAATGTCAGCCGCGGACTCTTTTAACGCTTTATTTCTACTTTTCGATAAACCTCTATCCAAACATGAGAACATTCTAATTCTATTTTCGCCCACAGCAATCTCTTCATACAAGTCTCTATCACATTGATTAACAACAACAGCACTTGATGAAATATTCGCTCTCTCTACAATTGACATATCGATTTGATACATGCATGAAACTAACACTTCTAACTTAGGTCTCATTCAAATATCTCCAACCATCTCGATTAAAAATCAACTCATCAGACTGGAAATTTTCTCAAGGAATTCTTCCAAAGAAAATCCTTTGAAAACTCATACAGTCTTTCATGAATTTTCTCATCATTGAGAATTTTTTCAAAATCATCTAAACTAAAATCAAAGTGGTCATTCGTGCAAACAGCCAGCGCCTTACGCTTAGACACTTCATAAAAATCGCCAACTCCAGGACTGATAATTGGAACAACACCCATGGCCACATACTCGGAAAACTTAATTGGTGATGAAACCTGATTCATTAAAATGTTGTCGCGCAAAATAAATCCAAAATCATATAATGGCAACACTTGAACTACATTTTCATGCGAAAGAGATATAATCTCGACGTTATTAGATTCAATTAAGTTCTGAAGCCGGGCATCCGGCTGACTATAACTAATAATAGTAAGCTTTGAGCCATGATACTTTTTCTTCAATTTTTTAAAAATCTCGATTACTTCACATGGCTTTTGCCAAACACTGAATCCGCCTAAGTAAAGAAATCGTAAAGAACCTCGAGAAAATGATTGCTTCAAATAATTTCTCGCAACTGAACAGTGCATCTCAATAACATCCGTTTTTCTGCTTCCATATTTATGCTTTAAGTATCTTTTAAAATTATTCGAAACCACAACAACCTCATCAGCACAATAATATATTAAGCCTTCAATTACCTGCAAAATGCTTCGTCTAATTTTCGATCTATGCCTCCCCCAGCTTTCTTCGCTACCCAACCCTCTAAAGTTATAGATTATTTTGATCTTTTTTCTCAAAATAATCTTAACAAAAAGACTCTTTAAAAAATCATCAAATTCTCGAGTATAAACAACATCGCCTGACTTCAAATTGCAAATCAGCATCACCACCAAACTTTGTTTCAGCAACAAAGAGTTTTCGGTTTGGATAAAATTTTTATTAGATTTAAAAACTATAGTTTTTACCTGATTGGGAATATTCGCAGCCATTGGAACGATCTGAGACGCAGCAACTGCCCTGGAAAGATTTCTAGGAACAAGAAAATAAATCATTTTAAATTACTTGATTCAGCACATTTGCTATTCGCCCCGCAGCTTTCCCGTCCCACAACGCAGGTATTTTAGCGACACGTTTTTTATGTTTCATTAAATGAAAAAACAATTCTTTGGGGCGGCTTCCTAACAAATGATTTGTTCCGATTGTTAGTGTGATCGGACGCTCTGTATTATCACGGAGAGTAAAGCAGGGAATTCCTAAATAGGTGGTTTCTTCTTGAACACCGCCGGAATCAGTTAGTACAGCCACCGCATTTTTCTCTAATGATAAAAACTCCACATACCCAAGTGGATCTGTAAATAAAATTTGTTTTTTTCTCAAAAGTGATGGGTTTATTTTTTCTAATCTCTCTTTGGTTCGAGGGTGAACAGGGAAAATAATTTGAAAAAATTTACTTACACGCACAAGTTCTTTAAATATAAACTTCAGTCTTTGAGAATCATCAACATTTGAAGGCCTATGCAACGTTACAAGCACATATTTTTCTGAAAGCCCTTCTATCTTTGGCTTTTCTAGTTTGGGCTCAAGATAAACAAGCGTATCTATCATGACATTCCCAACAAAAAAAATTTTCTTTGCTGAAATACCCTCTTTGATTAAATTTTGATTACCATCAAGCGAAGGCGTAAAAAGATACTGACATAGGTGATCTGTCAAAATCCTATTAGTTTCCTCGGGCATTTCTCTATCAAAAGATCTAAGCCCAGCCTCCACATGCCCGATTTTTATACCCTTTTTTGCACAAACAAGGGCAGCAGCTACTGTTGAATTCACATCTCCATAAACGATTACCAAACTGGGTTTCTCATGGTCTACCACCTTTTCAAATCGAATCATAACTTGCGCCGTTTGAAAGGTATGTGTGCCAGATCCCACTCCTAGGCTGTAATCAGGTTTGGGGAGATCTAACTGCTGAAAAAAAACATCAGACATGTTTGCACTGTAATGTTGTCCCGTATGAACAAGGATTTGTTTAAATCTCTTGTATTTAGAAACAGCTCTCATCACAGGGGCCACCTTCATAAAATTAGGCCGAGCGCCAACAACGTGTAAGATTTTAATATATTTTTTTTTCATCGTTTAGCCTTGCCTACGCTTCTCATTTTTTCTGGTTCTTTTTAAGAAAATATTTTTAAAAATAGGCCATAACGCCCAAAGTGCATTAAAAAACAAAATCAAGAAACGCCCGAGCGCTCCAAATGCTGTGTGGTTTTCTAGGAATATTTTTTTACTTCGAAGCAAATGGTACTGCCGCAAAAATAGATGGGACTTTTGATCTGAGTGGATGCTTTCATGCTTGACACAAACCTGAGGGACATACAGTATTTTTTGTTCGTTTGTTTTGGCCCTTACTGACAGCATAGCTTCTTCTCGATAAAGAAAAAACCTTTCATCTAAATAATTTATTTTCCTTAAAAAATCTAGTTTTACCATGAAGAAACAACCCGCAAACTGGTCAATTTCATGAGGCTTCAAGTTTTCAGTTAAATCAGATCGCCTTATTTTGGCAAATGGAAATGGCGACAACCAAAACAACTCCTCCCAGAAGGTCGTTGGCTCCCAACGAGGATTTTGGTCCTTCCCAAAATATAAAACACGAGGTACTGCCACACAAAATTCGGCGCTAGAAAAAAGCTGGCGTCCCAAATCAGCCACGCACTCACTGCCTTCAATACAAATATCGGGATTGGTGATTAGCACAGCATCGACATTTAATTTCTCTGCCACCCGAATTCCAATATTATTTCCGGCAGAAAAACCTCGGTTTTCACTATTTTTTATAAAAAAAATATTTTTATCTCTGCTGGCAATTTGTGGGTACTGCATTATCCATTCTTCAGCCTGACGGGGTGTCCCGCAAAAAGCATCGGGTCGCCAGCTTGCAAGCCAAGACTGAAAACTTTCGACAGAATCTTTCTGCGATGCATTATCTACTATCACAAAAGAAAGAAACGCCCCCCTTTGGCTAATTAATTGAGCTAAAAATATTTTTAAATCTTTTGCGCTATTATAATTAAGAATAACAATCGCAATACGCTTCTCTAAAAAACCTTGATTGAGCAAACTATTCATACCACTCTTGAAACGACATCGCTGTCAACAGGCTTAACTTCTTAATGTCTTCGTGGAATAATTTTAGATACTTTTTTCTCTGATACAACGTTAAATATTCTAATCTCGTCTTTGTCTGGTTCAAACGATCTAAAAACACTAACACATTCTTTATTTCTTTTCTTATCCCCTTCGACACAATAATTCTTTTAATTTTTTCTTTAAACCAGTTCCTTGAATACAAAAACCTGCTCAACGCAGGCATTCTTGGTCGCGACGCGGAATTACTTTTCTTTGCAACATCTAATTGAATAACCGAGACATTCAGAAATCGCAAAATTTTTTCGATTGTGGCTAATTTATCTTTCAAGAAATCTTCCTCGAATTTCAAAATTAATACATTTTTCGCACCAAACAAATCAAGATAGCGTTTTACTTGCTTAGCATACAAACCACGAGAGAAATAGCTGTAATGCACTCTTTCAAAGTCTCTTCCCGCCTTCAACCTTTCAGCCTCTTTTGCCACAGCCTGATCAAAACTTAAAGCTTCAAGCCCCCGTCTTTTTGTCATTAGATAGTGTGAAAATGCCCGATCAACAGGATTGCGAAGAATTATAATAATTTTCACATCTACCCCTAACATCTCTTTAATCCTCAAGGGCACTTCCGGATAAAAAAGATATTCGGGTGTAATTGCACCAGCTATTTTTCCCGAATTACATTCCTTGAAAAATGTCTCTACCCACCAGTCAAATCCTTTTGTAAATGTATCGTCAAAATCAAAAAAGTGCGCCTCTTTAGTTTTGGGTAAAAAAATTTGTGGGTGCTGTCTCAATATCTCATGAAGAGTAGTGGTCCCGGCTTTTTGCGTGCCCACCACAAAAAAAGAAGGCTTCACCATTTAAATCAGCTAAGTCCTTTTACTAATAATTCTTGCTGGAATGCCTGCAACGACATCATAGGGTTTGACATTTTTAGTCACGACTGCACCAGCCCCAACAACAGCACCCCTACCTATGCGAACCCCTTTTAGCACAACGGCACCATGCCCTATCCAAGCATTGTCTTCAATAATAACGGGGGCTGTTTTTATTCCCTGAACCATAGATGGGCGGGAAATATCGCTGAAAACATGATCTGTGTCTCTTATTGAAACCGCATCAGCTATCATAACATTTGCGCCAATTTCAATTTTTTCATTAGTGCCAAAAACACAATATCCTCTGCAGTAAGAATTCTTTCCCCATGTCATCTGACCGGTACCTTGGAATACAGTCCCATTTCCAATTCGATTACCTCCATCAAAAACAACACTTAAAAACTTATTTGCATTAAACGGAATAAAATGGACCCCGAAGCCAAACTCTACCTTCCCTTTTGCATGAATACACCCATAAAAACGCACTCGCACTATAAGTGTTGCAAAATAGGACTCTAATCTATTTCCCGCCATAATCCAAAACCTACAAATCGGCATCACTAGTCATCCGTATTTTTACAATATCTTTAGAGGCACAAAACCCATCCCTATCCCTGCTCTTGCAGCATCCAATATGACTTAAACCGCCCATTCAAGGCAATCAACTCATCAAAAGAGCCTTGCTCTACAATCCTACCTTCCTCCAGCAAAATGATTTTATCGGCATTCTTTATCGTGGAAAGTCGATGAGCTATCACAATCGACGTTTTGCCTTTCACAGTTTCAAGAATAGCCCGCTGAACCAATTGTTCTGTTTGAGAATCAAGAGCACTTGTGGCTTCATCCAAAATAAGAATTTCTGGCTTTCTCAAAATAGCGCGCGCCAAAGACAAGCGCTGTCTTTCACCACCAGAAAGCTGGATACCGCGCTCTCCAATCTCGGTTGCAAGCCCCTGCGGAAGCTTGCTTAAAAGCCCACTGAGCTGCGCTTTCTCCAAAGCATCTAAGATTTCTGCCTTTAACGGCTCAGGCTCACATCCGTATTTCACATTAACTTCAAAACTGGCATCAAACAGGTAATTGTCTTGCGTAATAAACGCAATTTTTTTTCTCCAAGATGCTATTTGCAGATCAAAAATATCTTTTCCATCTATAAAAATGGTTCCTCTTGGCGGTTCGTAGAAACGCATAAAAAGCTGTGCTAAGGTCGATTTGCCAGAGCCTGTCTTTCCCACAATGGCAATCATTTCATTCTTCTTAACCTCAAATGAAACATCTCTGAGCACGTCTCGCTCATGGTAAAAAAAAGTAAGATTTCTAATTATCACTCTGTCGTCAAAACGAACAAATATCTCCCCGCCACTAATTTCTTCATTTATTTTTCTTTCTTCAAAAATCTTCATGATTTGCCTTAAGGGCCCAGCAATTGATGCAAGATTCGCTTGAAAAACAGTAAGTTGCCCAATGCTATTCATGGCCCTCCTTGCTATAACGAAAAACACAAGATACCCTGCGATACTTCCATCCTGACTGTGGATTGACAAATACGCAACAAAGCCTGTTAACACAAATAATAAAACAACAAAAAAAACTTCCTGCATGGGAGGAATTAATAAGATTCTTACATCCATATTAATCTGCTGTTTGCGCACCTCATCGCTTGTGCGTTCAAACCATTTTCTCTCTTTTTCCTCGGAACTCGATGCCTTGATAAGCGGCATACACGAAAGCGAGTTAAGAATTTTTTTTCCCAACTCAGAAAAATGTATCGCAAATTGATTAGAGTTTAATTTAATTTGACCAATCAACTTTTTAAATGAAAAAATTATAATTGGTAATAGCGTTATGGTAAAAAGCGCAACGCGCCATGAGATAAACACCATAATAATTAGATAAGAAATAAGCGCAAAAAAATGGAACAACACATTCTGAAATAGTTTAAATTGAACAGCAATTTGCTCGGTATAACCAGTAAGAATATTTTGTAAATTTCCAACGCTGTTTTTATCAAAAAAACTTTTTCGAAAACCAACATACGCATTAAAAATCAAGCAGCGTAGTTGGTGGTTAAAACGCCACATGCGATGGGAAATAAGCACTGCTGCCGAGTAAGCAAATACATTTTTCATAATAATAAAAACAAGAATAAGCGCAACCAAGAAAATAAATATAGCCGTGTTGTTATTTAAAAATAACTGGGGAAATATCTGAAACACCCAACCTAAACCAGAAGCAGAATATGCAAATTGATAATTTGCCTCGATAATCCCGCGCATGGTTGGCACCAACAAGGCAAACGCCCCCCCTTCAAGTAGCGCTGCGCCCAAAGAAAGCACGGAGGGAAAAAAAAGATGCGCAGGTTCTAAATCAAGCTTTTTGAGAAAAAGGCGAAGCCTCTTTAAATTGACTACAAACTGTTTTAATTTTTTCATCTTCTTGATTATTGCTGTTTTATTTAGCTATAATTTGTCATAATTAGATATCTTTATCAATATAATTTATTATTTTGATGTGACCAGCTGTAAATATGCGTGGTTAGACATATTGAATAAAGTATAATTCCACTTCGGTTTTTATCGGCATTACTAATTAATTCAGGAGACCCTTCTCGTGACAAAAATCAACTCTCACTACCAAAAACTGCAGGCTGGCTATCTTTTTCCCGAAATTGGACGTCGGGTAAAAGAATTCTCCGCCAAAAACCCACAAGCTAAAATTATTCGTCTTGGTATAGGTGATGTCGTTCTTCCGCTCCCCACCTCGATTCGTGATGCGATTAAAAAAGCAACGGATGAAATGGGCGATGCTAAAACTTTTCGAGGATATGGCCCGGAACAAGGCTACGACTTTCTCAGAGAGGCAATCGCTAAAACCGACTTTCAATCTCGTGGAGCAAAAGTTGATGCGGATGAAATTTTTGTCTCGGATGGCTCTAAGTGCGATTGCGGAAATATTCAGGAGATATTCAGCCTTGATTCAAAAATTGCCGTGGTTGATCCCGTTTATCCCGTCTATGTCGACACAAATGTCATGGCAGGACGCAGTGGCTCTTTTAAAGATGGTAAGTACGAGGGCTTTGTTTATATGCCCGCCACAGCTGAAAATAATTTCAAGCCGGCTTTTCCGAAAGAAAAAGTGGATTTAATTTATCTTTGTTCGCCTGCCAATCCGACAGGCACGGTACTTGACCGCAAGGACCTGCAGAGCTGGGTTGATTTCGCGAAGAAAAACGATGCCATCATTCTTTTTGATGCAGCTTATGAAGCTTTTATTTCCGACAATTCTTTGCCACACTCTATCTTTGAAATTGAAGGCGCGCACGAAGTGGCAATTGAATTCCGCAGCTTCTCGAAAACAGCCGGATTCACCGGAACCCGCTGTGCCTTTACGGTAATTCCAAAAGATTTGTTCGCAAAAAATGAAAAAGGTGAAAAAGTATCTGTTCATAGTCTTTGGAATCGCCGCCATGCCACCAAATTTAATGGGGTGTCTTATCCGATTCAGCGCGGTGCCGAAGCTGTTTACAGTAATGCCGGTAAAAAAGAAGTTAAAGAAATGATTTCTTACTATATGGAAAATGCCAAACTTATTCTCGAGGGCTTGCAATCAGCCGGCATTGAAACCTTCGGCGGCATACATGCGCCTTATGTTTGGCTCAAAACACCTAACAATATGAAGTCTTGGGACTTTTTTGATTTACTACTCGAAAAAGCAAATATCGTAGGAACCCCCGGATCTGGTTTTGGCCCAAGTGGAGAGGGCTATTTCCGTTTAAGTGCTTTTGGTTTCAGAGATAACGTCATCGAGGCCATTGCCCGCGTTCAAAAGTTACCGTTTTAGCTCGTCTCAACCGATGCGGTAGCAGGCTGCGGTGGGCATGAAAGGAATAACGCACCACTCACCTTTCTTATTAAGCACAACATACCAATATGTACAAAATTCAAGAACGTCACCGCAATCTCATGCGTGTGGCGATTCAGGGATTTAATTTTTCGAAATATTAGGGTTGATTTAAATCACTAACACTTCTTTGATTCTGCTTACTAGCATGTTTTTGAATCAAGCTTGTAACATCAATAAGCCTGCTATTCTCAAAAGCAAATGCCTTATCGGGAAATAACTCCAAGTTCTGATTAAATAGTTCATTAAAGACAACTCTAAATGAGTTGACCGGACTGATTCCTCCATAAAGCTGTTCGCTTATTTTTCCCTGCGGGAAAAAATACGCGTTTAAAATCATATGTCTTTGCTTGACCCATTCCGGATTCAGGCGAAAATCTGATGCCGATCCGAAGCCGGGTCCATGATCCCCCTGAATCAGAATGACAACATTTCCCTTTTTCTCCTTAAGAATCGCATCGATGGCTTCAAGGGTTTTAATGTTCACGCACTGGATCTGGTCCGTATACATTTTGCCCTGTCCCATACGGATAGATTTTAATACAGATGTGGGCTCACAGTTTTTATCAAACACATACGGCCAATGCGGCGAAATAATATGATTGTAAACAAAATTAGGCCCTTCCAATCGGGCGATATCACGCATAACATTAAACTGATAACTGATCGAATTCCGATAACTTGCTCCGATAGACGGGCTATACAATCCAAACGGATACTTAAACAAGGTTCGCTCCAATAAACTTTTGTAATAAATATACCTTTCAAAAGCATTTGCTTCACGCGCAGAGGCAAAATAATTTTCATCGGCATACTCATTTTTAAAACCAACATTGATATATCGGTAACCTTTCGCTCTTAAAAAACGAGAAACCTCACTGTTCTTTACCAGTTCGCTATGCCAATCAGCATAATCACTTTGATCTTGTGAATCGTTCTCCAAATCAAGATACCGCATATTGAGAGATGACGGAAGCGATCGCCGCGTAATGTCATAATTGCTAACACTGCGGTCCGCGACAAAAAAACCCCGATTTCTGAGCTGAGCATAAAAATCCGTATTGTCATAATTAAAATAATCTAGCAGAACCTCATTCCCGCCATACATATCTAAAATAATATAATAAATATCGGGATTGCTTGATTCAGCGACAACCCCTCTCTCTGATCGGATTATTTTAGGGTCAGCCACCTCTTTCCTCTGTATGCTTTTATCATTCAGCGAAAGAACAGTGTTGAATACGCTCAACAAAACAAGAACAAGACCTACCACATTTAAAATTCCAGTCAAATTTGGTGAAACCTTTACTTTTTTAATCAGAAACCAGTAGGCGAATAAAAAAAAGATAAGCGTCCAAGCCGGGAGGATATACTTGTGGCGCCAAACAAGAAAAGCGCCGATTTTATAGCCGATCCCAAAATCGAATAAATTGTCATACAGCATAAAAAAAGCCAAAATCACAATAAAAAAAAATCCGGCGCGATGAGAATCTTTTAGGAGTTGTTTCAGGATCAAATACAAAACAGTAACGCCAGCACAAACAACCATTAAGATTTCAAAAAATAAACCGAGGCTTATTACGCTTGCATTATTTGAAAAAATGAACAACGGAGAGTAAATTGAAAATAAAAAAGGATATAAAACCGGATGATCTTTAAACGATAGCTTCATGAATTGGATTGAAGCAAACAGAGATTGCGGTTTGTCCCAGGAATCTGGACCTGCTCAACAAATCGAAAATACTGACCAAAGCACTTTTTAAAATTCTCTTCTGAATAATCCCAAAATATATCTTCACGTGTAAGTAACAGTTTTTGAACCATGGGATCATCTTTCGGCACAAACTCAATAATAAGATAACCTTTGATTTTGCTAAAAAACAATGCAATTAGATCAAGTGGAACGGATAAGCTGATTCTGAGGTGATGGATCAAGGCAAGGGCCATGGTTAAATCTGGCGCAACCCTGTTAAAAAAGCTATCCCGCTCTGTGCAACTCCAGCCAATTTGTGGAGAAGGTTTTGACAAATCGAGAAAAACAGGGAGCATATTTCTATCTCCATTTGTTTTTGAGCTGAGATAGTTTCTTTCAATACAATTCGCATCCAAATCCACGCACAGCGTATAAGATCCCAATTCGGAAGCAATACGGCTGAATTTGCCGTCATTGCCCCCCAAATCTAAAGTTTGCTTCGGCGCTATATCAAGAATCCAACGCTTAATTTGATCGGCTTTAAAATTATGCGCATCTTCGCCGTAATGAGTTTGAGACTCATAATAATGGCTCCACTCTGTCTTATGATTGCGAAGCCTTATGGACTGAACACCATCAAATAACCCGTGAATTAACATCTTGAGACGCTGCGGAGACATGCTTATATTTTTGGTGTCATGAGATGAATCAGCATATTTTTTTTGACTCAATGCGTGTAAATGTAAATGTATCAGATATATCGGATTAAGCCAAGAAAGACACGGAAGAAGCCGGCTTGATAAAAGTAAATCCATGCCATTTAAGTCTACCGCCATATACTTATTAAAATTCAGCGATCTTTCGGACATGAGAGCCAGCGGAGCTAAAAACATTTCGCAAAATTGTTTATACGCTTTCCAAGGCTGGTTAATTAATTTCTCAAATGAAAGCGTATCGATATGAATGGGATCCGTTCCTACGAACTGAATATTGTACGGTGTCGCGTCACGCAGACTCAGTCCCAAATCCATCGCACGAAGCTGTATCTTCAGTGTTAAAAGAGCCGCATCTTTAAACTGAGAAAAACTCCATTCATGCGGATAGGTAATGACGGGAATTTGCTTAGGCTCTAAAATCTTATAGAAATTCCCGTCTTCATTTTTAACCTCACGGTGTGCCACAAGCCATTTTTTCTGAACCAACTCCTCATAAAGAGGAGACTGCATGAGAACATCGTAATAAGCACGGCCATAATGTGTTACGGCACGCTGAATACCTTGAGAAGCCTTAAACACAAAACCTGCGGGATCACGAAAAGACGAGGAAAGCGGGGCGATCAAAATCTTTTTTTGATCCATAAATAACAGATTATTGGGGAGGCGTTTTCTTGCCGTTTTTTTTCCTAGAAAAAAAACTTATAATTTTCTGCCAATAAACCTTAACTATCCATAAAAGGCCGGCAAGACCAGCTATAATAAGCTGAAATAAAGCGCTCCCAGCTCCAGGATCAATATACGCAAAGGCCATATCACACAAAGACAAATTCAAGAAGAAAACAAGTACGCAAATAACAAGGGTAGCAGATTTTATTTTAAACATATTGTAATGATACTATAGTATCACTTTGATGCAACAAACTTATTTGTGATAAGCCTGATTAGGCATATGGCCCCCACCTAACAGGTCAAGAACAACAATATTTTTAAGTAATTGAACGGCAATTTAAAATCTGAGCGCCCTCTTGACCATACACAAACGTTATCGGTGCGCAAAAACATCATACTTTTTAATTGATTTAAAAAAACTTAGATGCAAGACCAACATTGCAGGAACTCCGGGAGCGGGATTCGGCCCCCACAGAGAAAACTATTTTCGCTTAAACGCTTTCGGTTTTCGTGAAAATGTCATCGAAGCCTTGGCACGCATCCGAGCACTAGACTATAGACCATAAACTAGCCAAAAACAAACCGAATAGGTCCCCGCGCCACTTGAAATTTTAATTTCTCTTCTTAATTCGATCAAAAAGCTTGGGCTGCTAGGCGCATGGAAGTGAGTGCGGAGGCGTAGTGAAACCTACGCCGCACAAGCGAATGCGCATGCAACGACGCAGACGAAGCTTTTTCAGCGAATTACAGCACCATACGAACATGCTTGGTGGTGCGGATAGCGTGATCCAGCTGGGCCATATATTCCTTGCTGGCAACTTTGACTTCAAGGTTATAAGTCACATACTTATTGCCCGAAGAATGAGTTCCCTCTGACAAGGGATTTACAACGCCCAAGTCCTGCAGTTTTTTTTCAAGCATCATTCGAACGCCCGGCATATTATCGGCAATGATCTTAAAATAGCATACCACCGGAAACTGGATTTCTTCACCATTGAATGGATCACTCATAATCAGAGTATAGATCAGAGGCCAGACCACCGACAACTGACAAAAGACACAAAGCTCTAAAATACATCTTAATCAAAGCCAAACGGTTCATTTCGAAATGGATATTCTTCAATTGGAGCATACTCTGCGCCCCATTCCGTTAAGGTGCTTTTAAACAAAGTGAGCCGATCAACCATCCGCAGCGGAGTTTTTGGAAACTGAAAAACTTCGGGGTTCCATTGAATAAGGCTATCCGCCCGAACACGAAAAAGAGTCGCGTGCGGGGTAAAGCTTTCATGCTCCACGGGAAAACCCTCCGCAATCAACGGGGCTGTGATCCTTTGGTAAAAGTTATCAAGGACGGGCAAACATTCCTTAGCGGCGCCAACCCATACAACACGGGGCTTGTTCAAACTTGGAAAAGCCCCCATCCCTTCCAGAGCTACATTGAAAGGCTTTGTCTGAGAAGCTATCTCGGTCGCGATTCGCGCAATTTTTTGTCTTTGTTCCGAAGTCGAATCTCCCAAAAAATGAATCGTAAAGTGAAAATGCCTTAGATTCACCCATTTTTGATTAGGATACAGTTCCCGCAGCTTCTTTGCATGCGCCGTAATTTCCTCCTTAAAAAGAGGGTCTAGATGCAGCCCTAAAAAAAGTCTTTCGTTTATTTCCACGGAATAATCCTAACATAAGCGTGGACTACGGGAAATCTGTTAACTGTGAAAATCTGAAACAGATTGTGTCATTTTTTTACACGCCAGCTTCTTTATGACGCCACCTTCCCCTTTGAAACTTGGCATGCAGATTGAATAAAAGCTTATAGAGCTATTCAAAATAAATAAAACGGAGGTGCTTTATGACATTCATTCAAAGAAGAAAAGAAGCTTATGATCCTTTTGAGGTTCTGAAAGACTTTCAAACTGATCTGGATCGTTTTTTTGCCGCAGTTCCGCCGTCAAATCAGCAATGGTCGACGGGCATTGATCCGGAAGTTGAAATCACTGAAAAAGAACAAGAATACCTCGTTCATGCGGACTTACCGGGAATGAAGCGTGAAGATTTCAACATTGCCGTTGAAGGCAACCGGTTCATTCTTCGCGGTGAACGCAAAGAAGAGAGAAAAGAAGAGAAGAAAGGGTATCACTATTCTGAGCGCCGTTATGGAAGCTTTGCCCGCGCTTTCACCTTGCCGGTTGAAATCAACGCGGAGCAAGTACAGGCGAGTTATAAAAATGGTGTTCTGGAGGTGGTCTTGCCCAAATCTCCCAAAGAAAAATCAAAAAAAATTGAAGTTAAAATCGATTAAGCGCAATTCAATGGAGCTCTCCCCGAGAGCTCCATTTTGCTTACACTGAGGTGATTTATGACAAACACAACTCAAGAAAAAAAAGTAAATTGGCTTGTTGTTATCAGCATCCTGCTTGCTGTTTTACTTGTGAGCCAGACCGCAGGATTTATTTACTTTTTAAATAAAAAAGAGAGCCAAGCAAAAGAGACGCTGGATACCTTACAGAAACAAAACACTTACGCATCCTCGTTCCCGCAAAAAGCGATCTTTCAGACATCGCCGCGGGCACACTATCAAGACCCTTGGTCCATGTTTGATGACATGCAGGAGAGCATGAATCAAATGATGGGCGGCTTTATGGCAAGCCTGCCAAGTATGATGAGTCAAATGAATCAGCATATGGGAATTGATGCTATGCCCTTAATGGACATGGAAGAAAAAGACAATGCCTATATCGTGCAGGTTGACATGCCGGGACTTGATAAGGACAAAATCGATATTACTGTGCGCGGTGAAATTTTAACCATTCAGGGCCAGCGTGAAACCATTAACCAAGAGCAATCAGGAAGCTTTTACGCCCAAGAAAGAAGCTACGGCTCTTTTTCCCGCAGTCTGCGCCTGCCGGGTCCCGTAGATGAAACCAATATTCAGGCTGAATATAAAAATGGGGTTTTAGAAATTACGCTCCCAAAAGTAACAAAGGAAGAGGCGGCAAAAAAAGTTACTGTTACCTAATCCATTTGGTCTGCGCGGTTGATCAATCAACCGCGCAACTCTTCCAGCCGCCTTTGAAAATCTTGGTTGTCAGGAAAAATGCGAAGCAAAAATTCATAGTGCATTTTTGCCTGCGCGGGCTGCTTCAATTTAATATAAATATCGCCCAAAGTAACCCGCACATCAAAGCGGAAAGGCTCTTTCACCAAAACTCTCTCATAAAATTTTGTAGCCCGTTCCATTTCCCCCAGCTGATGGTAAATAATCGCTAAATTCAGCTCATATTGAGGTCTTGCGGAGTCAGCTTCGGCAGGTAAATTTTCTAATCCCTGAACAAGATACTTTGCGGCACCCGGCAAATCACCCTGAGCATAAGCGTGATCCGCCAAAACTTTATGCGCGACGTGATTATGAGGGTGAATTTTTACAGCAGACCGGAAAAGTGCTTCGGTACTGCGCCACTCATACACACGTACACCGCTTAAAAGCAGCCCCAGCAAACTCCAAACTATAAAAAATGTAATAATCCATGGCTTCGCCTTAGGCTTGGCTGAAATCAATGCGGCGGCACCCCAAAAAAGTAATACCGCCAATCCTGTATAGGCAAAATAAGTATAACGTTCCGCAATAGACTGACCGCCGGCTTTCACCAAACCCAAAACCGGAAAGAGTGAAACAAAAAAAATCATTCCGCCGGTAAAAATCCAGCGCGCGCTTTTGCGCTGCACCGCAAACACACCCCACATCAGAAAAAGCAGCAATCCCAACGCAGCATTCCAATGCATTTCTTGATCAGAAAAGGGCGGATAAAAAATAGTCTGCTGAATAGGTATTAAAAACTTGTAGCTGTAACTACCCAAAGCGGCAAAGAGCATCTCAAAACGATAACTCATCGACATTTCAGACAAGCTGAAAACAGCCCCAATTTGACTCTGCGCAAGCCATGTCGCACCCGCAACACCGCACACCATCAGCATCATGGGGACTTTTTCAGGCAGACAGTTCCAAAAGCTTTTCATCCCGTTAATTCGGGCCAGCGGCCAATAGTCAAAAACAAGCAGGAGCAGGGGCAAAGCAACGGCCATCGGCTTGGACATTAAAGCAAAAGCACAAAACAAAACACTTGCCAGGTATGCCGCAAAATAATTTTTGGACTTTTGCGCGTAAAACAAATAAAACAAAAATGAGAGCAGTGTAAAAAAAGTTGAAAGCACATCCTTTCTCTCTGAAACCCACGCGACTGATTCAATATGCATCGGATGAAAAACAAAAACCAGCGCGACACCATAACTCAAAAAATGCCGTTGAGTCATGCGATTAAAAAGCTGAAAAATCAAAACTCCGTTCACGGAATGAAAAAGAATACTTACAGCGTGGTGACAACTTGCTTTAAGACCGAAAAAATGCACATCCAGCATATGGCTTATCCAGGTCAGCGGAATCCAATTGCCCGTGTCCCAGGAAAGAAAAGCCCATTTTATGCTTTCCCATGTAACCCCCTTCAGTACTTCGGAGTTCTGAGTCACAATTTGGCGGTCATCAAAGTGCAAAAACCCATGCCCCAACACAGGAAAATAGATAACCAACGGAGAGAAAAATAAAAAAGATAACCAAACGAATCGATTATTAATAAATCCGAGGAAAAGCGGCATGCTTTATTTTATGTCGGGGATACTTCCAATAACAGAGAAACTTTGCTCTACTCCGATGAACTTTGACGAGTATAATTCTGATATGACTTCCCGTGAACCAAATTTACCTGCGGAAACTGTCGCGGCTCATCTCAAAGCTTGCGCAGCAAAATTAAAAACTTACGAAGATCCATTCACACAGATGACGGTCCACACCGAATACTATCTTTTAGACCGTGGTTTTTGCTGCAACCAAGGCTGTCGTCATTGCCCTTATTGGGACAAACCACAAATCAAAATCAGTTTTCGCTGATTCATTCCAAAACCAGCTCTTTGGAATCTCAAAAATTTATTCAAAATGGTTTGGATGCAAGGCGCATTTGAGCGCCTGCGGAGGCGTATGCAGCAATACGCCGCACAAGGAAGCGAAGAATGCAACGAAGCAGACAAATCATTTTCAATAAATTTTCAAAAGTCGATGCCGCGCTGAGCCCAAATTCCTTTATCGTATGGGTGTTTGATACATTTCATTTCCGTTACAAGATCGGCTAATTCGATCAGTTTTTTAGGCGCTCCGCGCCCGGTCAAAAACACGTGCTTCATGTGAGGCTTTTTTTTCAGGGCGCGCAACATGTCTTTCAAATCAAGAAAACCATACTTTAAACAGCAATTAATTTCATCCAGAATAACAAGCTGTGTCTTTGAGTCTTGAATATACTTTTGAGCTAACTTCCAACCTTCATCCGCTTTCAACTTGTCGCGCTCAAAGTCTTTTGTATCCCAAGTAAAGCCTTCGCCCATTTTGTGAAACTGACATCCCTTTATTTTTTTAAGAGCTTGTTCTTCCCCTGACGGCCAGGTTCCCTTAATGAATTGAACCACCGCCACTTTCATACCATAACCCAAAGCCCGCAACGCGGTTCCCATCGCCGCGGTGGTCTTACCTTTTCCATCTCCCGTATAAACGACAATAAGTCCTTTATCAGGTGCGCGCTTCGGCTTAGCGTGCTTCCGCGGAGCTTGATCGCGCGCTTTCGTTTTCAAATTTTTAACGGACATACAATCCTTTGTCTTCAACAAAAATAACTCCAAAAACAGTTTTTAAATTCCCGGGATTAAGAACTGCATCAGGAGCGCCTTGAAAAACAACATTCCCATCACGCATTAAGAAAACAAAATCGGCAAATTGAGCAGTCAACTGAATGTCATGCATCGTAACAATCACCGCCGCACCGCGAGCGGCTTCCTCTTTGAGCGCCTGCATCACACGCATCTGATGCTTAGGGTCAAGTTCAGCAACAGGCTCGTCCGCGATAATCAAGTCGGGTCTATCACGCAAAGCTCGCGCCAATAAAACCAAGGTGCGCTCGCCTCCTGAAACTTCATCGATTCTTTTATCTTTCAAGTGCCCAATCCCCAACCGATCCAGAGACGAAGCCCCGAGCCCCGAGGCGCGAGAACCCAACTCCACAATTGCTTCACAAGTAAGCGGCCAGTAAATTTCCTTTTTTTGAGGCAAATACCCTTTTTTTTCAGGCAACCCAATAACCTTACCTGATTGGAGTTTGACCAATCCCAACAAAGCTCTGATCCAAGTTGATTTGCCGCACCCGTTAGGACCCAATATCGCTGTTATTTTTCCGGCTTCGAATTTACCGGAAATATTTTTTAAAACCTGCTTTTCTCTGAAGCCACAATTTAATTTTTCGCAAAGAAATTTCATGTCAGCTGTGCCTTGGTTTTAAAAGCCAAATAAATAAAAAAAGGCGCGCCGAGAAGCGCGGTCAAAACTCCGATTTTGAGTTCAACCGGAAAAACCGAAAAACGGCAAAAAGTGTCCGCCATCAACAAAAACACCGCGCCCGCAAGCGCGCTTGGAAAAAGCAATTTGCCGGGATCATGCCCAACCCACGGGCGAACTAAATGCGGCACCAGCAACCCGACAAAACCAATCAATCCGCAAACCGAAACTGCCGCGCCAACAGCAACCGCGGTTCCCATAATCACCTGCCGCATCGTCTTGGAGACAGAAACTCCACTGCTGCGCGCAACGTCTTCACCCAAAGTCAAAAGCTGAAGTGAGGAACCTGTGCGCAAAAGCATCCACGAACCTAAAATGATCCAAGGCGCGACGACGGCTGTTTGCGCTAACGTTCGATTTTCAAATGAGCCCATTTGCCAGTAAATCACTTCGAGCACGGCATAAGGATTTTTTGAAAAGCTAAGCAGCAAACTGCTCAGGGCAAAGAAAAGCGTATTCAGCGCGGTTCCGGCTAAAATAAGTCCGAGCAAACTGGTATGGCGAAAGCAGAAAACAAGAACCAGCGCGGCCGCGGCAAGCGCGCCAAAAAAACCTCCCAGAGGTAAAATCCAAATTCCCCATACCGTTAAACCGGAATAAAGCGCGATCATCGCGCCAAGCACGGCGCCGCTTGAAATTCCCAAAACGCTTGACTCTGCCAAAGGATTGCGCAAAAGGCCTTGCATCGCCGCGCCGGAAAGCCCCAAAGCGGCTCCGACAAGAATTGCCAGCAGACTTCGGGGAAAGCGCAAATGCCAAAACACGGCGCTTTCAGCGGAAGACATTTTTCCTGTTAAAAGCTTGCCAATCCCCGCGTCCAGGGCCCCGTTCTGAAGTGAAATCAGAAAGAAACCCGCGAGGGTAGTTCCTAAAATAAAATTGATTTTTTTCATGCTTTCGCGTCCGCAATCAGCTTCCCGACAACTTCAACCGTGTACTCAGAAGCACAACTTACGGCTTCTTCCGGAATGTGTAAATACTCAATTTTGGGCAAAGCTTTTTTCAAGGCAGGATGAAATAAAGTTTCATGGCTCCATGAGTTTTTGAGCTCAGGATTTTGCGTCACAATAATGACAGCGGGCTTTAATTGAATCAATTTTTCTACGGATAAAAAAGCATAGCCTTCCGTTTCCGAAACATTGATCAAGCCCAGTGTCGTTAAAACTGTATTTTCAAAAGTATTTTTCCCAGAAACATGCCCAGCTGCGCTCCAAAAAACAGCGCGCTTTCCCTGCCAGCGCGTCTGCCCGTCAAAACGGCTAAGTTCCCGGATTTTTTTCTGCAACACTTCGCCGGCGGGCACTCGTTTAAGCAAAGCAGAAACCTGGCCCACCGCTTTATCCAAATCGCTCCAATTGCCGGGAACAGCCAAATGAACAATCGGAATATTCAATTGCTTCAATTGATTGATGAGCAGTGGGTTTGAAAAAGGGCCTGCCAAAACAACCGACGGGTTGGTCTTCATAATGCTTTCAACATCGGACGACAGTTTACTGATATGCGGATTTTGATTCAGCACTTCGCTGCTTTGAGGCGAATGATTAAAACGCGTTACTCCGGCGACTTGCTCGGGCAAAGCTAATTGGAGCAGTAATTCATCCGTGCAGGCATTAAGCGAAACAATTCTTTCCGCGCCATGCGCTGAAAAAGAACCAAGAACTAAGAACCAAGAACCAAGACAAAAAATGATCCGCAAAAACGAAACTTGGTTCTTGGTTCTTAGTTCTTGGTTCTGTCTTCTCATTCGATTTCCCATCTCATTCCCACTAAATATTCTCGCGGCGCGCCGGGATTCACAAATGTATCCACTCCCGCCGGATAAGTCCCGGGAGCAAAAATCTCGGAAACAACGGCACGGGAATAATACTTATTATCAAAGAGATTGTTTATTTTAAAATAAATTTCCTGATTTTTAAGGGCGTAGCTTGCCAAAAAATTCCACAACGTATACGACTTAATCACATGCCCCGCTCCTCCCGCGGAATTAAGCATAGCCTGGCTGGTTGATTCGTAACTTTGCGGATGTTGTTTTCCCGTAAAACTGCCGTCTAGGCGAAACCGCAAGCCTTCAAAGTATTCGCCTAGGCGCGCCAAAGGCTTTACTTCCGCGCCCCAAGTCATTCTTTGTCTTGGAACTTGTCCCAAATCGCGGCCGTCAAAAATTTGTCCGCCGAAAGCATCAATATTGGTTTCCCGCACATAAGCTTTAGTCCAGGTATAGGTTCCAAAAAAACGTGCTTCAGGTAACGGCGAAACTTCAATGCCTTGCTCAAACCCATAACGGCGGCTTTTGCCGATATTGATGTTTTGTCCAAAAGGATTGGCGACACTCACGGCGGTTGTGTCGTTCACGATTTCATCTTCCATGTCGATTAAAAACCAACTGCCGCGCAATTGAAAAAGATCTCGGAAGCGGTAACGGGCACCCACTTCATACTGCTTGCTTTGCTCAGGTCTTAAAATATCAGGCGGCGTGGAGCCGGCAAAGGGATTAACATCGCTCAAATCAGGGGCACGAAACCCTTCGGAGAACTGAAAGAAAACATCCATCGGCTTTACCGGATGTAATGTAATCCCGGTGGTCACCGTATTCGAGCTCCAGCGATCGGCATAATTGCTCGTCCGCGACTTCGGATTAATCGTATGCAAGCTATACCGGTCATGACGCATACCTAAATTCACGTCGACATAATCGGTAAACCCCAGCTTTTCATTCCAAAAAAGTGCCGAGTTAAAAATCTCGCCCTGACGATCCAACGTCGTCGCGGCCCCTTGCGCCACTTCTCCGCCCGGCGCGGAAATCAAAGTCGCAACTTCGGAACCTTTGTGAATTTCAAAGCCGATCAAACTCGTATTTCGGATCCATTTCCAAACGTCTTCGTAAGAAAGCTGCCCAATCAATTCACGCTGACGCGATTTCGCGCCCGCCAATCTCGTGTTCGTCCCGAATTGGGTCGTGGTATTGATAAAGTCAGAATCATTCAAACGCCAATTCGCCAAAAGCGACGCTGTGATTTTGTTTTCCAAAAACTTTTTATCGGCTCCAATTTGTACAATCGTATTAATAAAGCTACGGCGGTCATTCGGCTTGTTCGTTCGCTTGGCGGATTCTTGATATTGATTGAAAGTGAGTTCTCCGGGATTGGAAACCATGTCATCCACATGCTTCACATTCACAAACAAACGTCCTGCTTCCTCGGGCAAAACATACGCCGTTTTAAAATCAAAATTTGAGATACGAAAATCTGAGTTTCCGCGAAAGCCTTCGCCTACATTTCTTCCGCCGCGAAAATAATATTCAAACGCGCCTTCCAAAGGCGAAACCTTGTCCTGCACAGTTCCACTCATTCCCTGATAAAAGCGGATTCCTTGATGGCTCGACACGTCGACTCCGCCGAAAAGACTCCAAGGTTTTTTGCTGGGCCGCCCCGTGGTGATATTCACCACACCCGCCAGAGCATTGGATCCGTAAACCGGAGACGAAGGACCGCGTTCGATTTGAATTCTTTCAATGTCATCCATGGAAAGCAAAGGGTAATTCGTCGTGTAACCATCCACCTCATTCACACGGACGCCATCAACAACCACCGTCACCGCATTCGACTCGTTAAATCCGCGCATCGAAAAAGTGCTATCCATCCCATTGCCGACAGTGTCATACAATACAACACCCTCCTGATTAGATATCGCTTCTTGGAAAGTTTTTGGCTTTTGAGATTTTAATTCTTTTTCCGAAATCACCGTCACATTGGAAGATGTCCGGCTTTGCGGCTGAAGCAAAGATTCCAGGCGCGCGGCATAAACATTCACAATTTCGGACTCGGAAATTTTTTGAACCGACACCGGAACATCCCGTGCGGTTTCCGTCTTGGCAAAAACGGAAGAATTGAAAAAGAGGGCAAGAAGAAACACGGCAAAAAAAC
>DDUN01000070.1 GCA_002344825.1 Candidatus Multiplicimicrobium inquinatum | reverse complement strand
AAGCAATTTTTTTCCGCTGCATTTTCCGGATCGTTTGCCGTGATTCATCCTGGCGCGGGAAATCCGGAAAAAGAGTGGCCTCTGTCTCATTTTAAACTTTTAGCAGAGCGTCTCTTGGCGATTGAAAAAGTTCAGAATGTCATAGTAGTGGGAAGCGGAAACGAAAAAAAACGTTCGGGAGATTTTTCCGGCGAGCGGGTGATTGATTTGCGGGGGCAAACCGATTTGCATGAATTGGCATGCTTGATTTCTCGAGCAATTTTTTTTATCGGTAATGACTCTGGTCCGGCACATTTAGCCGCGGCGCAGGGTATTCCGCTTGTTATGATTGGTAGTTTAACCAACAAGATAGAATATTGGCATCCTTGGACTTCTCGTTTGGTTGTTGTGCCATCATCGTTCGAGACGCCTGTTTCGGCGGAAATTGTTTTTGATGAATTGACGCGCCTTGTGAATTAAACGGAGCTGAAGCTTGAAGCAGACCTCGCACTTTAATATCGGATTAGATTACCGTATGGCAAATCATACTGGGATTGGCACGTACTTGCGCGGAATTACGACCGGTATGCAGCGGGGACAGCTTATAGAACCGAAGGACTTGGCTTTTTTTGCCCCTTCGGATTCAGCTTCAACCGGAGCCTCATCTCAAATTTATTTTAATGCTCCGATTTATTCAATTAAGGAACAGTTGGCCTACCGCGAAGTTGTGCCCATGTGCGGGCTTTGGCATTCGCCTCATTACAATGCGCCTATTTTTAAAGGAAAAACAAAACTGGTGGTGACCATTCACGATGTCATTCATTGGATTTACAGAAAGTCGCTTCGCCCCGCGCAGCGTTTTTACGCGGAGGCGATGCTCAGGCGTGCGACAGCAGTGGCGGATCAAGTTATTACTGTTTCCGAACATTCTAAGCAAGACTTGGTAAGGTTATTTCATGTTAACCCCGATAAAGTTTCGGTCATTTATAATGGGGTTGACCCCGATTTTTATCCGGCGGATTCGGCTGCGTTTGAATGTGCCCGAGCCTTACTTGCCGAAAAGTATGGGATTACAGAGCCTTTTTTCCTTTATGTTGGAATGCTTAAAACGCACAAAAACGTAATCAAGTTGATGCAGGTTTTTTTGCGTTTGCGCGCGGAAAAGAAAGTTCAAAGCGGTTTGGTCATAATCGGTCAGGGGGCGGAAGGATCACCCGAAGTGAAGCTTTTGAGGGACTCTTCAGGGCAAATTAAGCATTTACCCAAAATTGAATTTGGTGATCTTCGGTTTTTTTATCAGGCTTCTACCGCATTAGTCCATCCGTCGCTTTATGAAGGGTTTGGTTTGACGATTCTCGAAGCCATGGCTTGCGGAACTCCGGTTTTAACCACACGGCGCGCGTCGCTTCCTGAGGTCGCGGGACAAGCCGCGCTGTATATGGACGGCGAAGATGAAACGGAAATGGCCGCGCGGCTTATTGAAATCGAAAGTGACGAGAACCTCCGGAAGCGTTTAAGCGAAGCAGGCTTGCTTCAGGCTTGCCGATTTTCATGGGAAAAGGCCGCGCGTGAGACTGTTGATATTTATAAAAAGGTAGTCGCGTTATGAGGTTCAGCAAAGTTGCTTTGGTGCATGATTGGACGATTCATATGCGCGGAGGTGAAAAAGTTTTGGACGCGCTCGCGGAAGTTTTTCCGCAGGCGACGCTTTACACGCTGTTCTGTGATCGATCGAAGCTTTCACCGCGCCTGCAAAAACTCAAGATCAAAACCTCGTTTTTGCAATGGCTGCCCGGCATTAAAAGATATTACCGCTGGCTTCTTCCTTTTTTCCCGTTTGCGATCAAAACGCTTCGTATTCAGCGCGAAACTCAGCTCGTTTTGTCCAGTTCGCATTGTGTCGCGAAGGGGATTTCAATCCCGAAAGGCGCTTTGCACGTTTGTTATTGCCATACGCCCATGCGCTACGCTTGGGTTGCCGAAGATGTTTATTTTCGATCGTTTGTTTTTCCAATGCGGATTTTAATCAAGGGGATTATGGCGCTTTTGCGCAAATGGGATAAAAAGGTGAATCGCAGTGTGGATTTGTTTATCGCTAATTCGGATTATATTCGTCAGCGCATTGACCGCGTTTATAACCGTCACGCGGAAGTGGTGCACCCATCTTATGAAGATGGCTTTTTTCATCCCACAACATCCAAGAAAAATTACTATTTCGCGATTTCGCATTTTGTTCCTTATAAAAAAATCGATATCATTATTGAGGCTTTCAATGATTTGAATAAAGAGCTGATCGTTGCCGGGAGCGGTCCTTTGGACAAGGTTTACCGTTCGCTTGTCACACAGCCTAAAATTAAATTTGTCGGATCGGTGAGTGATGAGAAACTGCGCGATCTTTATTCATCTGCCAAAGCGGTTATTTTTCCCGCCGAAGAAGATTTTGGTATTGTCCCGCTTGAATCCCAGGCTTGCGGCACGCCCGTTATCGCGTTTGGCAAGGGCGGCGCGCTTGAAAGCGTCAAAAGCGGAGTTTTTTTTGAAGAGCAGACGCCCGAGTCGCTCAAAGCGGCGGTTGAGCGATTTGAAAGGGAATCATTCCCAACGCACGAGATTTACGGTAAAATTTCCGGCTTCAGGCGCGCGGTTTTCTTAAATCAAATTAAAGCGGCAGTTCAAAGAGCCCAAGCACGGAAAAATGCCAAATTATCCCCGAATTAAATGGGGCCGCTGGCTTACAGCGGCCATTGACGCAGTTGCGGTTATCGTGGCCACTTTGGCCGCTTATCTTATCCGTTTTTATTTATTGCCCGCCCGGCATGGTGTTCCTGAGCTGACCAACTATATCCAATCGCTTCTGGTGATCGTGCCGGTGGTTTTATTCATGCTGCGTTCGTATCGCCTTTATGACCGGCACCGCTCACTGAGGCGGGCTGAAACAATTTTTGCGATTATTAAAGCTGTTTCGGTTGCCATGCTGATTTTAATGGCAGTCACTTTCTTTTACCGTGAAGTGGCATATTCGCGTTTTTTTCTTCCTGTGTTGTGGTTTACATGCTGCCTTTTTTTGAGTTTAGGGCGCTATTTGGGCTACGAAATTGAATATCAGCGGAGGCGCGCCCGCAAAGAATTAACCCGTGTTTTGTTTGTCGGCTATAACCGGAATACGCGCCAATTGGTCGAATGGTTTGCGCAGCACCCGCATTTTGGTTATTCGCCGTTAGGCGTGTTGAATCGCGAAACTGATCAAGTGGGGAAGCATCTTGAGCAGGTCGCGATCTTGGGAACAGTTCCCATGTGGCGAACCTTTGTTCAGGAGTTAAAGCCGGACCTTGTTATTTTGCTGGACGCGGATTTGCCGCGTAAAGAAATATCCGAAATGGTTTTGCTTTGTGAAGATTTGCTGATTGATTTTAAAATGGCGGCTGATTTTTTTGGAATTGTGACTCAGAACCTTGGCCTGGAATATATGAGCGATGTCGGACTGTTGGGCTTAAAATCATTGCCGCTGGATGATCTGTTGAATCGTGCCGTGAAGCGAACATTTGATTTTGTGGTGACGCTGATTTTGTTGACATTGACTCTGCCTGTTTGGATTTTAATTGTTTTGGCGATTAAAATCGGCGGCGGGAAAGGGCCCATATTTTTTGCGCAGGAAAGAATGGGGCGTGACGGCAGTACTTTTTCTGTTTTGAAGTTTCGTACGATGAAATTAGACGCGGAAAAGGAAACAGGGCCGGTTTGGGCAAAAGAAAACGATAGTCGCCGCACCGCTGTCGGCGAGTTTTTGCGCCGTTGGAATTTGGATGAGTTGCCGCAATTTTTGAATGTTCTCAGAGGGGATATGAGTTTAGTTGGCCCGCGTCCGGAGCGGCCATTCTTTGTGGATCAGTTTCGGGAAAACATTCCCAGATATATGGCGCGTCATCGGATTAAGTGCGGCATTACCGGCTGGGCGCAGGTGCATGGTTTGCGCGGGAATACCTCGATCGAAGAGCGTATTAAATATGATCTCTACTATATGGAGAATTGGTCGTTATTACTCGACGTTGAAATTATTTTTATGACGTTATTTGCATTCCGAAATGCGTATTAAGGAGACTATGGATAAGTTACCGATCTCAATTGTTGTCATTGCAAAGAATGAAGAGAAGCGTCTACCGGATTGTCTTGCGAGTGTGAAATGGGCCGCCGAGATTATCGTTGTCGATGACGCGAGCACGGACCGCACCATCGCGATTGCTGAAAGTATGGGCGCAAAGGTGTTCCAGCGGAAAATGGATCGCGAAGGGCCTCATCGTAACTTTGCGATCGGACAGGCATCGCAGGAATGGATTATGAGTTTGGACGCGGATGAGCGTGTAACGCCCGAGCTATATGAGTCGTTAAAAGTGATGTTGGCCAAGCAAAATGATCCGCATGTTTGCTATTCGGTTCCGGTGAGAACTTTTATCGGCGATCTTTTCCTAGACGGAGCCGGACATTATCCCGCGCCGAAAACGCGTGTTTTTCGCAAAGGGCGTTTTTCATACAAGGATGAGCAAGTTCATCCGCCGGTGAAGTATGAAGGCTCATGCGGCCGTTTGACGGGAGACATTTTGCATTATACGGCGCCCAGTTTTGAACATTGGTTCGCTAAGTTTAACCGTGAGACAACGTTAGAAGCGCAAAAATGGATTTCGCAGGGGCGCAAAGTTTCTTCGCTGGGAGCGGTGCGTAAAGCCTGGAGCCGTTTCTTAAAAACTTATTTTCAAAAAGGCGGCATCTGTAAAGGGTTTACCGGCTATTTCATGTGTTGCCTTCACGCCCTTTACCAATTAATGGCTTATGCCAAGTACCGTGAGTTAAGTAAACATCCGAATCTTTATGACAAAAAATAAAACAGCGTTTGATATTCCGCTGCTCGATTTAAAGCGGCAGAACCAGTCTCTGAAAAAAGAACTTCACCGCGCGGCTTTGCAGGTGATTGATAGCGGATCTTATATTCTTGGAACTGCGACCCAGCAATTTGAAAAAAGCTTCGGTAGTTTTGTCGGTTCAAAATATACGGTTGGGGTTGGATCCGGAACCGACGCGCTTGTGTTCGGACTTTTGGCGGCGGGAGTGAAGCCCGGGGATGAGGTCGTGGTACCTTCTTTCACTTTTATGTCTTCCGCCTTGGCAATTTTGCATATCGGCGCGGTTCCTGTTTTTTGCGATGTCGAGCTGGAAAATTACACGATGGATGCTTTGTCTCTTGAGTCTGCAATTTCAAAAAAAACCAAAGCCGTGATGGTCGTGCAGCTTTTCGGACAAACCGCAGATATGGATGCGATTCGGAAAATTTGCAAAAAAAATAATCTTGCGATTATTGAAGATGCTTGCCAGTCGCATGGCGCAAAATGGCGCGGAGTGCAGGCGGGTCTTTTAGGAGATGCCGCTTCATTTAGTTTTTATCCCACTAAAAATCTCGGTGGGCTAGGGGATGGTGGCGCGCTCACCACGAAACATTTTTCTTATTACGAAAAAGTTCTGCAGTTTCGAAATTTGGGGCGCGCTTCAATGGCCGTGACCACTTACGATGAGATCGGCTGGACAAGCCGGCTTGATTCATTGCAAGCGGGTTTGTTGGAAGTGAAACTGAAGCATCTCCGTTCTTGGAATGAAAAAAGACGCTCGATTGCCAAGACTTATTTACGGGAATTGGCGGATTTAGGTTTGGGCTTACCTGAAGAACGTAAGCATGGGCACCATGTTTATCACTTGTTTGTTATTCGCGTGCCCGGAGGATTGCGTGATGAGTTGAAAGCTTATTTAGCGGAACAGGGAGTTCGTACAGGAATTTATTATGAAAAGTCAATTCATCAACAGCCTTTGCTGAAGCGTTATCGTCATCGCAAAGTCTCTTTAAAAAATACGGAGCAATTGTCGGCCGAGGTTTTAGCTTTACCGATTTATCCGGGGCTGACCGCAGCCGAGCAAAAGCATGTTTGCCGCACCATTCAGGATTTCTTTTGAAAATTTTAATTTTGCATGCTTCAGCCGGTGAAGGGCATCGCCGTGCCGCGA
This sequence comes from Candidatus Multiplicimicrobium inquinatum, assembly GCA_002344825.1. Classification (GTDB taxonomy): domain Bacteria; phylum Omnitrophota; class Omnitrophia; order Omnitrophales; family Aquincolibacteriaceae; genus Multiplicimicrobium; species Multiplicimicrobium inquinatum. The sequence continues at coordinate 6,055 of DDUN01000070.1, read as the reverse complement.
TAGCTGTAGAATCCGCGCTAATTCGGTCGGGGGTTTCTCAGGCGGATGTTCAAGTCGCAGACGCGCTTGATTTTGGATCGCCTTTTTTCAAGAAATCGTATGTCGATTTTTATTATTGGTTTATTAAATACCTGCCCGTGATGTGGGGCGTGTTTTACGCCCTGCTTGATCATCCGATTGTTTACCGCGTTTTTTATCCCGTGCGGCGCGTTTATAACGCGTGGCATGGAAGGAAACTTTTGAAGCACGTGTTTGAATCAAAACCGGATTGGATTATTTGCACCCATTTCTTTTCCGCGGAGCTTTTAGGGCACGCGAAAGCATCCGGTAAAAACATCGGGCATTTGCTGGTTTTAGTAACTGATTTTCATCCTGTGCGCGTATGGATGCATTCCGGCATTGACTCTTATTGGGTTTTAAGCGAAGACGCTAAACAGACTTTAATTCAGCGTGGTGTCGATGGCGGGCAAGTTATCGCAGGCGGTTTTCCCATTTTGCCGGAGTTTCAAAAAACTGGCGACCGGAACTCGATTTTAAAAAAATATCAATTTGATTCCGGGCGGTTAACCATTTTATTGACCACCGGCAGTTTTGGTTTGGGAGAGCAGGAAAGAATTTTGGATGGGCTTGCGTCCCTTCAGGATAAAGTGCAATGTTTTGTTGTTTGCGGACGGAATCAAAGTTTGTTTGAATCGTTAAAATCAAAAAAATATGTTTATCCCGTGCAAGTTTTTGGCTTTGTGGACTTTATGTCTGAGCTCATGGATGCTTCTGATCTGATGGTGGCAAAGCCCGGCGGCGCAACAACCGCGGAAGCGATGGCGAAAGGCGTTCCGATGATCGCAACCGGCGCGATTCCGGGACAGGAAACGGAAAATCTTAAATTTCTTTTGAAAGAAAAAGCTGTTTTTTCCGCGGAAACCCCCGAAGAAATTATCTGCGTTATTGCATCTGTTGTCGGTGATTCAAATCTTCTGAATGAGAAAAGAAGGGTTTGCGAACGTATTTGTAATCCGCGTGCCGCGGAAGATTTGGCGCAGGCTCGCTTTAAGTTGGTTTCCGCCCATGACTGAACAAATCAATCTTAAAAAAATGAAAGCTAGTGAACGCTTGATCTATTTAACAGCCTTGCGTGAAGGCGGGGTTGACGCCTTATTTCTTCCTTCCGAAAATAAGCGTGCTCAGCCTCCAGTCGCCGTATCTGATTTTTCGGGCCAGGCCCCGGCTGTTCCGGCGGTAATTCCTAGAATCTCCGACGCTGAAGCAAATCCGGTGCGTGACGCCATGATTGCCTTGCGTGATCAGGCGCATGCGTGCACGCTTTGTTCGGAATTATCTTCAACTCGCAAAAAAGTGGTCTTTGGCTCTGGAAATATCCGCGCGCGTCTTGTTTTTGTCGGTGAAGCTCCCGGTGCCGATGAAGATGAGCAGGGGTTACCATTTGTCGGACGCGCAGGACAGCTTTTGACCAAAATGATTGAAGCGATGGGGCTGACACGCAAAGATGTTTTTATTTGCAATGTTTTGAAATGCCGTCCGCCTGGCAACCGACCGCCTCAGCCCGCGGAAAAAGCAAGCTGCAAGCCCTTTTTATTGCGCCAGCTTGAATTGATTAAGCCGGAAGTGATTTGCGCTCTCGGAACGCATGCCGCTCAGTCTCTTTTACAAACCGAAGAAACGATTTCTGTGCTGCGCGGAAAAACACATACCTATGCCGGTGTTAAGCTCGTTTGCACTTTTCATCCTGCTTATCTTTTGCGTAATCCCTCCGCCAAGAAAGAGGCTTGGGGCGACTTGCAAAAAGTGATGGCGTTGCTTGATACTAGCTCTGGGCAACGCCCAACCGCGGATTCTATCGCTGCTCCGAAGTCATGAGTTTGTTTCCCGCTCAGTACGTGGCGGTTGCCCTGCCTTTACCTCTGGAACATTTTTATACGTATTTCGTCCCCGATGAATTAATTGAAAAATTGATTGTGGGCGGACGTGTCCGTGTTCCTTTTAAAAACCGTGAAATTGTCGGTTATGTGGTTCAAAAAGATGTTCCATGCTCCGAGTATAAAACCAAACCGATCATGGAGCTCTTGGATGATCAGCCGGTGCTTGATTCCAAGATGCTGGCTTTGACGCGCTGGATTGCGGATTATTACGGCTGCAGCTGGGGGGAAGCAATTGAAAATGCTTTGCCGCGCTGGGTAAAATTTGGCAAGCCGCCTAAAGAGAAAAAGGAAGATGCGTTTACTGAATCTGCTCCTTCCGGTGTTTCAAGCCGTCAGCTGACTTCCGAGCAGACAGAGGCGTTCACCCGAATCCAGCAAGAACTAAATAAACCGGCGCCTTCGGCGACGCTTCTGGTGGGAGTGACGGGTAGCGGAAAGAGTGAGCTTTATATTCGTGCCATCCACGAGGCATTAAAAAAAGGCAAGTCCGCCATTTGTTTGGTGCCCGAAATTGCGCTCACGGAACAGCTGCGCTTTTTTTTCGCGAATGAATTCGGAAGTTTACTTGAAATGCTGCACAGCAAAATGACGGACCGCGAGCGCTTTATTGCGTGGAGAAGAATTCGTGAAGGGAAGCGCCGCGTGGTTCTGGGGCCCCGCTCCGCAGTTTTTGCGCCGGTGATTGATTTGGGATTAATCGTAATTGATGAAGAGCATGAAACTTCCTATAAACAAGAAACTACGCCCCGGTATCATGCCCGTGAAGCGGCTGAGAAACGCGCTCAGCTTGAGTCAGCGTTGCTTTTGATGGGGACGGCCACTCCGTCACTCGAATCTATGGAGCGGGTTTTGTCTAAGAAATGGCAAGGATTGCGCTTAACTCAGCGTGTGGACGGAAAAAAACTCCCCGATGTCCGTCTGGTTGACCTCAAGCAGTATCCGAAAGATCCGCGGCAGGGATTAATTTTTTCGCCTCCGCTCACGAAAGAGATCGAGAAAAATTTAAAAGCGGGTGAAGGCACCATGCTTTTGCTCAACCGTCGCGGTTTTTCCACGTTTATTCAGGCGGCTGAAGGGGATCAGGAGATTTTAAAATGCAAACGCTGTGATATTCCGATGACCTTTCATCAAATGGATGACTTACTGCTTTGCCATTACTGTAACGACCGTATCGCGTTTTCTAAATTAGAAAAACAGAAGCCGAATCAGTTTTATAAAATGAGCGGGTTCGGTACGGAAAAAGTCGAAAGTGAAGCCGGACGTTTATTTCCCGGAGCGCGTATCGCAAGACTTGACGCGGATGTGATGCAAAAACGCGGATCGCATCAGGAGATTCTCGACCAATTCCGTGAACAAAAAATTGATATTTTGATCGGAACACAAATGATCGCGAAAGGGTTTGATTTTTCGCATGTGACGCTGGTGGGTGTGATTTTGGCGGATATTGGTCTGAAGCTTCCTGATTTCCGGTCATCCGAAAGAACTTTTCAGCTTTTGACGCAGGTTGCGGGGCGAGCGGGTCGGGGTGATAAGCCAGGGCGTGTTTATGTCCAAACGGTCAATCCGGATCATCCCGCTATTTTATTTGCCCAAAGGCAAGACTATGACGCTTTTTATCAGTATGCTTTGCCTTTGAGGCGTGAGCTGAATTATCCTCCTTTCTCGCGATTGCTGAATATCATTATTCGTTCTCCGGATGAAAATAAAGCTTACGCGCATGCCCGTGCTGTGCGCGATGCCGTTAAGCAATGTTTACCGGCATTAGCTGAAGGGCAATTGATGGGCCCCGCGCCGCTTCCATTTTACAAGCTTCGCGGGCATGTTCGCTGGCATGTCATGCTTAAAGTTCATGATGCTGAAAAACTAGCGCCATTATTTTTAACTCTCAATAAACTTAAAAAGCCTTCCGGTGTACAGGTGGCCTGGGATATGGACCCGGTAAATATCCTTTAGCCTCATTTCCGAGACCGCTTTTTTTTGGTATCATTAACTTATGGCAATACTTCCAATTCGAACTTATCCGGATCCGGTGCTCACCCAGAAAGCGAAACTTGTCGAAGTTTTTGACAAGAAGATGCAGCGCTTTTTTGATGACATGATTGATACCATGTACACCGATGACGGTGTTGGGTTGGCGGCTCCGCAAGTCGGGGTATCGAAGCAGATTTTAATTGCGTCGCCCCAGAATCAGCCCGGTACTGAAATTGTGATTTGTAATCCCGTGATTGAAACATCAGGCGGAACCCAGATGGGACCGGAGGGATGCCTTTCATTTCCGGGTGTTTTTGCCGATGTGCCGCGGGCGCAATGGATTCAACTCAGGTATCAAGATCGCAAGGGGCAGACGGTTGTGGTGAAAATAGAAGATTTTTTTGCCCGCATCGTTCAGCATGAAATGGATCACCTGAACGGATTTCTTTTGATTGACCGCGTCAATCTCGTGACGCGTGAAAAATTGCTTGCCGAATACGCCGCGGGCGGCGGTAAGAAAAAGAAAAAACGCTGAATGCCGCGCATTATTTTTTTCGGCTCCTCTGATTTTTCTCAGCCCGGTTTGCAGGCTTGTCTTGATTCTCCCGGTTATGAGATTGCGGCGGTTGTCACGACGCCCCCTCAGAGGCAGGGGCGAGGCCTTGAGCTGACTCCGACTGTGATCGCGTCTTTCTGTGCTAAGAAGAATATTTTATTTCGAGAGTATCCGAAGCTGGATGACGCGGCTTATCAGGAGATTGCGGATTTGAAGCCGGATGTTTTTGTGGTGGCATCTTATGGGAAAATTATTCCCGAGCGTTTTCTCGCGTTGCCTTCGCAAAGATTTAATATTCATCCTTCCTTACTACCGAAGTATCGTGGAGCCTCGCCGCTGAGCTCGCCGATTTTAAATGGCGATGCGGTTACCGGGCTCTCCATCGCGGACATCACCAAAGAACTTGATGCGGGCGAAGTTTACTTTCAGGAGGAATGTCCGATTCGTTCCGGAGATGATTCAGAGAAATTGGGCGCTATGTTAGCGGCGAAATCGTATTCGGTTATGCGGGAATTGCTTGAGCGCGCTCGTTTAGGTAAGGTGACGGGTTCACCTCAAGATTCGAATCAAGCCAGCTATGCGAAAAAATTAAATAAAGAAGATGGACGTTTGACTTTGCAGGACACGGCGCAAAAGTGGGATAGAATTATTCGGGGACTTAAGCCGTGGCCGGGCGCTTTTATTGAAATGCGCAGTGAGCGGCTTGGGTTAATTACAGCGCGGCCTTTATCGGGTCAATCCGGCGCCAAGGTTGGGCAATTGCTTTCCGTTTCACAGGAATCGATGGTTGTACAAGTTTCCGAAGGTGCGATTGAATTACTTTTAGTCAAACCGGCCGGCAAAAAAGGAATGCGCGGTGGCGATTACGCGCGCGGACGCCGTTGGAACGTCGGAATGAACTTAGCGTGATGGCTATTTTCTTCGAATGGGTCAAATAGCATATGAAAATAGCCCAGTTAACAACCCACATCAATAGCGGCGGCATTCCGGCATATGTTTTTACCTTGTCGCGCTGTTTGAACCGTCAAGGCAATGAATCAATCGTGATTTCATCCGGTGGAACGATGGAGTCTCAATTTGCGGAAAGCGGCATCCGCTCTTTCTCTTTCCCGATCAAAACCAAATTTGAATTTCATCCCAAGCTGCTTTTGATTTTGCCCGTTATCATTGAAACATTACGCAAAGAGAAAGTGGATGTAGTTCACGCCCACACGCGCGTTGCGCAAGTTTTGGCTTCGATTATTTTTAAACGCACAGGCATTCCGTTTGTTTCCACCTGTCACGGCTTTTATGAACCAAGGTTCGGGCGCCGAATCTTTCCGTCTTGGGGAGCGAAGGTAATTGCGATCAGTGACGGTGTTCGTCATGATTTGATTGAACGGCATAAGGTCGTGCCTGAGCTGGTTGAAACCGTTTATAACGGAGTAGAAGTGGATCGGATTCGTGAGCGTACGGTTTCCGTGGATCGATTGACCGCACGAAAGCAATTTGGTTTTGGAACTTCCGATTTTGTGGCTTGCACGGTAGCCCGGCTTGTTGAAGAAAAAGGCGTTGCTGATTTCATCAGTGCGTTATTTCCACTTTTGTCGAA
>DDUN01000059.1 GCA_002344825.1 Candidatus Multiplicimicrobium inquinatum | reverse complement strand
ATGCGAAACGAGGGATGAGGCGTTTTCTCGAAGGAAGACAAAACGGTTTCGAAAGAAGATGGAGGAATAATTTTTTTAAGCCGTTCGATGAAGAGGGGAGGCAGTTCTTTTTGCATGCGGCATTTTATAACGCCGGAGGCTTTGCCTGCGAGAGATAATCCTTATTCGAAAAGAAAACCCCCGGAATTTTCCGGGGGTTTCTTTTGAAAGTTGTTTTAAGATCAGTGGTGGCAGCAGCCCTCGCCGTGCTTGTGTTCATCTTTGGGTTTATCTTTTTTCATCTCGCATGATCCGCCGCCGCAGCAAAGCGGACAATAACCGATGGCGGCTGAAAGAATCGGAAGGATTCCCAAAGCCCCGAACCAGTTTTGATAATAAACACCGGCTCCGATGATGAGAAGGCCGATAACCGCGCGGATCGCTCGGTTTAAAATGCTCATATTGGCTTTCATAAATTTTCCCCCGTGTTAGGAACGGCAGAAAGAAAGATAGATACTTTAAATTCAGCCGCTCTTTGGGATATACTGGTACTATATTTGCTTGTATTCAATGGGAAAATCACCCTATTTAGAGTAAACAGTTTTTATGGTTCAAAAAAATAAAAAATCGGCAGTTTCTAAGTCTAAAAAAAAGGCTGTTTTACCTTTGGAAAAGAAATCAAAGCCCGTTGTTCAAAGTAAAAAGTCATCCGCTCTTTTGAAAAAATCAAAAGTATCGCCGAATACGGCAACCAAAATAGTTTCAGCCGCGACTTATCAGGCGTCCAGTTATTCCCAATCGCATGAACCCATCCGTCTATCGGATAAAGCGCCGATTCAATTCACGCCTCAGGACCAAGCTCCCTGGATCACGGATTTTGACCGTTATTTGCTGGGTGAAGGAACCCATTTTAAGAGTTACGAAAAATTAGGCTCTCATCTGGGCACAAAAGATGGGGTTGCCGGAGTGTATTTTTGTATTTGGGCTCCCAATGCCAAAGCCATCAGCGTGATCGGTGATTTTAACCGCTGGATTGTGGGGGTGAACAATTTAGATCGCTTGCCTGAATCTGAGTTTTGGGTTGGTTTTATTGCCGGATTGAAAGAGGGCGATTACTATAAATACGCGATTCATTCCGAAGACGACAAGATTCGGGAGAAATCAGACCCTTACGCTTTTTTCAGTGAAATTCGCCCCAAAACAGCTTCGGTTGTGACTTCACTTGATCATCATGGCTGGCAAGACGCTGCGTGGATGGCGCAGAGGCATGAACGGAACAGTTTGGAAGCGCCTATTTCAATTTACGAAGTTCATCTCGGTTCATGGAAACGTTCGAGTGAAGACGCCAGCCGGTTTAAAAACTACCGCGAATTGGCGCATGAATTAGTCGAGTACGCCAAGAACGAAGGTTACACCCATATTGAATTGATGCCTATCATGGAACATCCGCTGGATGAGTCCTGGGGTTATCAGGTTTTAAGTTACTTCGCGCCGACCAGTCGTTTTGGTTCTCCGCAGGATTTCATGTATTTTGTGGATTACTGTCACCGTCACAATATCGGCGTGATTTTGGATTGGGTTCCGGCACATTTTCCGCAAGACCCGCATGGGCTCGCGAATTTTGACGGGCGTGAAATTTATGCATACGACGACTGGAAAAAGCGCGAGCATAAAGACTGGGGCACTTTTGTATTTAATTATGCGAATCCGAAAGTCCGTAATTTTTTAACGGCGAACGCCCTTTTTTGGTTTGATAAATACCATATTGACGGACTGCGCGTGGATGCCGTGGCATCGATGATTTACCGTGATTATTCCCGTAAGCCCGGTGAGTGGGACCCGAATGAATACGGCGGGCGCGAAAATTTGGAAGCGATTGATTTTTTGAAACGGCTCAATGAAACCGTGCACTTGAATTATCCCGGTGTTTTGACGATGGCCGAAGAGTCGACGTCATGGACGGGGGTTTCACGGCCGACTTATACCGGTGGTTTAGGTTTCAGCATGAAGTGGAATATGGGCTGGATGCATGACACGCTGGAATACTTTTGTAAAGAGCCGGTTCATCGCCGCTTTCATCAAAATATGCTGACGTTTTCAATGCTGTACGCGTTTACTGAAAACTTTGTTTTACCGATTTCACATGATGAAGTTGTGCATGGGAAGCATTCATTGCTTGAGAAAATGCCGGGAGATGATTGGCAGAAATTCGCTAATCTGCGTCTTTTTCTGGGATATATGTTCGGACATCCCGGCAAGAAGCTGAATTTTATGACCAATGACATTGCTCAGCGTGATGAATGGTGCGCGACTAAATCAATGGATTGGCACTTAACGCAATATCAGCCGCATCAGCAAATTCAGTATTTTATGCGCGATCTGAATAAGCTCTATGTTAAGAACAAGCCTTTGTACGAGGTTGACTTTGAATGGCAGGGATTTGAGTGGATTGACTTTTTGGACCACGAAAACAGCGTGCTTTCTTTTATCCGCTGGTCAAAAGACCGGAGTGAGTCGGTTGTTTTTACTTTGAATTTGACCCCGGTGCCGCGCTTTGTTTACCGCATCGGGGTGCCGGTCGCGGGATATTACAAAGAAATTTTAAACAGTGACGCGGCTGAGTACGGCGGCAGCGGAATCGGAAATTTGGGCGGGGTCGCGTCAGAGGATTTTCCATGGCATGGGCGTCCTTATTCCGTCCAGGTTAATTTGCCTCCGCTTTCGGTAAATATTTTCAAACCTCAATCTCGGTGACAATGCAAGTTTGGCCCGGAAAATCTTATCCCTTGGGGGCGCATTGGGACGGCGCCGGAGTGAATTTCGCGATTTTTTCAGAACACGCTGAAAAGATCGAGCTCTGCCTTTTTGACTCGCCTGAAGTTGAAAAAGAAAATTATGTTATCGATTTACCCGAATGCACGAACCACATTTGGCACGGCTATATTCCCGGACTGCGTCCCGGACAGCTCTACGGCTATCGTGTTCATGGCCACTATAAGCCTCAAGAAGGACACCGGTTTAATCCGCATAAAGTTTTATTAGACCCTTATGCCAAGGCCATCGGCCGGCAGATTACATGGCGCGAAGAGTTGTTTGGATATGATTTACATAATCGCCGCAAAGATCTCGCCATGGATAAACGTGATAACGCGGCTTGGGCGCCGCTGGGTGTGGTTGTGGCGCCTTACTTTGATTGGGAGGGCGACACGCTTCTCAAAACACCGTGGCACGACACGATTATTTATGAGATGCACGTGAAGGGGATGACCAAACTGCACCCTTATGTGCCGGAATCATTGCGCGGAACTTATGCGGGGCTTGCCAGCGAGCCGGTGATTGGGCATTTGAAAAGTTTGGGAGTGACCGCGGTGGAATTGATGCCGATTCATTTTCACGCCAATGAATGGCATTTACTTGATAAAAACCTTTCCAATTATTGGGGTTATAACACGGTCTCTTATTTTTCGCCGGACCCCGAATACGCGAGCGCGAAAAATCCGCTGGAAGTGATCCGTGAGTTCAAACATATGGTGAAATCGTTTCATCGTGCCGGCATTGAAGTGATTTTGGATGTTGTCTATAACCATACTGCGGAAGGAAATCAGCTGGGGCCGACACTTTCATTTCGCGGGATTGATAACAAATCGTATTATCGGCTGGTTGAATCGAA
>DDUN01000037.1 GCA_002344825.1 Candidatus Multiplicimicrobium inquinatum | reverse complement strand
GCTGAAGATGAAAAAGAATTTTAAAAAACTAGACCAACAGGTTGTCCGATGCGGCAATGCTGCTCGCTTTCAGGCCGTTTGGCCTTTAAAGTTGCGCAATCGCTTGCTGAATGAAGCCGCAGATGCTTTGCTCGAAAACAAAGCATTAATTTTAAAGGCCAATCAGCGGGATTTAGCCCGCGCTCAAAAGTCCGGGATTTCTTCGGCAATGCTCGATCGCCTTACACTTAATGCGCAAAGAGTTGAAGCTATGGCTGAGGGGGTGCGTTCCGTTGAAAAGTTGCCTGATCCGATCGGAAAAATAATTTATGATCATCGCCGCAAGGATGGACTTCGAATTCAGCGTGTTACGGTTCCCTTGGGTGTTATTTTGATTATTTTTGAGTCTCGCCCGAATGTAACGGTAGAATGCGCGGCATTGGCTTTGAAAAGTGGTAATGCGGTCTTGCTGCGGGGCGGGCGGGAAGCTTTTGATTCCAATCAGGTTTTGGTTAAAATTTTTCAGCGTGTTTTGGCTAAACATAAGTTAGCGCAAGATGGGGTTTCGTTCATTAATACGACCGACTACGAAACCGTTGATTATTTGCTTAAGCAGGAAGGCAAAATTCATCTTGTTATTCCTCGCGGCGGACAAGGACTCATTCGTAGCGTTGTTGAAAAGTCCCTTATTCCTGTGGTGAAGCATTATCAGGGTGTTTGTCATGTTTTTGTGGATGCGGGCGCCGATTTGAAACAAGCTGCTGATATTATTGAAAACTCTAAGTTGCAGCGGCCAAGCGCTTGCAACGCGCTTGAGACTTTGTTGGTGCATAAAAGATCCGCGGCGAAGCTTTTTAAAATTTTAGAACCCAAACTTAAGTCCGGAAAATGCGAAATTCGCGGCGATGTATCGACTTGCCGTGCGATAAAATGGGCAAAAAAAGCGAAAGTCGGCGATTATGGGCAAGAGTTTTTAGAAAAGATTCTTGCGGTTAAAGTCGTCGAAGGATTGGAAGAGGCGATTCAGCACGTTGCCCGCTTTGGATCAGGTCATACGGATGCGATTTTGACAAAGAATAAACGCAACGCACAGCTGTTTTTGAGCCGGGTCGATTCTTCCTCAGTCATGGTGAATGCTTCGACGCGTTTTGCGGATGGATTTGAATACGGATTAGGAGCTGAAATCGGAATTTCAACGGATAAAGTTCACGCTCGGGGGCCGATGGGTTTAGAGGGATTAACTTCCTATAAATACATTGTGACGGGCCGCGGACATATTCGCCGTTGATCCGATGTGATATGAAAATCGGTCTTTTCGGAGGATCATTTGATCCCGTACATCAGGGACATTCCCAGCTGGCAGAACAAGCTTTGCGCCAATTTGATTTGGATCGTGTGATTTGGATTCCCGCTTACTTTTCCCCTTTTAAAAGTGAATCAACCATGATTGCTTCCGCTGAACAGCGGATGGCAATGGTACGGTTAGTTTGTGCTGATTTCCCCCGATTTGAGGTGAGCGATTTTGAAATTCGCAGAAAAGTTCCGTCCTATGCCATCGATACGGTTTTGCATATGCGGTTGATTTATCCGCAAGCGCAGCTTTATTGGATTTTAGGGCAAGATGCTTTTGAGGGTTTGCCGAATTGGCGGGATTTTCAAACTTTGTGCCGTGAGCTTATTTTTCTTGTTAGTCTGCGAGAAAATGGCTCTTGTGATACCGCAGGATTTGCGGGACGGGCTGAGCTGATCAAGATGCCTCTTCATCCCGCGGCATCATCGCATTTAAAGGAAAGCCTTTCTGCGGGAAAAGGCTGGGATTTTTTACATGAAGGTGTGCAGAAGTATGTTCGGGGCAATCAGCTTTATGGGGTAAAAGAATGAGCTGGATTTTGTTTTTTTCAGTCGTGGGCGTATTACTTTTGTTTTCAGCCTTTTTTTCCGCGGCGGAAACAGCTTTGTTTGCGCTGAATAAAATGGATCGGGAGTATATTAATCGAAATCATAAAAGAATGGCGCGATTGGTCAATGGTCATTTGAATGCTCCGAGCCGAACTTTAGGGGCGCTTTTAATCGGGAATTTGACTGTCAACACTCTTGCCGCGGCGTTGGTGGCATCGCAGGGGTTGAGTCTTTTTGGCGTGCAAGCCATGGTTTGGATGACTGCCGCTTTTAGCTTTGTTATGATTATTTTTTGTGAAATGCTTCCTAAAATGTTGGCGCTGAAACTTAAAATTATTCTTGCTGTTTTTACCGCACTTCCATTACGCGTTGCCGTTTTTATTTTTTATCCCGTGGATTGGATGATGCGAAATCTTATCAGCCGCTTATTCGTTTCTCTGATGAGAGATCGCCGTCACCAGGTTGAGTCACTTTCCGAAAATGAGCTTAAAACTTTGATTAAAATCGGTGAAGAAGAAGGTGTTTTGGATCCGTCTGAAAGAGAACGGCTGCATGAACTTTTTGAGCTGGGAGAGCGTCCGGTGCGTGAGATTATGACCCCTCGAACGGATTTGGTTGGTCTTGATGCCGATGATTCGCTTGAAAAGCACACCGAGCTCATTCGCAAGCATCATTTTTCACAAATGCCGGTTTATCAAAACTCTTTAGATCAAGTTATCGGCGTAATGGACGTGCAATTTTATTTGCTTTCCGACGATCCGCGCTTGCGCCAGCAGATGAAAAAAACTGTTTTTGTTCCCGAGACAAAAAAAATTAATGATTTATTGGCGGATTTCAGGCGCGATGGCGAGAATTTTGCGGTTTGCGTCGATGAGTATGGGGGCACTGCGGGTGTAGTGACTTTGGAGGATATCTTAGAGGAGATTTTCGGAGAATTTGAAGATGAGTATTCGCGTCAACATCATCCGATCCGTTCTTTAAATGAAGAAGGCTATCTTGTTGAAGCAAAAATTTCATTGGATGATTTTAATGAGTATTTTAAAAGCGAATTGGACTCTGCGAGTGAGACCACTTTGGGTGGATACTTGCTTGAGAAAATCGGAGAAGTGCCCACGAAAGGGGTGCGTTACGAGGATGAGTTTTTTGAATATCAAATTCAAGACATGGCTCGTCAGCGTATTCGATATGTTGTTGTGAGGGCCAAGAAATGATTTCCGTTTTAGCGTTTTTTGTTTTGCTTTTGATTTTCTCAGCTTTTTTATCTGCGACGGAAATGGCGTTTGTCTCGATCAACCCGATTCAGCTGAGACAGAAATCAGACGGAGGTGACGGGCAAGCGCTGAGAGTTTTGAAGCTGAGAAATGAAAACCAGCATTTTTTGGGCGCACTTTTGATCGCGAATAATTTATGCAATGCTGGCGCAACCATGTGCCTCACTTATTTTCTTCAAAATTACTTTGGAATTTCTTCGGAGTGGATTGTGACCGCGTTGATGCTTCCGCTTTTGGTTGTTTTTTGTGAAATGAGCCCTAAAGAATATGGTCGTGTGAATGCGCTTGGATTTTTGACGAGAGCTTCTTTTTTGCTTTGGGGGCTGCACCGGATTTGCTTTTGGATCGTGGATTTATTTATTCGCGCGGCGCAAAGCATGCTTCCGATTTTAAAACAAAAGAACGAGCAGATTTTTTTGAACGAAACCGAATTCAAAGCTTTAGTTTCGGAAAGTGAGAAACAAGGGGTTTTGGAACCGCATGAGAAAGAGTTTGTCCACACCATTCTTGATTTTGAGCGTATTCCGGTGAAGTCGGTTATGATTCCTTTAAATCAGACCGCGCAAGTGGAGCTTTGTTCGGATTTGTCGGAAGTAAGGAAAAAAGCCCGCGAAGGCCGTTCGAAAATGGTCTTAGTTTATGAAGAAGCGCCTGAGATTGTCGCCGGCGTGATTTATGTCTTTGACCTTTTGGCGCAAGAGCGCGAGAATGGGCCGTTGACTGGGTTTCTTAAAGCGCCTTTGTTTATTTCTGAAAAAATGTCATTGGAAGAAGCCTTTCGGCTGCTACAAAAAAAACGCCAGTCTTTTGCTTTGGTGACAGACGCTTCTTATGAAGTGCAAGGAGTGGTTTTGATTGAGAATTTATTGTTAGGAAAACAAGCATGAAAATCTTTCTTTTTTTTCTTTGCGGATGTCTTTTGTTTTCCTTGCCAGCTTTCGCTTATAGTGACCGTGTTGATGCCTCAGCTCAAGAAATTTATGAAGCCGCGCTTCCGTGTTTTGAAACAGAAGGTATTCATAAGTCAGATGCTAATAGTCACTCTTTGACGACAAAGTGGATATATAAAACAATCCGCCGTACGCGGAAGCGCAGTTTTATTCCAACGCCCATGAAAGAAACCGTGGATGTGCGTTATCAGATGAAGTTTGACATTGAGAAGGGAAAGGCCTATTCCGATGTTTCAATTCGGGGGCGCTTTGAGGAAAAACAGACTGATGCCCCAATGATGCAGCCGTGGAAGGCATCTGTTTCGGATAAAGAGTTTTATTTTAAAGAAAGAGAAGCCTTCTTTAAGCTCTTGGGCTGTATTGAAGAGCGTAAGAAGGCTGCCGCTAATCCCGTTCCCTCTGTTTCCGCCGCGTAATTTTTCCATTAAGAACTTTTTATCAATGCCGATAATCCTGCTGGCATCATGCCGGAGGTTTTTGGTTGAGAGTCATTGCGATTGCGAATCAAAAGGGCGGTTGCGGTAAAACGACAACTAGCATCAATTTCTCCGCTGCGTTGGCTTTATTACAAAAGCGAGTTTTGTTGATAGATTTAGATCCACAAGGGCACGTCGCATGTGGACTCGGAATGGATTTGGCGACTGACCGATCAACACTTTATGAGCTTTTGAGCCCCTTGCTTCCCGTCGTGACTTCGCTTGATGAAGTCATCATGACCGTTGATTCTCAGTTTGATGTCATTCCTTCCCGGGCTAATTTGAGCTCACTGGAAGAGGAGTTCCACTTTCTTCCTAACCAGCACACCCGTTTGCAGATGTTAATTGACCGGGTTCGCCGTGAAAGGCCCGGGTATGATTTTATTGTTATTGATTGCCCCCCGAATTTGGGTGCTTTAACCTGGAATGGTCTTTACGCTTGTGACGAGGTTCTCATACCGGTGGAACCATCTTTTTTTTCATTGCATGGACTGGGGAAAATATCCGAAACTTTGCAGAAAATGAAAGAGTATGGAAGAAAAGAGGTGAAGGTTCACGCGTTGATGACTTTATTTGACCCCGAGATGACTCTCTCTCAAGAAATTTATGAAGAAGTTCAGAGTCATTTTTTAGACAAGCTTTTTAAATCCAGAATTCACTGGGATGTTCAGCTTAAAGAAGCTGCCGCCGCGGGGAAAACCATTATGCAGCATGCGCCTGATTCTAAATCTTTTCGCGACTATTTAAATCTGGCCGTTGAGTATCTGGAGAGGGACTGGGATCGCCGGCTTCCTAAGCGTGAATTGGGCTGGGACCAGGTGTGGAATCAGCACTATGGCCCGAAGGTTTTATCGGATGGAATTCTCTTTCAGTTTTTTAATAAAACCGCCCGCTCCGTTGAAATCGCGGGTGATTTTAACCATTGGGTTCCCGAACCTTTGGTGGTGCGGGATCAGGGGCTTTGGCAAAAAGTGGTTGCGGTGAAAGATCGTCGTTTCCGATATAAGTACATCGTCGATGGAGAGTGGCAAATTGATCCTAACCATCAAGAAAAACGGGAAAATGAGTTTGGCGGGATAGACTCCTACTTGGAGATTCCGTGAAAGAGCGATTAAAACTTAAGCGGGGCTTATCGGAGATTTCACCGCTTTTTACGAAAACTTCTCGATTGTCTGATTCGATGGTTGTCCATGAGCCTGATTCAGTCTTGCCCCCAAGCAGTCTTCTTGGTCAGCCGGAGATTGTTTTTTCTTGGAGCGTGGATGATGAAGCGGATGCTCATTTTTTAAATAATTATTTTGCTTCCAAACTGGTTTCACCCCATTCTCCCGGGCTGCTTATCACGGTCGGAACGGAGCGAAAACAGACCGAATCCGTACCTAAATCTGAGCCCTGGAACGACTCTCTCCGAAGGCTGTGTGTGCCGGCTTCTCAAATAAATGAAGCTTTTTCTTCTAAACTGATGACTTATGACGGGGCATTAAGCTTTGAGTTTGGAAATCGGATTTTTTTGGAGATGAAAATGAATGTCTTGCTGAAATCTCCTGACTTGATTAAATCCCTAGACCGTGTGGTTTTGTTTATGCATCCGCAGGTTGAGTCAATTACGGAGACTTATCGTAAATTAAAGAAAATGGCGGCTTGCGGTCTTTCAGCGGACATATCGATTGTTTTTGACGCGGATGACGCGGCCGGACTGTCAGCGCGTGTCTATGAGTTGTTTTCTGATTTTGTGTCCAAGCGCTTAAGTTTAAACTCAAATTATTTAGGGACTTTGCATTTAAGCCGCGGGGGGGCAGGGCTTTCGCAAGATTTACGTTGGACGAACTGGGGGGCAGGCAGCCTTTTTCGAAAGATGAATCTGGAAAAGTTGCGTTTTTTATCCTGGGTTGAAAAGAAACAGGGGGCTCAAATATGCCCTTGAAAACTTCCGTGGTTGCCGATTTTGATTCCCGACGCGAATTATTCCATAAGGTGGTCGGATCTTTAAATTTACTTTCCCCGTCAGATAAGTGGGATTTGAGTTGGGGCGAGCCATTTTTAGCTTTATCCCGTGACCGGAAGCTTTGGGTGCGTATTTTTTATGAGGAGTCTTTGCCTATTACGGCTGAAAGATTGAGAGCGGAGTCTGACCGGCTTAAGCCTCATATTTCAGAGGGCGGCCGACTCGTCCTGTGTATTCCTGAAAACTGGGCACAGGGACTTGGGCATGAAGGGCTTTCGACAGATTTTCCGGTACGTGTGTGGATTTACTCTCATCTCGCAGATGGCAGGGTTGTGACTCGGGAGCTGGACTCTGTCACTGAGCCCAAGGACTCCTTGGCATCGATGGTCTCAAATCAAGACCGTGAAAGTGAAGAGAAACTCTCATCGGATGAAATTCGGGAGTTGACGGAAATAGGAGTTGAGTTGAAGCGCTATGCTCTCAAAAAGGCAGGGTAGCTTTTTACGCCTTGATCGGTGCGATGAAGTCCTTTATAATCCGCACCCATGAATTCCATCCTTGATCATTTAGATGCTCTTAAGAAAGCACAAGCTTGCGACTCCCGCATTTATGTGATCCAAAGTGACCTTAAAGAAATCCCCGCGGTCAAACAGCAGATCAAATCCGAACTTCAAGCTCAGCAAGCTTCTCTTCAAGCTCTTGAGCAATCCGTGAAGGATTTGCAGCTTAAGCAAAAAAATAAAGAGGGTGATTTAGCTAAAAAAGAGGCTGATATTAAAAAGCTTGATGGGCAGCTTTCTCTAGTTAAGACCAATAAGGAGTATGGGGCCATTAAGCAGGAGATAGCCTCTCTGCAGGCCGATAACTCTCTGATCGAAGAAGAGATCATTAAGTCGATGGATGCTGTTGAAGCCGCTACGCGTGAGCTTAAAACGGAAAAGGTTCGTTTGGAATCTGTCGCGAAAGAATATCAAAAAAAAGAGCAGGAAGTTACCGCTCGCGAAAACAGCATTAAGAGCGAAGTTGAAAACTTAAAAAAAGAGCGCGATGTTTTAGTTGCTGCGTTGCCGAATTCAATCGCCCTGCTTTACAATCAAATTGCTGCGCACAAGCAGGGCATTGTTTTGTCGCCGGTTCAGGGACAGTACTGTGGCGCTTGCAAAACTGCGTTGCGTGCTCAAGTAATCAATGAGGTTCAAATGGGGCAGACCATTGTGACTTGTGATAATTGCTCCCGCGTTTTGTATTTCGAAAAAGTCTGATCTCCGCTTCTTTTTGTCTTTCTTCCTTTGAAAATCCGTTAGCACTCAATTAAAAATATTTCTTTTCTATTTCCTCCCACCTCCGAAATCTATTTAGTCCACCCATATATGGTGTGCTTTAGCTTTAAATACCACAATAGGCCTATTTTTTAAAAAAATATTTAAAAAAAAGTAAAAAAGTTTGACATGAAATAGGCCGATCTCTATACTGCCCATAAGAAAGTGGTTGAAAGTGGAGGAAAGTGGAGTGCAAATGTTTAAGCAGATAGGCGAGGCAAAATAAAATGTTTTACGGTGAATACGAACACGCGCTGGATGCCAAGAGCCGCGTCATCGTGCCTGCCCGCTTCCGCGAAATCTTCAAAGAGCGCTATGTTGAGCGCTTCTTCATCACACGTGGCTTGGACCAGTGTTTATTTCTTTTTACCGAAGAACACTGGAAGACAGTCGAGAAAGAATACAGCGAGAAGCCTTTTGTTCGCGGTGAATCCCGCAACTTTAACCGGTTACTTTTTTCCGGTGCTACGGATGTGGTTTGCGATAAGCAGGGACGTATTTTGATTCCGGACTATTTAAAGACCCACGCAGAAATTAAAACCGAAGTCATGATCGTGGGGGTTTCCTCCCGCATCGAAATTTGGGCCAAAGACAAATGGCAGGACTTTTTGAAAAATAACAGCGGGCAATTTGAAGAGCTCGGCGAAAAATTAATTCAGGATTCATCCCAATCTAATAACCCTTAAGGAGGGCTTATGGCAGCGCAGAATAAAATGGTTCGATGGGGCGTCGATGTACTGAAATGTGAGGGCGATTTAAGTGCGATGGAAATGACCCGCATGAAGGGGCGCATGAACCGCCTTTTAAACCGTAATCATAAAAAATGGGTTCTCGATATGGGTTCAACCCAACGCGTCGAGCTTGCCGGGATCGGAATCTTAGTTGACCGTCTCCGTCATGTTCGTGAGCGTAAGGGTGATATCAAAATTTGCAATCTTCGTCCCGAAGTTGAAAAAACACTTCGCATGATTGGAGTGGGCGCTTTGATTGAGTCGTATTCTTCGGAAGAAGAGGCGCTTCGCAGCTTTGCCGCATAAGCCGGTTCTGATTGACGAGGTACTGCGGTATCTCGAGCTGAAGCCTGGGGCCGTCGTAATCGACGGGACTTTAGGCGGAGGCGGGCATGCCGAGGCGATGCTCGCGCAGATAGGTCCGGAAGGTAGGTTAGTCGGGTTTGATCAGGATGAAGAAGCGATTAAGCGCTGCCAAGAGAAGTTTGCGGGTGAGAAACGGATTCAAATTATCCAATCGAACTTCCGCGGGATGAATCAGGTGCTAAAAGATCTTCATATTTCAGGTGCCGATGCCGTTTTATTAGATGTTGGGATTTCATCGTTTCAGATTGATACTGCCGAACGAGGTTTTAGCTTTCAGAAGGAGGGGCCGCTTGATATGCGCATGAACTTCACTGAAGGGGACACAGCTGCGGATTTGGTGAATTATTTACCTGCCAAAGAGCTCGACCGCATTTTCTTCGAATATGGAGAGGAACGTTCTGCGCGCAAGGTAACCCGCATGATTTGTGACCGAAGAACCAAGAAAAAATTTGAAACAACCCATGATTTGGCTCAGGCAATTGAGAAAATATTGCCGCGGCAGGGCCGGCTGCATCCGGCAACCCGGATTTTTCAAGGTTTGCGGATCGCGGTGAATGACGAGTTGGGGGCATTGCAGGAAGGGATGGATGCCGGATTTAACTTTTTAAATGAAGGCGGCAAAATGGCCGTGATTAGTTTTCATTCTTTGGAAGACCGTCTTGTAAAAAACTTTTTTCGTGATAAGATGCGATCACGTGAAGGTTTTTTGATTAATAAAAAACCAATTACACCAACGCTCGATGAAGTGCGCGAGAACTCTCGTTCCCGCAGCGCGAAACTCCGAGTGATAGAAAAGAGATCATGAGAGGCACAGGCCGAATCATACTTGGCATTTTTGGATGCTGTTCACTCGTAATTTTTTACGTGCACCTGCAAGTTGTCACCTTTCTCGCTTCTTATGATATTCACCGTGCTTCCGAAAAAATACATGTGTCAACCGAACAATTCCGTAAGCTTAAGTTTGAAGTAGACCGTTATAAAGCCCCTCATCTTCTCGAAGGCCGTATCCGTGAGTATGAAATGAAACTTGCGTTGCCGGAAATGGTTTACAGAATTCCTCAGTCATTCTCTTCGGTTGAATCGCAAGGCCGGACATTGCCTTTAGCCGCAAAAGCAGCAGGATTTCCGCAGTTTCTTCAGCAGACCTTCAATAGTTGGATCCAAGTCGCCCACGCAAAGAGTGATAACGCCGAAGCCTAATTTATGAGCATTCGGATCGAGCTGTCTGGTATCCGTCAGCGGATCCTTGTTTTCTTCGTCCTTTTGGGATACGCCACGATTCTTTTTCAGCTGTTCAATTTGATGTGGATTTATAGGGATGCTCACCTCAAGCAAGCCTACCGCCAGCATCACCTGACTCTGGATATTCCCCCGGTTCGCGGAGTGATTCGTGATCGCAACGGAAAAGACTTAGTTTCAAACATCAAGGCGCCGTCTATTTATGCCGTACCCCGTATTCTTTTTGATGACGACCGAAAAAAAGTTGCTACAAAGTTAGCCAAGATTTTAAATATTCCCCGCAATACGCTTGATTCAAAATTAGCCCGCTCAAAGTCATTTGTATGGATTAAAAGAAAAGTAAACGCCGAGCAAGCTCAGGAAATTAAACAAATCGGAAGTGCCGCGCTTGGAATTATGGAGGAGTATCAGCGTGTCTATCCCTACGGCGAATTTCTTTCACAAGTTATTGGGTTTACCAATGTTGATAGTGAAGGAATTGAAGGTATGGAAATGCATCTGGACCGTTATTTACGAGGAGTTCCGGGACACAAACAAACCATTCGTGATGCTATGGGAAGACAAATAAAAGCGTTTGAGAAAAGTTACTTGCCAGCGATTGATGGCGGCCAAATTGAACTGACGATTGACCAGCAAGTTCAGCATTTTACGGAGAAAGCCTTAGATCAGGCTTATCGGAAGTGGAAGGCGAAAGCGGCCTTCGCGATTGTTATGAATCCCAACACAGGCGAAATCTTAGCGATGGCCAATCGCCCCACTTATGATCCGAACGAATTTAAAAACTCCAATGCCGCGAATCGGCGTAACCGTGTGATCACCGATATGTATGAGCCGGGCTCTATTTTTAAAATTGTCGCGATCAGTGGAGCACTGGACTTGGGTTATGTTACTCCGGAAACAACGTTCTACTGTGAAAACGGCAAATGGGCTTACGGAGGCGGGCGCATCCTGCATGACGTGCATGCTTATGGGAAGCTTTCGGTCGTAGATATTATGGCAAAATCCAGCAATATCGGAACCGTAAAAATCGGTTTAAAAATGAAGCCGGAGGAATTTCAAAAGTACATTGATGCGTTTGGCTTCGGCAAACCGACCGGAGTTGATTTTCCGGGAGAAGCACGGGGGTTTACGCGTCCGCCCAAGAATTGGTCGAGGACATCACCCTACAATATTCCGATTGGGCATGAGGTACTTGTCACTCCACTTCAGATGGTGCGAATGCTCGCGGTGATCGCTAACGGAGGTAAATTAGTTAAACCGTATATTATTGAAAAAATCGAAGATTCCGCGGGGGTCGCGATTTTAAAAAATAAACATGAGCCGCCTGTTCAGATTATTAAGCCTGAGGTTGCGGATGAAGTCCGAAAAATGCTTGTTCAAGTGGTTGAGCGGGGAACAGGGCAAACAGCCAAGATAAACGGTTTTCAGGTGGGCGGCAAAACAGGAACCGCGCAAAAAGTGGTTGGTAAAACATATTCTCACGATAAATTTATGTCTTCTTTTATGGGGTTTGCTCCGGCTGAGAATCCTCGCTATGTCATGCTCGTTGTTTTGGATGAGGCACGTCCGCTTTACTATGGCGGTACGGTTGCCGGCCCTGTCTTTAAAGAAGTCATGGAATCTGTTTTGCGGTTAGATGGCTTTGAAATTCCTGAAGCAAAAGCAACAGATGCCGCGCCTATTTCCGACGAGATTGTGAAGGATATTGCCCCCCACT
>DDUN01000016.1 GCA_002344825.1 Candidatus Multiplicimicrobium inquinatum | reverse complement strand
AGGCGTTGATTTTTCTTTTGATGCAGAGCCTAAAATCGGCAGCTCTCTTTCATGGAGCACATTTGACGGCAACATGATGGCTGATACGGCTGATGTCATTGATATGAACGGCGATAATCTGCCCGACCGTATTTTGCTGAAGCCGAAAACAGCCGGGCGACCTGATTTGGGATACGCTTGGTATATTCAATTTAATAATGGGCATGGTTTTGACGCTTCGGTTATTTGGGATGACAGCGTACGCAGCTTGCCCGGAGTTTCTAACGCAGGTATTGGTACTGCTATTCGCGCATTTGCTTACGGAAACCATGATCGCAGTTACGGCTCATTTCTAGCGGATGTAACGGGCGATGGGTTGCCTGATCGCATCACGTTAGATTCCTACGGTGCTTCTCCCGCGCCTCGCTGGTGGGTTGAAGAAAATACCGGCGTGACATTCAAGCCTGCCGTTGCTTGGGAGGGCATTGAAGGAACCACAGTTCAGGAAATTTCCCCGACGCAGGATAATGAAAATTTTGTTTCTTATACTCGCCCCGGACATATAGCTAAGACATCCAGCCTTGTGGATATGAATAATGACGGAAAGTTGGACCGTGTCATATTAAAACAGGGCTCCGATCAATGGTCAGTTCAATACGGAACCGGCAGCGGATTTTTGCCGTCCAAGCCCATGGTCATTCAATCCGTTCAGTCCGAAGCCATCACGGATCATTATGATTACGTCCACATTAGTTTGCGCTCCGACGATGCCTCTCTGTCGCAACAGGGTAAAGTTGTTGTGAAGTTGCTTGATGCAAATAATGCGATAGTTCAGACATGGGATATTTCAAAGCCCGGCTCCGGATGGAAAGATCATTATCTTAAGCTGGATGCTTCGAAAGCGAATGGACGCTATCTTTCCATGGAGTGGCAATTTGACACCGGCGTATCTCCGTCTGTGGCGCCGCAAATTCTTGTTGAGGATGTCGGCCTCACCGCATTTCGTCCCGACGCGTCGCTTGAATGGCTCGATTATCTTCTTACCGATGCGGCCTTGGTTGATCAAGTTCACGCCGCCGCAAATGATTCGCTGATTAGCAAGCTTGGCGGATTAGCTGGCGCAGCCGGTGCTTTTGATTGGAAAACCCTACTTTCCGCGGACAAGCTGATTACCTTTAACGCCGAGGGTGCGATTGCAGGTACCGAAAAGCTCAACGGCGAAACCACAACGGTTGTTGAAAGTACAAACGGGTCGACAGTCACCACCACACGCCTGGATGGAACCGTGACCCAAACAACGATTCCTTCAAATGCGGCTTCATCTTCACTAACTCAAACTATTGTGAATGATAATGGAACTCCGAATGATATTACTGACGATTACACCGAGACGGCGACGATTGCTTATGACCGTATTCGAAGCGTCACGCGCGAAAACGAAAATAAACAGCCGCTCCAATATAGCTATGAGTTCGATTCACTTGGCCGTGAAGTTACCGCGATTTATGACCCCGACAGTAAAACAACCGAGAAATACCGCGTCTTTGAAACACCGAACGGAAAAGAAAGTAAGTTGACTGCCCGCATTGATGCGAATGGCGTTGAAACCCGTTTTGAATATGATGAACGCGCGCGCCTTACCGCATCGGTTATTTATTACAAAGGCCGCGAGCGTGAACGGTTTACGCATCTTGAGGCGGGCAACAATCAAAGCAGTGTGCGTCTTGATAACGGAACGGTTGAAACTTACGATTCGCAGGGACGCATTCTTTCGCATACGACCATTGAGGGCTATACATACACTCACGAGTTTGCTCCTCAGCGTGACGCGGTTACAACAACGCAAAGTGAAACCTTTGTGATTTGCGATCCCGCGCAGGATGATTGCTCCGCAATTCCTGTTAATGAAAGAACACTGACTTTTGACATTCCTTACATTGAGCTTGTTCCATGCACGCTCAATTGCGAAGAAATCCACCGCGTTAGCTTAGACAGTTTTACTGATTTGAATGGCAATCGCGCGACTTACGATGGGTCTCAGGTCGCGACTGTCAGCCTTAAAGACGGAACAGTTGTTTTGATTCACTCTTGGGTTGAGTCAGTTGACTCCGAAACATCGGAGCGTTCTTATTTACCCAAAGAGGTGACGGTTATTCATGCCGATGGCTCAGTCACCGAATTTAAAAACGGAAAGCCCTTCTCGGTTGCAACATCCTCCGGCCGCGAGATATCGATTGCGCCGGATCTTGAAGCGTCCACATCCGAGCGCACTGTTTTAATCAATCCCTCGTCCGCGGCTGAGTTTCATCACGCGGAAGCGTTAAAACTATGGAATGACTTGGTGCTTATCCAAGTTAAAAAATTCACTCCGCCGTCTGATCTTCCGGTCGAAACCGAATATACCAAGCAAGGCGTTGTGCTGAATCGCTTGTTCGCCGAAGGTTCGCGCCAAATTTTTGATGCTGAAGGAAAATTGACGGATATTTACGCCGAGAGCGGTGCCGCTTGGGTGCATTACGACTATGACCAAGACGGTAAACTAATCGATATTGATCTTGACGGTTCGCGCCGTGATTTAGATTTACGCGCTTCCGAATTGCGCGCGCAAATGGCGGTTGAAAAGCAAAAAGCTCTTTCACTTGCCGCGGAGCGCGAGCAGGTTCTCAATGAAACGATAGAAGGGGAATACCTCGTTCAGCGCGATCGTTTATTCCGGCTTAAAAGCCAAGTTGAAGCTCAAAGGTCAAAGCTCATTTCCATTCCGGCTCGCGGCAGCGCACGCGGCATGATCGCGGGCGCCATGAATCAAATTCAAGCCGGGCTTGCGCAAATCAACCGCGCGCTTACGCAATTAGCTGAACAGCGCGCGCAGTCACTTGCGGATGTGAGCCAAGCCGCGCGGGATTTAAAAGCTCAGATTGAAGCCGAGGCTAATGCAGGTATGGCAGATATTGCCGTGAAAGAAGCCGAGATTCAGCGCAATATTCTCAAACAAGAAATCTCTCCCGTTGTGTTTGAATGGTACCGCTCAGTTTTGGGCCGCCACCCTTCAGATGTGGAGTATGACGCGGAAGTTGCACAGGCTAACTACGCAACCGGAAGCTTTGATGTTGCGGCACTCAAAGCTCGTTTAGAAGCAAGCCCAGAAAAAGCTGTTCGCCTCGCTGAGGTCAATGCGATTAAAACAGCGGTTCGTAACCAGCTTCAAAGTTATTTAGCCATGACGGCTGAGCAGAAAACAGCTTACCAAAGTTCGTTGGGCCTTGCCGACTATACTGGTTTTATTGTGAACTTGTCCGATGCCGAAGCGCAAAAAATTCTGACATGGCTTGATGGCGGTTCTTTGCATTTTGGACAGTCGGCTTTTATCGCGCTTGAAGCTATGTTGGATGATGCGGATGTTACGCATAATCGGATTGATCTCGCCCGTGACCTGATCATTATGGATATTCTTACAGGTACGATTACCGAGCTTGAAACGGGTGACCTTGTTCTTTCCATGTTTTCGCTCAATCTTTATGCGAAGCGCTTTGGTCTCAATCTTTCTTCGCTCGAATTAAATTGGGATTCCCTCAAGGCGTTGGTCGTTAGTCTTCAGTCTTCAGTCGACGCGCAAAAGCGCGTCATTGCTCATATTGACGGTAATCATTACATCATCATCACGAACATTACCACGCGTGTGGTGGATGGAAAAACAATCGAAGAAGTGCATTACACCGATCCTGGCGCGGGTCCTGAAAGTGATTTAGATCAGCTTGTTTTAAGCAAAGAGGATTTTCTTGAAACTTGGACGGCGAAAAAATTACAAGTGACTGAAAGCGGAGAAAACCGTCTTGAATCATTAGGCTATATTCTCGCGCCGCGCGCACCCCCGGTACCTGTTTCGCCTGTACCTGGTACCGTTTTGAGCTTCCGCACCCTCACCACGCCGGAGCAAATGCAAATCCGTGGTGCGTTTTTCCCCCTGATCATTGCGGTGGTGGCAGCGGTTATTGGGGCAATTATTTCAGCGGTGGCAACGGTGGTGAGTGCGATTATTGCCATTATTGCGGGAGTCATTGCCGCAGTTTCAGCTGCAATAGGTGGTTTGTTCACTTTTGTTGGAACGTTGTTTGGCAGTCAGTTCTTAATCGGTGTTGGTGCCGTGTTTCAGGGGTTTTCGGTTGCTGTCGCTAATTTTGGAGCAGCTCTTATTGCATCAACTCTTCCGACCACAATCGCAAGTTCTTTTGTTTATGGTTTGGGAATTAGTTATGGTTTGCAGGGCGTCGGAAGTATTTTGAATGCAATTGGAGTCAGCCCGAAAATTACCGGAACACTTATTGCGGGTGGTAAGTTAATTGGGGGGCTTGTTCTTACGGCGTCAGGTGCCGGCGCCGGATTAGGCCTTTCGCTCATCGGAAGCGGAACAACAGATCTTTTATCTCTTCACACCAATTTATCTTCCTCCGCAATTAGCATGATTGGGTTGGGCGCGCAGGTTCTTGGAGCTTTTGCGGGTGGTTTTGGCGGACCCGGCGGGTTTAGTTGGGCGGATGGTTTGGCACTTCTTAAAACTTCCATTCCTTCGCTTGCGATGGATTTATCCGCAACGGGAATCGAAATGTTGGGCAGTAGTTTGGGGTGGGACCCACGGTTAACGGGGTTAATTTCAATTCCGGTGAGTGCTGTTGTCGGAGGTGTTGCGCGAGGGTTAACTCAAGGCGATGTTGTGGTTGGATATCGCAATGGAGATATAAATAGTCCAATTTATGTTACTCCTGCGGGTGGGGTAATGGATTATGTGAATTTGGGATTGAATCAATCACTTAAAAGCTCTCTTAGTTACGGGGTAAATCTTGGTTTAGAAGCAGCAGGTGTGAATGGTCAAGCCGGTAGTATGTTGCTCAGCGCATTATCGGGTTTTGCAACTGCCGCAGGCATTGGTGGGACGGCTGGTGGCGTCGTCGGTACCGCTACCGATTGGGCGAAGAATTTGCTTGGAGGCATTGCAGAGACTGCGAAGAAGTTTGGCTCTGCAATTGTTAAGGGAGCGCAAACAGTTATTAGCTTTGGGCAGAAGTTAATTGAAGGTGTGGGCACAGTCACTAAAGCTGGATTTCAAAAAGTTGCTGGATTTTTTTCCGGGTTATTTTCACGCGAAACCTCCGAAAATATTTATAAAGACCAAGCGGGGTTATTAGGTGGAACGGTTACGCAAGACGGAAGCATTTGGACGTACACGGCAGGAGATAGTCGCATTATTTATGATTCATCGACCGGCAATGTCCGCGAAGAATTAATTAGCGGAGGTCGTACTGTTCAATTCGAGGGCTTGGGCGAAGATTCGTCAGGAGGAATCTACTATCAAAAGCTAACTTATGCCCAGGTAACTCAGGGCGGTGGTGTTGTTCGTCAGGAGTATCAATCTGGAGAGCTTCAGAGTTGGACTTTAAACCAAGCTAATGGTCAATCCATCCATGCCACAACGCATAATGGCGCATTAGTTGTCGATCAAAATGGTCGTATTGTGCAGGGTGATGTTAAGGTTTATCAGTCGGTTGATATTCAAATGCCGCGAGATCCACAATTGCCTGATGTAGCTACCCCAATTTCAATTCCATTTCCGGTTGTGATGAATTTTGTTGTGTTTGGTAATCAGGTGATTCAGTCCAATGTGACTATTCAGCCAGTTATTCATGCACCAGAGCCTACAGCTGATATGCTAAATGAAGACTTGTATGCTTTAGTGAGTGGTTTTAACAATGACAAACCTTGGGCTGCGCCAGCTTACTTATTTAATTATGAAAGAGATATGGTTCGTCAAAGTCAAAATCGTGTAGGGATGGAAGATATTGTTCTTGCGCCCGGCTATTACGCTAATTTGTTGTTAAAAGTAGCCCCCTATGTGCTATCAGGTGTATCTGTAATCAATGACATAAAAGATGCTGTTGTCGGTCTTGTCGCCGGGAAAATATTTGATTTTTTCAAAGATATATTTGAGGATCAGGTGGAGTCGACTGTAGAGAATGCGTTAGAAGATGCATTGCAAAAAATTTGGGATTCTAGTGATTTAATCCGAGATGTAATCGACGAAGCAAATCCCGGTCCTGTCGCACAGAGAATTATTCGCAGTTTAGAGAATTACTTTGATTATGTCGGAGATGAGCATCGAGAACGCGATATGATCGCTGTTGGGTATTCCGGTGGATTTGCTCCGTTAATCGAAGTCTTAAGAAATTCACCCTACGATCATGTGAATAATGTGGGTTATAATCCCGTTTCGGTGGTTGCAATTGGCGCAGCAAATAAAATCGCGGAAGCCGCACAACAGGTTGTTGATGCAATGATGGTTGTTGAGAATCAGATTCGTAATTTAAAAGAAAAAATCAGAGACCATGCTGACGCATTAATTGATGCCATTGATCAAATTATGGAAGATGCAGATCGAGCGTTAACTTTGGGTTTTGGTTCGGATTTAATTGGGTTGTTGCGACAATCAATTATATTCGGAGATCACAATACATCGCTTACACATTTGATCGCAATTATTAAAGACTTCGCCTCAAAAATTGCTCCAATTGAATTGCCGGATCTCGCAATTATGGGAGATACAAAATTAATGGTTAATGTTTACGGAACTAAAGATTTGATGCTTGATCTGCCGATCATCGGCGTGACTTTGGGTGGGCATCGTACTGAAATGGCAGGCTTTAGCGCAAGTATTACCGAGCGTGATCACCCTCTTGTTAATATCGAAATTGTCGGAGCTAATCATACTGATTACATGCGGCAAGGTTTCGACTTCAATTTTGATAATGGCCTCTTGGGAGTTGCTGCTGAATATGCGCGTACAGTAGAAGACCGTGCGTGGAACGAACGAGTAGCTAATTTTGTTGCTGATTTAACGCTGAATAGTCATGATGAAACCCAATTAATCGATTTCTTAAGTTTTCCTCCAGATGAACACAGTGTTAGGATTGAAAACCATGGAGATCGGTGGGTGGTTTATCTTCCAGGAAGTGGTTTGCGATGAGGAAATTAGCAATTTTAGTGACTGTCTTGATGCTTGCCATAATTGGAGTCGCAGCTTTTTCTCTTGTTGGCTTTAATAAAGATCGATACAACCCAGAATTACTTGGTCGGAAAAATGCTCTTGAAAAAGAGGGAAGAGCTTTTGAAAAAGATGGAAATCTAAATGCGGCTTTGGCGAAATTTGAACAAGCCATTGAGCTAGATCGGAAGATTTACGGCGGTGCGGCAGGTCGCCCGATGGCTTTTTCTGTTCGTGTATACCAAAAAAAAGAAGACTACGAAACGGCTCTGAAATTGATACAGCAACTGCAAAAATCTCATCCTCAACATGGAGTTTACATTGATTGGGAAAAAGAGCTACTTGCTTTAATGTCTTTTGAGAAAACGCAATCGCCGCAACCTATTCATGATTTTTTAAATTATTATGAAAAAAAAAATGCGGAACAGTTACCCCCGGTTGCATATTACTCAGTTGGATCCAATGCGATAGTTTCAACGGTTTTCCGCCTCTACGACACTATTGGTGATTACGATGCAGGAATTGCATTTGTAAATGAATGTTTAAATTTCTTCAAAAAAGCAGATATTGAAAAAAAGGGCGTGTATGAGCCGGGGCGCGTAGATAACGAATTTCTGAAAATTCGCGAAGCATTCGAGCAAGACAAAGCTGAAGGCAAAAAAGGCTGCGTTGGCAAAAAGCCCGGCGAGCTTTGCCTCGGTCGCGCTACCCAAGCCCTCATCCAATCCGACTATTTCCCGTGGTGAGCTCGGAATATTCCTAAAAGTTCAGTAAATCAACTTATCGAAAGTGAGAGTTATGAAAAAGACAATGAGCGTTTATTTTTTTGTTGGAGCTTTTTTGTTTTCTGGTTGCGCTACAGTCGTTAAGCTGCCAGATGATTTTTCCGGAGTCAATGGTGTGAGCGGTACGGCATCCCAAGTAGCGATTCAGGTTCGAGATTCTCGCGGGACTGAAAAGATAGGGGTGATTGGAGCTTCTCCGATTAAGGTTAAGAAATCCGATATGATCCAAATGGCAGAACGAAGCTTAACAAAAATGTTAAGCGATGAGGGGATCTCGTCTGTTCGGGTTTCCGGAATTGATTTTAATGATCAGTCTAAGGTGTCTAATCAGGCTCGCGCGCATGACGGTCTTGTTTTGTTTGATCTTAATTCAGTGCGCGTTAGTTCGATAGATGTGATTTTAGATCCGCCTGATTATGTTGCTGAAGGCCTACTGATTTTTTATGATAAAAATGGCCAACGTGTTTTTACTTCGAATGTGTCAGGTCAAAAAGATAGCCAAGCTATGATGGCTAAATCGATTGGCAATGCGATCCAGAATGCTATTCTTAACTCATGTACTTCAATTCGGAGTATGAGTGAGTATGATCGCTGGAAAAACTCCGTCAAATCTTAAAGGTTTTTTTGTCAGTTATAAATGACCGTATGAAAGCTGTTGCTTTTTTTTGTGTTTTTATTTGCCTGATTGGCTGTGCTACTTCAGGCACCACAATGTCGAGAAAGACAACGGTTGATATTGAGCGGGGGAGGCCCATTCCCCCTCTTGATGCGGTCGCAAGCGCGCTGGGTGGACTGAATAAATTATTGCTTTGGAACCCGCGATTCGCGAATCACGATGTTTCTTATAAAACAGAAGCTGTGCTTGCCGATTTTATGAATAAGTACGAACTTTACGATGTCAAGGTTCGTATTAATCAGTTTGCACCAATCGATGAACTGAAAAGATTGTTTAAAAACAATCGGGTGGCTTGGCCTTATCGTATTCTTGGTATTCCAACCACTTTAATTTCTTCCGCGACGGGCCGCTTGTTTGCGGGTCTTCTCTCAAGCGATTACTACGATCCGTTTAGCAACACCATTCACATTTTTTCAGATGACCCCTCGATCGCATTGCATGAGGCCGGCCACGCCAAGGATTTTCAAAAACAATCATTTAGAGGAACTTATGCATTTTTGCGTACTTTCCCCGGAGTTAATTTAGCGCAGGAGCTTGTTGCGACACATGAAGCTTTCGATTATTTAGAGCTCCATGGAACGGATGAAGAAAAGATCAGAGCCCCTCGGGTGTTATATCCGGCGTTTGCAACTTATGCGGGAAGTTATTTGCAGGGAATTCCGTTTGGGTGGCTTGGCGCTTTAGCGGGAGGACATTTTTACGGTTGGACACGATCAAGGTACAAAAGAGAAGAGCTTGCAACGCGCCCTAAGGCGGCTGCAAGCTCTTCTTATTCGAGTGATCCGAAGTTAATTACTCTCTCACCATCATAACGCTAACATTGGTTTCATCGAGGCTGTATGCGCCCGGTGCCAATAAGCCGAATAGCGGAATCAAGATTAGAACGCCGCCGATAATATCCAAGATACCGGTAGTGTTAAGCCCCTTGCCGACTGTTTTTTGAGCCGTGATGTAGCCGGCTTTTTTCGCCATAATTTGAACATTTTCATTTCGTTTTACAGCAGCTGTGGCAGTCCCAGAGCCGGCCATATTTCCGTTAATGTAAATTTGAGTGTCCTGTTGGTCGGTTGTTACTGTCATGGTTTGTGTTGACGAGCGAAAGGCCGAACAGCCGGTGAGATTAAAACAAAAAACAAATACAGCGAGAAAAAGTGAAATTGATTTCAAAAACGATTGGCTCATTGAATCCTCCATTAATTGATGGTGTATTCTAAAGCAGGGCGATTGCAAAAACGAGGTTAAATTTTATTTTTTATTAGTGTAATCATGGCTCTTTGGTTTGGGCCATATCATTGGCCGCAACAAGTCGGGGCAATTAAAGAGGACTACTTCCGCGGCAGTTTAGAGAGAAGCTTTCCTTCGATAATGGGGAAAACCCAAAAAAGAATTTTGGCCGAAACGATCCCCACCACGGCACCTGCCAAAACATCTGAGGGAAAGTGCGCTCCGCAAAAAACGCGCGAAACGCCGATCCACGCGGCGAAGAGATAAACCCATAAAACTTTTTTTCCGTAGAATTGATGCAGTGCTGCGGCAAGGGCAAATACCGCGGTTGTGTGGCCTGAGGGAAATGATTCGGCTGTATCCATGGCGAACAAATAAGTTACATTCACAAGCCCCTGATCAATGGCTTGGTAGAAAAAAGACCAGGGACGAGGGCGGTCAACAAAGTCTTTTAAGAGTGAATTGACGATGCCGGCGATGATGACGCACAAAGCTATTTTTGTGAAACGAGGCAGGATGTTTTTTGAATCCCAAATGAGAAGCAAAAGAAAAACGATGGGAAGAAAAAAATACGCTTCGCCCAGGTGAGTCGGCCAGCCCAGAAGATAATCAAACCACGTGCCCGCGTGGCGGTTAAGGTCGAGAAAAAGGCGTGTATCCCAATAAAAGGAAGAGTTCATGTTGGGCCGCCTTTGGCCGCAACTTCCGCGAAGCCTTTTTGCTCAACTTTTTTAATATCCCATTTATTTAGCGCCCAAGTCACCCAGTGCTTCAAACCCGTGGCGTCGGGCTCACGATTGAAGTATTTGCGGTAGAAGCCGGTAATTTCGTGCGTGTAGCGCTCTTTGCGGATGTGATAGGAATATTGAAAAGTGAATCCCGAGGCAATGACCGCGAAAATAATCGCCGCGGTAAAAATAATTTTTTGTTTTTCTGTCAGGCGGACGCGTTCAAAAAAATTCTGCATGACGAAATTCTAATCTTTTTTGCGAATTAAGGCGATGAAGAAAGCGGTCATGTGTTCGCTGGGTAAAATACGGCGCGATTTTTTGACTTCAGACGAATAGATTTTTCCATCCCACTCTGTGATGCCTTCCATCCAATTGGAAACAGGCGGTTCCCATGCAAGTACTTCCATTTGATTGTCGGTTTTACCAAGCGCCCAATCGAGCATGCCTTCGTTTTCCTCAGGGGCGTAGGTGCAGGTGGCATAGACCATGATGCCGCTGGGCTTGAGCGCGAGAAACGCGGATTTAAAAAGCGCGCGCTGTTTAAAAACCATTTCTTTTATTTTTGACGCGGACCAATATTTGAATGAATCGGGGTCGTGGGTTGAGAAGCGGCCTTCGCTTGAACAAGGAGAGTCGAGCAGAACGCGGTCAAATGTATTGGGCGCGATTTTGCAATAAAGCTCGCCGGGT
>DDUN01000064.1 GCA_002344825.1 Candidatus Multiplicimicrobium inquinatum | reverse complement strand
TCTTCGGTCTTCAGTCTGTAGTCTAATCTGTCATGCATTACTCTTCTTTGCGCGCGTGTTTGGACGATCTTGAAAAAAACGGGCAATTGATCCGCATTAAGGCCGAAGTCGACCCTGATTTGGAAATGGCGGAAATTCACCGCCGCGTCCGTTCCGTCAATGGCCCGGTGATTTTATTCGAGAAGGTGAAGGGATCACCGTTTCCCGCCGTGTCCAATCTTTACGGCACGGAAGAACGCTGCCAATTTATTTTTCGCGGCACTTTGGAACGCGTCAAAAAAGCGTTTGAACTGAAAGCCGATCCCAAAAACTTCTTTAAGAATCCTTTGCGCTATCTTTTCAGCATGCCGCGTTTCGCGTTTTCAGCTTTACCCCAAAAAGTTTCGGACGGGCCTTGCCTCGAATGTGAAACGACCATCGATCAATTGCCGCAAATCCGCTGTTGGGAAAAAGATGGCGGGGCTTTTGTGCTTTTGCCGCAGGTTTATACCGAGAATCAGGCGAAGCCCGGTATTATGAGTTCAAATCTGGGAATGTACCGTATTCAGCTTTCGGGCAATGAGTATGATCCGAATAAAGAAATCGGCCTGCATTATCAAATCCGCCGAGATATCGGCATTCATCATCACACGGCCCTTGAACGAGGCGAACCGCTCAAAATTTCTGTTTTTGTGGGCGGACCGCCTTCGCATGCTTTCGCGGCGGTGATGTATTGCCCCGAAGGCATGCCTGAGGTTTTATTCGCGGGTGCGCTCAACGGCGCGGGTTTTCGTTATGCGATGCGCGATGGATTTGTGATTTCGGCCGATGCCGATTTTTGTATTACGGGAACGGTCGATCCTAAAGCTTTAAAACCCGAAGGGCCATTCGGCGATCACTTGGGTTATTACTCGCTGAAGCATGACTTTCCGTTTATGAAAGTGCACAAGGTCTATCACCGCAAAGACGCTGTTTGGCCGTTTACGGTGGTGGGACGCCCGCCTCAGGAAGATTCGCAATTCGGAAAATTGATTCATGAATTGGCGGGTCCGGTAATCAAAACCGTGATTCCCGGCGTCAAAGAAGTGCATGCCGTGGATGAAGCGGGTGTGCATCCGCTTTTGCTCGCTATCGGCAGCGAGCGTTATTTGCCTTATCAGAAACGTAAACCGCAGGAATTGCTTCAGCTTTCCAATGCCATTCTTGGAACCGGTCCTTTAAGTTTGGCAAAGTTCCTTTTTATGATCGCGGGCGAAGATAACCCGAAAGTATCAACACACGATTACGAAGCTTATTTTACGCATTTTCTCGAACGCTTTGATCCGCAAAAGGATTTGCATTTTCAAACCATGACGACCATGGATACGCTGGATTATTCCGGGACAGGCATCAATCAGGGTTCCAAAGTGATTTTAGCGGCGGCAGGTGAGCCCATTCGTAAATTGCCCGGGACTTTACCTGAGTCTGACCCCAATCTTGGGAAAATGACTTTGGTGATGCCTGGTATTTTGATGATGGAACAGCCCGCTTTTAAAGATTACAAAACCGCGCAAGGCGAGATGGCGGCACTGGCGACAGCCGTCGATCAAAACGGACAAGCGCGGGGATTTCCTTTGATTGTGGTTTGCGATTCATTCCCGCTCTCTCAAAATAATCTGCATGATTTCTTATGGCTGACTTTTACCCGCGCAAACCCTTCGCATGATATTTACGGCGTGAACAGTTTTAATGAGTTTAAACATTGGGGCTGTGAAGGAGCGGTGATCATTGACGCCCGCATCAAACCGCATCATGCGCCGCCTTTAACAGTGGATAAGTCCGTGGCGCTTCGGGTTGATGATTTGATTGAACGCGAACCCGCATTGAAACAAGCGCTGAGACTATGAGTTTTGTTGTTTCGCAAGCCAAAATTGACGCTTTAAAGCAGCAAATGGAAAAACTCGGTATCCGCGAAGACGATATTGAGGAAATCTTCGCCCGTTCCGGCGGCGCGGGCGGCCAGCATGTAAATAAAGTTTCCACCTGCGTGATGCTGAAATATAAACCCACCGGCCTGATTGTGAAATGCCAGGAAACCCGTTCGCAGGCCATGAACCGTTATTTTGCGCGCGTTCAGTTAGTGAGAAAAATCGAGAATGAAGTTCTCGGCAAAGAAAGCGCCGAAGCCAAGCGCGTTTTTAAAATCCGCAAGCAAAAAGCCAAGCGTTCCCGCCGTGCCAAGAATAAAATGCTCGATGATAAAAAGAAGCACAGCAGTAAAAAGCAGATGCGCGGCAGGCCTTCCCATGATTGAAGAGGATTGCCCGTTTGATTGCCCGCATTGCGGAGATGCCATGAGCGCGCGTGTTGATGCCACAGGTGGAAAGCATCAATCTTTTATCCAGGACTGCGAAACTTGCTGCCGTCCGATTCAAATCACGGTTGAAGTTGAAGACGGGGAAGTGCTTTCTTTTTCCGCGGAAGCGACGGAGTAAATTTCGCAGAGCTACTTTTTGCTGATGAGCTGTGGTTGGACTAAGTCCAGAACTAGAAATCAGCCAGCCTATTCGGCTGCAGCTGATTTCTGAACATGACTGAGAGCGCCTAAATATTCGCGGTTCATCTTGGAAATGAACTTGATCGAGATTTCTTTCGGGCAGGATGATTCGCATTCGCCGTGATTCGTGCAATTTCCAAACCCTTCCTTATCCATCTGAGTCACCATATTCTGCACGCGTGTTTTTGCTTCGACTTGTCCCTGCGGTAAATTGGCGAGATGCGAAACCTTGGCGCCCACAAAAAGCATGGCTGAAGCATTGGGGCAGGCCGCCACACAGGCGCCGCAACCGATACATTGCGCCGCGTCCATGGCTTCATCCGCGCGCTCTTTCGGGATCAGAATCGAATTGGCATCAGGAACTCCGCCCGTTGCCGCTGAAGTATAGCCGCCTGACTGAATGATGCGGTCAAACGCGCCGCGGTCAACAATGAGATCTTTTAAAACAGGGAAGGCCTTAGCGCGCCACGGCTCAATCACAATCGTGTCGCCGTCTTTAAATTTGCGCATATGCAACTGGCAAGTCGTAGTCGCTTTTTCAGGGCCATGCGGCGATCCATTGATCACCATGGAACAGGCACCGCAAATTCCTTCGCGGCAATCGTGATCGAATGCAACCGGGTCTTTGCCGTCGCGTTCCAGCTTTTCGTTCACGACATCAAGCATTTCGAGAAAAGACATATGTTCGCTGGCCAGCGTTTTATAAGTTTCAAAACAGCCTTTTTGATCTTTGCTTTTCTGGCGCCAGACTTTTAAAGTTAAATTCATGTCACTCATTATTTGTATGACCGTGTTTGTAAGTGAATCGACTCAAATTTAAGTTCTTCTTTGTGCAGTATCGGCTGTGAATCAACGCCGGTAAACTCCCAGGCTGCGGCATAGGTAAACTTTTCGTCATTGCGTTTGGCTTCGCCCTCTTCGGTTTGATATTCGACGCGGAAATGGCCGCCGCAGGATTCTTCGCGGTGCAGGGCGTCCATGCAAAGCACTTCGCCAAATTCGAGGAAATCAGCCACGCGTCCGGCTCTTTCAAGCGACTGGTTCAATTCATTTTCGCCGCCGGTTACTTTCAAGTCTTTCCAGAATTCGGCACGCAACGCGCGGATTTCTTTGATGGCCTGCTCCAAACCTTCTTTGGTGCGCGCCATACCGCATTTATCCCAGATAATTTTTCCGAGGCGGCGGTGAAATTCATCCACCGTT
This sequence comes from Candidatus Multiplicimicrobium inquinatum, assembly GCA_002344825.1. Classification (GTDB taxonomy): domain Bacteria; phylum Omnitrophota; class Omnitrophia; order Omnitrophales; family Aquincolibacteriaceae; genus Multiplicimicrobium; species Multiplicimicrobium inquinatum. The sequence goes on along the minus strand of DDUN01000064.1, from coordinate 3,399 downwards.
GTTTTACCGTTAATCGAAAGCATTCTCTTAATTTTTTCGCGTGTTTCTTTTTCTGCGGCGGCGAATTCAGGCGCGTCCGTTGTGACTTTGCCCGGTTTCACGGATGCGATGTAATTGGAAACCGAATGGGGAGAGATGAAGTAACCGTCCGCCAACCCCTGCATCAAAGCGCTCGCGCCGAGACGGTTCGCGCCATGGTCCGAGAAATTCGCTTCACCCGTAACAAACAAGCCGGGGATATTGCTCATCAAATCATAATCAACCCATAAACCGCCCATGGTGTAATGCACCGCGGGATAAATACGCATCGGCTGGGTATAAGGATCTTCGCCGGTGATGCGGTTATACATATCAATCAAATTGCCGTAGCGTTCTTTTACGGTTTGCTTACCAAGGCGCTTAATCGCATCCGCGAAATCGAGATAAACGCCGAGGCCGTTGGGACCGACGCCGCGGCCTTCGTCACAGGCTTCTTTCGCGGCGCGGGAAGAGATATCGCGCGGAGCGAGGTTGCCGTAGCTCGGATATTTTCTTTCAAGGAAATAATCGCGTTCGTTTTCCGGGATTTCATTCGGCGGGCGTTTGTCGCCTTTGGCTTTGGGCGCCCACATACGGCCGTCATTGCGCAAAGACTCTGACATCAGCGTCAGCTTCGATTGATAATCGCCGCTGACGGGAATACAAGTCGGATGAATCTGCGTGTAGCAGGGATTTGCCATCAACGCGCCGCGTTTGTAAGCGCGGTGAATCGCCGAAGCACTGCAGCCTTTGGCATTGGTTGAAAGATAAAAGACATTGCCGTAACCGCCGGTAGCGAGAATGACGCAGTCCGCGACATGTTTCGTGATTTCGCCGGTTACCATATTGCGCGCGATAATGCCGCGGGCTTGGCCATTCACAAGCACAAGGTCGAGCATTTCGGTGCGTTCATGCATGGTGACTTTTTTTGCGTTGATCTGGCGCTCCAATGCCTGATAAGCGCCGAGCAATAACTGCTGGCCGGTTTGTCCGCGCGCGTAAAAGGTGCGCGAGACCTGCGCGCCGCCGAAAGAACGGTTCGCGAGATAACCCGAATATTCACGCGCGAAGGGAACACCCTGCGCGACGCATTGATCAATAATATTGCCGCTGATTTGGGCTAGGCGGTAAACATTGGCTTCACGGGCACGGAAATCGCCGCCTTTGATTGTGTCATAAAACAAACGGTAAATGCTGTCGTTGTCGCCGCGGTAATTTTTAGAAGCGTTGATGCCGCCTTGCGCTGCAATTGAATGCGCGCGGCGCGGGGAATCCTGATAGCAGAAAGATTCGACGTTATATCCAAGCTCAGCCAAAGTAGCTGCAGCAGCGCCGCCCGCAAGGCCGGTACCCACGATAATAATTTTGTGTTTCCGTTTGTTTGCGGGGTTAACGAGTTTGTATTCAGCTAAACGGTTTTGCCATTTATCCTTCAGGTCGCCCTCGGGAATGTTTGAATTGAGTTTCGGTGATGACGCCATATTAAACCTTCACTAATCCGAAATAACAAGTGAGCGGAATTGAGATATAAGCCAAATACAGAATGAATGAAACGGCACAGCTGATTTTTTTTGCTACGGGAAGCGTGCGCTCACCCAAAAGCCCGATTGATTGAAACAGACTCCACAGCCCGTGGCTTAAATGAAGAAAAAGAAGCGTCAGCGCGGCAACATAACCGAAAGCCAGCTCAGGGCGCTGAAAGCTCATGACAACCATTTTAAAAACATCGCGATGACCGTGTTCATCAAGGCTGTTTGAAATTTCGGGATGCGTGACGCGGAAAGTGAAATGCATAAGATGAAAAATGATAAAAGCCAGAATAACCGTGCCTGTCAGTGCCATGGTGCGCGCGCCGACGGAAGTGGTCTGATGTTCTTTTTTAGCGTAAGCCACAGGGCGTGCTTGTCTATTCTTAATAGTCAGGCAAATAGCGGTCAAAATATGAATGGTGACTAAGCCCAAAAGAGTAATGCGGGCGGCCCAAACCAAAGGTTTAAGTTCTTCCAAATGATAAGCGTAAGAGTTGATCCACTCACGGCCGGCAAAAATGGTGAGATTGCCCAGTAAATGACCGACAATGAATCCGGACAGCATGAGTCCGGTAAGCGCCATGAGAACTTTTTTGCCGATGGATGTTTGTGCGGGACAATCGCGGTTCATCTAATACTCCAAGAGACCGAATTCTATCATGAAGGCGAAGGGTTGGGATTATTTTTTCCGTAGGAGATCAAAACCACGAACCAAAGCGCGAGTGATCCCCACAGCGGAAGTCCGAGAACGGCAAGAGAATCAAAAATCATTCCGGTCGTGAAAAAAATAAGGCAAAGCGCCATGGCGCCCCAAAGCATTTTTCGTGAAGAGGGGTGAAGTTCCGATTGTAAAAAAGCGGAAGCGCTTAAAAGAACCAACGGCGTAAAGTGATGAAGCTGAGATACCGGAGAAGTAAAAAGCATGATGCAGGAGAGCAGGCTGTAAACCGTAAATTCATTTTTTATTTTCGGCTGCCACGGACCCAGGGCTTTACGGATTTCTTTTTTTGATTTAAAAAAATGGAGAGTGACCGCCGCTAAAAGAGTCAGCAGGAAAATAAAATTCACTTTTCTGATTAGGCCGTTGCTGTGCCCGATAAAAAGCGCTTCGGTCTTCCAGTAGAGGCGGGTTAAGACCGCGTAGAACGATTGATTGTCGCCCGCAAACGGAGTGAAAAGCTCGCCCCATAGATAGCTTTGATGCGCGAGATTGCCTGTGCCGCCTGAAATGGCGTCGTAATAATTTCTGAGGAAGACATAGTGAAGTTCGGGGCCGAAAATTAAAGTGGGGATTAAAAGCCCGAAGAGGAACCCTCCCGCGGCACAGCCCGCGAGCGCTCGCCAATTGCGGTTGAGCAGAAAATAAAAAGGCAGAATCAGAAGCGGGCTCATTTTTAATACGATGGCGAACCCCAAAATAAATCCCGCGGTAAATTTTTTTCCGCTTTGATCGAGAATAAAAGGGAGCAGAGTTAAAAATAAACTGAGCGCGCCCAATTGCCCGCGTGTCAAAGTGTTGAGAAGCGGAGGCAGCGCGACGAGAAAGCAGGCGGAAATGACGGCCCAGCCCCGTTCTTGATCTCTGAAGAGGGTTTTGAGTCCCCAAAAAGTTCCGAAGAGCGTCGCTATGGAGAGCGCGTACCAAAGCAATGCGTTCAGCCAAAGAGGAAGTGATGTGAACGGAATCAGAAGAATGGCGAGCAAGGGTAAATAGACATAATGCCAATGGCGTTGGTTTTCCACCGCGTAAATATTTTCGCCGTCGGGAATCGCCTCAGCGGCTCTTAAATAAACGGTTAAATCGGTGCGGGACTTTTCACCCCATGCCGCGCGGTAAACGGTGGAATACCCC
>DDUN01000057.1:9004-12953 GCA_002344825.1 Candidatus Multiplicimicrobium inquinatum | reverse complement strand
CGTCAGCCGCGTGAGGTTAAAGTTTCATGAGAGAATGGACTGTTGGACTGCAAGATGCCGGATTTCGGCTCGATGTTTTTTTGGCGGGGTGTTTGAAAGGGGAACAGTCGCGTTCTCAGCTTCAAAAAACAATCCGTGAAGGAGATGTTTTGGTGAACGGAGCTCCCGCGAGCGTGCATTATTCCACCAAAACAGGCGATGTCGTTACCATGAAGGTTTTTGAAATTGAAGTCAGCCGTCCTTTGGCGGAATCGGTTAATTTGGATGTTCGCTATGAAGACGATGATTGTTTGGTGGTTTATAAGCCGGCCGGACTTGTCGTGCATCCCGCGCCCGGCAACCCGTCCGGAACGCTCGTGAACGCGCTATTGGGCCATGTCAAAGATTTGGCGGAAGTCGGATCAGCGGAAAGACCCGGCATTGTTCACCGCCTTGATAAAGATACTTCGGGTTTATTGGTCGTAGCAAAGAATAAGCAGGCGCACGCGAATCTCTCCAAACAGTTCAAGGACCACACGATTGACCGTGTTTATTACGCGGTAGTGCGGGGCATTGTTCAGCACGATGAAGGTAAATGTGAAGAGCCGGTCGGCCGCGCTTTTGTGAACAAAAAAAAGGTGATGGTTAAACCCACCGGCGGAAAAGACGCGCTGACTTTTTTTAAAGTGCTGAAACGTTTTAATAACGCTTCATTTGTCGAGGTTCGCCTTCAAACGGGACGCACGCATCAAATTCGCGTTCATTTTCAACACATGGGACATCCCGTTTACGGCGATTCAGTCTATGGATATCCGTCGCGGTTGATCGGCCGGCAAGCTTTGCACGCGGCTGTTTTGGGATTTGATCATCCCCGGACCGGAAAGTTTATTCATGTCAAAAGTGATATGCCGGAAGATATGCAAAAACTTCTCAAGCATCTTGAAACCGAAGAGGCGTGAACGGCGATTCACCGCCATCTCTTAACCCCCCAATAATTTATTCGTGAAAAAAATAAGAATTTTTCTCGAAATGATTAAATTTGAACATTCCATTTTCGCGTTGCCTTTCGCGTATTTGGGAATGGTTTTGGCCGCGGGCGGCTGGCCGGGCTGGGTCAAGTTTTTATTGATTACGCTTGCCATGGTTTCTTTCCGCACTATGGCCATGGCGGCAAACCGACTGCTTGATCAGAGTGTGGACGCGATTAATCCCCGAACTTCAAAGCGCGCTTTACCTGCGGGATTGCTCAACCCTTCTTTTGTCTGGGCCTCTGCCGGTGTTTCCTGGGTGGTTTTTAGTGTGTCATGCTGGCTTCTCAGCCCTTTATGTTTGGCTTTGTCCTTTTTTCCGCTTGTCCTTGCCTGGGTTTACCCCTTTTTGAAGAGGGTGAGTCTGTTATGCCATTTTGTATTGGGACTTGTTTTGGGGATTGCGCCCTATGGAGCTTGGATTGCGGCGGGCGGAGACTTTTCTTGGATACCCGGATTTTTAATGTTGGGAGTCCTGTTTTGGGTCGCCGGATTTGATATAATTTACGCGCTTCTCGACTTTGACTTTGACCGTGAGAAAGGCCTGCATTCCGTGCCGGCGCGTCTTGGTAAAGAGAAAGCGCGCGTTTTATCGCGCTGGCTGCATTTCTTAACGTTGGTGTGCTGGGTGTTGGCAGGAATGGCAGCAGACTTGGGCTGGATTTATTTCGGCGGACTCGCGCTGGCTGCGGGTTTATTGATTCGCGAGCATATTTTAGCGAAGAAGGATTCCGATCCGCTGAAGCTGAATGAGGCTTTTTTTAATTTGAATGCCTGGATCAGTATGATCATTTTTGTTGCGGCCGCTTTGGATGCCGCGGGAGGATTTTAATGAAACCTTGGATTATTGGAATGACCGGCGCGAGCGGTATCCGTTTTGCCTCACGTTTGATTCAGGTTTTAAACCAAACCGGCCGCCGCGTGCACTTGGTTATTTCAGAGCCGGCACGTCTGACTATGAAAGAAGAGCTTGGAATTGTATTGCCGTCTTTGAGCGCGCAGGATTTTTCGGAGGCGTTTCAAATTTCCAATCCCGCTTTGATTGAGACTCACCATCCCAAAGAGTTTACCGCGCCGATCGCGAGCGGCTCTTATCCGGTGGAGGGGATGGTGATTATCCCTTGCAGCATGGGTACTTTGGGAGCGGTGGCGAACGGTCTTTCTCAAAACTTAATTCACCGCGCGGCGGATTGCATCATCAAAGAAAATCGCCGTTTAATTTTGGTTCCGCGTGAAACTCCTTTTTCGGCGATTCATCTTGAGAATATGCTGAAACTTGCGCGTTTGGGCGTCCGTATTGTTCCGCCGATTCCGGGTTTTTATTCGGGTGAAAAAACTATCGAAGACATTATTGATTTTGTGGTCGGCAAGGTGATGGATCAAATGGAAATACCTCATGCTCTTTACCCTCGTTGGGTCGGCCCCGCTAAAGCGCAAAGTTTAAAAATCTCCAAAGCGGATCCGGCTTAAGAGGCTGTTCATGCGAATCGGCCGAATCAAATATCTCAATTGCCTGCCTTATTACGGCGGCTGGGAATCTTCCGAGAAATTTCAGTTTGAAAGCGGCACTCCCGCGCAAATCAATCAAATGATGCGTGAAGGCCGAATTGATGCCGCGCCCATTTCTTCCATGGAGTATTTGAAAAGCCCGAATGATTATCTTTTATTGCCCGATTTAGGTATTGCCAGCCATGACTTTGTGCGCAGCGTAACGCTTTTTTCGAAAAAGAAAATAGAAGATTTGAACGGAGCGGAAATCGCGGTGACGGAGGAAAGTTTGACCTCGACGCATTTGCTTAATTTGATTTTAAAAGGGAAGTATGGAATTCAGGCGCAATTATTGCCGATGCCTTCCAACCCGAAGACCATGCTTGAGAACCATGATGCCGCGCTTTTAATCGGCAACGATGCTTTGTTCGCGCATCCGCGCAAATGGATTTTGCGTTATGATTTAGGGCAGCTTTGGTATGAGTGGCAAAACTTGCCCTTTGTTTACGCGGTTTGGGCAGTACGCCGTGAGGCGCGTCTGGATGAAACCTGTGTTCAGGAATTTTACCAAGCTTTAAAAGAACGGTTTTTGTATAATACAGCGCATCTTTCCGAGCTTGTGCAAAAGCAGGGGAATATCAGCGAGTTTGACAAGCTTTATCCAAAAATATTCGGATATTTATCGAACTTGCGGTATGTTTTGGATGAATCGTGCTGGCGCGGATTTGAAAAATTTACGGAGCTTTCAGCAGCGCGCGGATTTTGCGGAAGTGCTCCTTTAAACTTTGTTCCTGATTTGAGTTTTACGGTCCCGGTTGAGCTTAATTAATTTTTGCTCTGGTTCAACTGCGACAGAAAAAAAGCAGAGTTGATGATATGAAAATGGATCGTTTTGACGACATCCTGGAGAAACGGGTTAACGGCGAAAGGCTTTCGCTCGAAGAAGGCGTTTCGCTATACGCTTGCGATCTTTTAAGGCTCGGCCGCGCGGCGCATCAGGTTAAAGAAAAAATGTTTCCTGAAAAACGCGTTACTTTTATCGTTGACCGCAATATTAGTTATACCAATGCCTGTGTGGTCGACTGTGATTTTTGCGCTTTTTACCGTCCTCCCGGGCATGCGGAAGCTTATACGATGACGCACGATGAGGTTTTTAAGAAAATCGAAGAGTTGGTCGCGTTGGGTGGAACGCAGGCGCTGATTCAGGGTGGGGTCAATCCTGAACTGCCCATCGATTACTATCTTGATTTGATTCGCGCGGTTCGTCAAAAATTTCCGACCGTGCATGTGCACTCTTTTTCCGTGGTCGAGATGGACATGATTGCCCGTAAGAATCGCATTCCTTTGATTGATCTCTTTAAAAAATTTAAAGAAGCCGGACTCAACTCGATGCCCGGCGGCGGAGCTGAGATTCTGGCGGAGCGCGTGCGCAAAATTATCAGCCCCAAAAAAGC
>DDUN01000057.1:0-8690 GCA_002344825.1 Candidatus Multiplicimicrobium inquinatum | reverse complement strand
ACCGCGACGATGGTTGTCGGACATGTGGAAACAATTCGCGAGCGGATTGAACATATGGTTGTGATTCGTAAACTTCAGGATGAAACCCACGGCTTTCGCGCTTTTATTCCGTGGACGATGTCGCCGGAGAATACACCTCGTATGAAGCATTTGAAACAAGCGGGCGGAGAAGATTATTTGAAAACCGTTGCCATTTCACGGCTGATGCTCGACAACATTGATCATTTGCAAAGCGGCTGGCTGACGGAAGGTTTGAAGCTGGGGCAAATTGCGCTTCAATTCGGCTGTGATGATATGGGCGGCACTTTGATTGAAGATAAAGTTTTAGAGCCGACGGGGATTGACGCCACCCAAACCGGACGCGAAGATTTGATCCGCTTGATCAAAGAAGCCGGGTATACGCCCGTCCAACGCGACACGAATTACGACACGGTGCAGGTGTTCAATTGAAAAAGTTCATCTACTGCGTTGCGGTTTCACAATCATCGTGCGGCGTATTAATCACATACACCTCCTCGATTGCTCAACAGCGCCTTGTATCTGAAGCCTTTTGAATTGAACACAAAAGATATGACATTAATAACACCAGAAAAAACAAATTTGGCGAGTCCCGATAAAGAATTTATTCGCGAAGCTTTTGATTCGATTGCACCCAAGTATGATTTTTTGAATACGATACTGAGCTTTAATTTGGACGAAGCTTGGCGCAAGCGCGCCCGTGACTTGGTTCTGGAGCCGTCGCAGGAATCAATTTTAGATTTAGGAACAGGCTCGGGACGTTTTTTACAATGCTTTCTGGCCCGCAAGACATGGAAAAAATCTGCCGCGCTCGATTTTTCCGCGAATATGCTCGCGCAAGCGCGGGAAAACTTGCCGCCGGAAGTCATGCTGATTCAGGGAGATTTTCACGGCTTGCCGTTCGGTTCAAATGAGTTTGATTTGGTTGTTTCCGCTTTTACTTTGCGCAGCGTGAAGGACATGCCCCGTTTTTTGAGCCAAGTGTTTAAGATTTTAACGCCCGGCGGCCGCGCTGGTTTTCTTTGCTTAACCCGACCCGATGCCTGGTGGGCAAAACTCCTTTTTTATCCTTATCTCAAACTTTATTTACCCGTTGTAGGCTGGATTTTTTCAGGCAAGCTGAAAGCCTATCAATTTCTTTCCGAATCCGTGGCTTCTTTTCAGGAGCCTCAACAGACCGCCGCGGAAATGCGAGCCGCGGGCTTTTCGGACATTCAAGTTCACGCGTTTACTTTCGGAGCCGCAACATTAATTTCAGCGCGAAAACCCAAATAAAAGGCCGATGATGAGCTCCCATGTTTTTGAGAATAAAATTCGTGAGTTAGGTTTAACACTTCCCGAACCGGCTAAGCCGGCAGGAATTTATCAGCCCGTTGCTTTTGCCGGCAATCTGGCTTTTTTAAGCGGGCAATTGGGCCGTGTGAGCGGAACTTTGATTACAGGCAAGGTCGGCAAAGACATTGACCTGCAACGCGCGCAGGAGGCAGCCAAAGGGGCTGGACTGCATGTGCTATCCCTGATTCAGCATCAAATCGGATGGGCTAAGTTCAAGCGGATTGTGAAGCTTTCGGGGTTTGTCCAAGTCGACCCGTCTTTCACAGACATTTCCGCGGTGATTAACGGAGCTTCTGAAGTTTTGGCGCAAGTTTTAGGTGATGCCGGTTCGCACGCGCGCACTTCGGTGGGCGTGGCCAGTTTGCCGCAAAACTCCGCGATTGAAATAGATGTCATTGTCGAAGTGAATCCAGCGTAATCATGAAAAAAACTTTTTTATTTATTCTTTCCTTCGGTGCTGTTTTGCTCTTGGCCGTTTTTCTTTCGCCGCTGCTCTATCAAATTTTGCCTTACAAGTTTGAGCGTATTTTTAACCGCATTGTCATGGTGGGAACACTGGTTTGCGTTGTTATTTTTGTCCGCATTAAAAAAGAAACCTTCGTTCAGTACGGCTTAACTTGGCAGAATGACTCCCTGCGTTTTCTTCTGACGGCCTTTTTCGCGCCGGTGATTGTTTTGTCGCTTTATGTCGCGTTGCAGGTTTTCGTCGGCGAGGCTGTTTTGTCCATTCGGGATGTCAGTGCTTGGAAATGGATTCAGAGAATTTTGCTGGCGATTGCGGCGGGGCTTTTAATCGGGGTGATTGAAGAGTTTTTCTTTCGTGGCGCCCTTTTTAATTCTTTGCTCTGCGCTTGGCGCAACCGCGGTAAGCTCATCTTGAGTTTGTTGGTCACCAATCTTTTTTATTCCATCGTGCACTTTGTGCATGCCAAGAAGCCGTTTGTGGATCAAACACCGGATTTTATTGACGGCTTTCGCTTGCTTGCCGCGCCGTTTTCGTCTTTCGCGCATTTCGGCTCGTTTTGGCCCGGTTTTGTGGGACTTTTTATTTTTGGATTAATGCTTTCGGGTCTGACACTCAAAACCAAGTCGCTTTATCCCGCGATTGGATTGCACGCGGGCGCAGTTTTTTTTATTAAAACCGACGGTCTTTGGGTGGATTTCAGTACCACGAATATGATTTGGGGTTCAGGCAAAATGTATGATGGTTTTGCCGGCTGGGGCGCGCTTGCAATACTGTATTTAATACTCCTATTGATTTTGAAGGAACCCAGAACCATGAACCAAGGACCAAGATAATATGTTTGTTTTTAACCTTGGTGTCTGTTTCTTGGTTCCTGGGACTATTTAGTATGCTTTATTTCGATTACAACGCGACAACGCCGATGGATCCCCAGGTATTGGAAGCCATGCTTCCTTATTTGACGGAATATTTCGGTAATCCTTCCAGTCTTCATTCCGCGGGGCGGATTCCCTCCAAAGGTATGCGGGATGCGCGCCGTGCCGCGGCGCAATTCACGGGGGCTTTACGCGAAGAAGAAATTATTTTTACCAGCGGGGGAACCGAAGCCAATACGGCCGCGATTCGCGCTGCGCTGGTCGCATTTCCTGAGCGTAAAGAAATTATTACAAGTCAGGTGGAGCATTCCAGCGTTTTGAAGCTTTGCCGTGAAATGGCGGGTCAGGGTTATACCGTGCATGAAATCAGCGTGGATGATCAGGGACGACTCGAAACTGATGAGTTTTTAGAAGTTCTTTCCGACCGCACTGCGCTTGTAGCTTTGATGCTTTCTAACAATGAAACGGGCGTGCATTTTCCGCTGCAAGAATTAAGCGAAAAGATCAAAGAAAGCGGAGCGGTATTTCTGATCGATGCTGTTCAATCCGCCGGCAAAATTGAAATTAACGCGGCGAAACTGGGGTGTGATTTTCTAACTCTTTCATCGCATAAGTTTTACGGACCCAAAGGCGCGGGGATTTTATATCATCGCAAAGCGGCGCCGTTTTCAGCTTTGGTTTGGGGTGGTTCGCAGGAACGAAAACGCCGCGGCGGAACGGAAAATGTTGCCGGTATTATCGGAACGGGTAAAGCTTGCGAATTATCACTGAGCCATTTAGCTGAAGAGCAAAAACGTTTAAAAGGTGTTCGCGATCGTTTTGAAGACCGCGTTCAAAAAGAAATCCACGGCGTGACCGTGCATGGCTGGGAAGCGGAAAGGCTCGTGAATACCAGTAACCTGGCTTTTAAAGGGGTAGACGCGGAAGCACTGCTTGCCGCGTTAGATCAAAAAGAGATTTGTGTTTCCTCGGGTTCGGCTTGTATGAGCGGCGCGGGCAGTCCGTCGCATGTCATCAAAGCCATGGGTTTTTCGGATGAGCACGCGCGCTCATCGCTTCGGTTTAGTTTCGGGCGGTTTACAAAAACAGATGAAGTGGATGTGTTGGTTGTTGAACTTAAGAGTGCAATTGAACATATCCGAGGGGCCTGATTATTTTTAAAACTTATTCTTTTGTTCTGCTCAATGGTCTACGACCACGAGACAACTGCGTCCTGACGGCGCAGAACTCGCATTCCAAAAGAATAATTTTAAAATAATCGCTCAGGATTGGGTTGGGGGCTTTTAAACTGAGAAACGCTAACGCGTTTCACGTTTTTAGAAAGGGGAGTCCAAAATGCTTGTATCTGATATTTTGAAAGATAAAGGCGGTAAAGTGACCATGATCGCGGGGGCGCAAACCGTCCGCGAGGCGCTCAAAACGATGGTTGAGAACAAAATTGGTGCGGTGCTTGTAATGGATGCTGCCGGCGAAATATCCGGCGTTTTTTCTGAGCGTGATTTAATGCGCGTTTGCCATCAAAATGAATCAGCATGGGGCTCCGCTTTGGTTGAAACGGTGATGACTCCGCGCGTGATTATGTGCAAAGCCGACGATACGGTTGAGTATGTGATGAATTTAATGACCCAACAGCGTATCCGTCATGTGCCGGTCGTAGGCGATGGTAAAGTTTGCGGGATTGTCACCATCGGTGATATGGTGAAAGCACAGCTTAAGGTGAGCCAAGTTCAGGTTCAATATTTAAAAGATTTTTTGCATGGCGCGTAATTTTTTGGAGAAACAATGAATCAGCAGGATGTTTTAAAAATTTTGCAGGCGGTCTTAAATCCGGCGACGGGTAAAAGCATTGTGCTTTCGGGCATGATCCGTGAATTGGAAGTGGATGCCGGAGCGGTGTTTGTTCACTTACAAGCCGAAAATATCGACGCGGAAAATTTACGCCAAATTAAAGTCGAAGTTGAAGGCGTCTTGAAAAAAGCAAGCGCGGTTTCGGTGCAAGTGCAGGTTTCGCAAGGTAAGCCGATCAGCGCTTCAGCTGAATTGGGCGGAAAAACCGACGGAATCAAACATGTGATTACGGTTGGGGCGGGTAAAGGCGGGGTTGGAAAATCAACGGTTTCCGTGAATCTCGCGCTTGCGCTTAAAGCGAAAGGCTTTCAAGTCGGTATTATGGACGGCGATATTTATGGACCCAATTTGCCCTTAATGCTCGGAATTCCTGATGGGAGCAAACCCACGGTTTCTGAGAATAATAAATTAATTCCGATTGAAGCACACGGTATCAAGGTCATTTCAATTGGGCTGCTTGTGAACAAAGATCAGCCTATGGTTTGGCGCGGGCCGATGCTGCACAGTGCGGTTCAGCAGTTTTTACAAAAGGTGGAGTGGGGTAATCTCGATTTTTTAGTCGTCGATTTACCGCCCGGCACCGGAGATATTCAATTGTCTTTAGCGCAGTCCATTTCAGTTTCAGGCGCGGTAGTTGTTTCGACTCCGCAAGAAGTGGCGCTGGAAGATGTCCGCAAAGCTGTGGTGATGTTCAATCATCTTAAAGTCCCCGTGCTGGGCATGGTCGAAAATATGGCAGGGGATGTTTTTGGACGCGGCGGCGCGGAAAAAGCCGCGCAAAAATTGAACATTCCTTTTCTCGGGCGCATTGAATTGAATGCGGATATTCGTGTGGCCGGTGATGCCGGTCAGCCTGTGTTTCTTTCAAATTCAAACAGTCAGGCAGCCAAAGAGTTTTTTTCAATTGGGGAGAAAGTGTCTGAAGCCGTGCTTCAGAAAGTTTCGAATTAACCGAGCTTCTTTTTGATTTCGTCGAGCTCTTTACGGAGTTTGCGGACTTCATCCAGTGTTTCAGCGGCACGAAGCTGAGCACCGATTTGCTTGCGGGCTTCCGCGTAGGGACGAGCGGGTTCTCCGAAAACAATTTGTTTATCCGGAATTTTCTTGTTTGAGGGAACTCCGGCGCCGGCGCCCACCATGACTTGATTTCCGATTTCACAATGATCACCCACGCCGACTTTACCGCCCATCACAACAAACATACCGACTTTGGTACTGCCTGAAATTCCGGTTTGGGCTGAGATAATGGTGCAGGCGCCGAGCTGAACATTGTGGCCGATTTGAACCTGGTTGTCGATTTTACACCCGCGGCCGATGCGGGTTTCACCGATCGTGGCACGGTCAATCGTTGTGTTTGCGCCGACTTCCACGTCATCTTCAATTACGACAATACCGACTTGCGGAACTTTCTGATGACCCGCCGCGGAAGATACATAGCCAAATCCATCCGTGCCGATGACGGTACCGGAATGCAAAATAACCCGGCTGCCGATTTGGCAATCGTTATAAACCATGACGCGGGGGTGAAGAACACTGTTTTTTCCGATTTTGACATTGCGGTCAACATAAGCGCCCGCGCGAATCACGCTGTTGTCGCCGATTTCAGCGCTGTCTTGAATAACCGCGAAAGGTTCAATGGTGACTCCATTGCCGATTTTTGCGGTACGCGACACGGAAGCCTGCGGAGAAATGCCCGCGGTAAACGCGTGCGGCGGAAAAAATTCATTAAGCAAGAAAGCCCAGGCGGCTTTGGGGTTTTTGACCTGAATCAATGTTTTGGTTGAAGTGCTGATTGTTTCCGGAACAATCAGGCAGGCGATTTCTGTTTGCTCAAGTGATTTTAGTTTTTTTTCGTCCTGAACAAAGGTGATACAGCCGGTTTTTGGCTGCTCAATGTTGGTGATGCCGGTGACGGACAATGCCGCGTCGCCGATCACTTGGCCCTGAATCAGTTTCGCGAGAGCTTCAACGGTTTTCACGAGGTGCCCTCCGGAGCGGATGGCGTTTGATTCAGCTTGCTGTAGTCCACGACCGCTGCTTTTTGGTTCAGTTCAGAAAGCCAGCGCATGTAGTTTTCTTTGAGCTCGGCGCGTTCTTTCTCCGCTCGAAGCAGGATTTCTTTTTTATCGGCGTCATTACCAGCGAAAGACGACGGATCGGTTTTGAGCTGAAAGAGGGAAGACAGCATTTTATTGACGCGGATCATTTCCCGGACGCCGCTTTCAAATTCATGCGGCGTGGTGCGCCAGCTTTTGAGAAGGTTGGTGTATTCGCCCGGGCTTAAGCGCGTATCGGCTTGGCGGTTCATAAGTTGGTCCACTTGAACGCGGACTTCATCGTCAGAAACTTCCACTTTCTGATTTTGGGCTTCCCGCGAAAGAATCAGTTGCTGCCATGCGTAAGTGTAGGCTGTTTGAGCGTCTTCCAGAATTGAAGGATCGGGTGCAAGCAAGCGGGTTAAAGTTTCAAAAATACGAAATTCTTGAAAACTAACTTGTTTCCCGAAAACCTCGCCAGCGTATTGGTCGTGTTTGTTAAAAGTAAAAGAGCTGAGCCCAAAGGCTAAAACCAGCACAATGACGAAAAACCAAGCGAAAATTTTGGTGTTACTTCTTAAAAATTGGAGCATGACGGCAAGCAATCTAACATAAATTGAAATAGGGCTCAATCAATACCCTAGATTGTGGTGACATTGGCATAATAAGAGCCGGTTCAGACAGGGCGGATTTGTTTGCAAGTTCTATTAAGATCAAGTCTTAGCAATCATGGTGAATAGGACGAAACACTAGACTGTCGGCGTGTTCTTGCATATCATATGCGACTTATTGACATTATGACTTTATGTCTTTTTTAATTTGTAGAAGGCGTCGTAACAGGAGGGGATTGTGGAAAAAATTAAGATTGCGGTTGTCGGGGTCGGCAATTGCGCGAGCTCTTTGATTCAAGGGCTTTATTATTACGCGGATAAAACCGAGCAGGAAAGCATCGGTTTGATGCATTGGGAACTGGGCGGTTATAAGCCTTCGGATATCGAAGTCGTTGCGGCTTTTGATATTGATAAACGCAAAGTCGGCAAAGAGGTTAATGAGGCCATTTTTGCCGAACCGAATTGCACCGCTATTTTTTGCGCGAAACTCCCGAAATCAGGCGTCAAAGTCCAGATGGGAAAATTGCTCGACGGTTTTTCCGAGCATATGAAAGATCGCGATGACAAGTTTACTTTTGTTCTTTCGGATCAGCCGGAAGCCACCAAAGAATCCGTTGTGAAGTCATTGAAATCGACCGGTGCTGAAATCGTGATTAATTATCTTCCGGTGGGCTCCGAAGAAGCCGCTAAGTTTTACGCGGACTGCGCTTTGGAAGCCAATTGCGGTTTCATTAACTGCATACCTGTTTTTATCGCGTCGAACCCGGAATGGGCCGCGCGTTTTAAAGCAAAAAATCTTCCGATTATCGGCGATGATATTAAAGCTCAGGTTGGCGCGACAATTACGCATCGTGTTTTAACCGATCTTTTCCGTAAGCGCGGCGTGAAGCTCGACCGCACTTATCAGATCAACACCGGCGGCAATACCGACTTTTTGAATATGCTTAACCGCAGCCGTCTTGCTTCGAAGAAAATTTCGAAGACTGAGGCGGTTCAATCCGTAACGGGCGACCGCATGGATCCGGACAATATTCATATCGGCCCTTCGGATTATGTTCCCTGGCAGAAGGACAACAAAGTTTGTTTCTTGCGCATGGAAGGCCGGATGTTCGGCGATGTTCCGCTCAATATTGAATTGCGTTTGTCGGTGGAAGATTCACCAAATTCCGCGGGCGTGGCGATTGACTCGATTCGCTGCTGCAAATTGGCTTTGATCCGCGGTGAAGGCGGAATTTTGTACGGGCCTTCCGCTTACTTTAAGAAGCATCCTCCGATTCAGTATACGGATGATGAAGCTTATCAAATGACCGAAGATTTTATTAAGAAAGCGGTTACAGCCGCCGTCCTGTAAAGTATTTGCCTCTGAGCTTTAAGCTCAACCGGCATGCTGTAATATAATGGCCTCTGAACCTTTGGTTCAACCGGCATAAAAGATACCGCTCCTGAAAAAGAGCGGTATTTCTTAGACTTGAAATCGGACTCTTTTAGTCCGACATAAATTAAA
>DDUN01000048.1:31117-40636 GCA_002344825.1 Candidatus Multiplicimicrobium inquinatum | reverse complement strand
GAAGATTTTAATAAGCTCATCGAAGAAAGTTCGGAAGATAAGCATGCCGATCAGGGCGGTAAAGGGAATTGGATTTTGCGGGGACAAATGATTCCTGCCGTGGATGAAATTATTTTTGCCACGCCGGAGGGCCAAATGACGGATGTGATTGAAACACCGATCGGATATCATCTTTTCAAGGTGGTTGAAAAGCAGTTGCCGGTTCAAAAAACATTTGAACAGTCGCGCGATCAAATTTATGACATCTTGTTTCAGAAGAAAAGCGAAGAACGCTTTACCCGCTGGATCGAAGATTTAAGAAAAAGCGCCTATATTTCAGTCAAAGGCAAAAAGATTTAAAATTGCCGCTGTTTTGCGCTTCCTATTCAAGCTTGCGCCGCGCGGCGGTTTCTCTTCCCTCAATTAATTTATGAAATCAAAACTAATCGCGGTCACAATGGGAGATCCGGGCGGCATTGGCGCGGAAATTGTTTTGAAAGCGCTTCGACAACGTTTAAAGCAAGCTTCTTTTTTAGTGATCGGATCAAAGCAAGCTTTGGATCTGGCCGAAAAGAAATTGCGTTTCAAGCTGCCTTTCACGGATTTTGGGAAAGAAGATCCATCCAAACCTAATCCGAGTCTTTATTTTAAAGATGTGGACGCGGATGTTCAGGGAAAGATTCAGCCCGGAAAGTTGGCGCTTGTTAACGGAGCTAAGGCGCTTGCGGCGGTGCAGCTGGCGGAAAGATTGGCCCGAACGGATAAGGTGACCGCGATTGTGACGGCCCCGCTTAACAAAACAGCGGTGCGTCTATCTTGCCCCAGCTTTGTGGGACATACCGAGTTTTTGGCGAAGAAAGCGCGGATTAAAAAATACGCGATGATGTTTGTTGGTAGCCGCTTTTTGGTCACCCTGGCTACGATTCATGTTCCGCTCAAAAAAGTTTCCTCGTTGATTACGCAAAAACTTTTGCTTGAAAAAATTGAACTTACGGCCGGCTTTCTTAAGCGGTATCAGTTTTCCAAGCGCGATGTCGCCGTTTGCGCATTGAACCCGCACGGTAAGGAAACAGGCAATGAAGAGGACCGTGTTATTGTGCCGGCCTTAAAAGCGGCGCGAAAACGGGGCTACGCGGTTTCCGGCCCTCATCCCGGCGACAGTGTTTTTTATGACGCGTATCACGGGAAGTTTGGCGCTGTTTTGGCAATGTATCATGATCAGGCTTTGGCACCGTTTAAAATGATTTCCTTTCGTGATGGTGTTAATGTGACTTTGGGGTTACCGTACTTACGCACTTCGCCGGATCATGGAACCGCTTTTGACATTGCTTATCAAGGGCGGGCGGATGAATCTTCATTTTTAAGCGCGGTTGATTTGGTTCTTAAATTAAGGAGTTTGGCATGATTTCTCAAACCGCACTTTTGCAAAAATACGGAATTCAGGTTAAAGGGGATTTGGGCCAGCACTTATTGTTGGACGGGAATGTTGTGCGCAAAATTGTCAGCGCGTTGAATCCTCATATCGGACAAACGGTGGTTGAAATCGGTCCCGGACTTGGCGCGTTAACCGTCGAGTTGTTGAAACACGGCATGACGGTGATTGCGATTGAAAAAGATCCCAAGTTTATTAAAGTACTCGAGCAGGAGCTTTTGCCGGAATATCCGGATACGTTTCATTTAATTCATGAAGATGTCATCAAATGCAATTTTCGTGAGATTTGCGAAGGATTTGAATCTGTGCAGTTGGTAAGTAATTTACCGTATTACATTACAACGCCTATTTTGTTTAAGCTGATCGAAGAACAGCCGTCTTTTTCCGAGGCGGTTTTGATGATGCAGAAGGAAGTGACCGAGAAGTTGTCGGCTCCGGCAGGCTCTTTCAAATACGGACGCCTTGCGGCGGCCGCTTCCGCAGTGGGGCGGGTGGAAAAATTGTTTATGGTTTCCAAGGGCTGTTTTACTCCGGCTCCAAGCGTGGATTCCAGCGTGATTCGCATCCACTTTAAGAAGGATCCAATTATTGATTCAGAATTGATGCCGGAATTTCATACGTTCATTAAAGCCGCTTTCAGTGAACGCAGGAAAACGCTGGTCACTTTGCTGTTAAGCCAAAAAGGAAAGAAGCCCGATCGCCTGAGCATGGAAAGTTTTTTTACCGCGTGCGACATTGATTTAAAAACGCGCGCGGATCAGGTCGCGATTGAGAAACTTGCCGCGCTTTTTTTAAGAATTCGCCACAGCGGTGATGTGCTAAAATAGTCTTCATGAAAACGCAGTTTTTTTTGGATGACCTTTATGCCCCTGTCGCGGATTCGCTTAAGAGCGTGCCCGCGCAGATTAAAGTTATTCTCAAGTCCTCGAATCCGCTGATTGAAGAAGTGACCGATCATTTTTTTCAAGCGCATGGAAAAATGCTGCGTCCCGCAATGACCTTTTTGGGCGCGTCCCTCATTCAAAAAAGTAATTCAGAAGTTACATTAAACAAACTGCTTAATTTAGCCGCTTCTTTTGAGATTTTTCACGCCGCAACTTTAATTCACGATGACATCATTGACCGCGCTGAAATCCGCCGCGGACTTGCTTCGGTTAATTCAAAATGGGGCTCCGCGACGGCAGTTTTGGCGGGGGATTATTTGCATGACCGCGCGCTGGTGACCATTTTTGAGAACGCGCCGCGGGAAGTAATGAGCTTGTTTTTGAAAACTGCCGGCATTGTTTGTGACGGAGAAATTCATGAGCTTCGGCGCGTTCGGTATTTTGACTTAAGCGAAGCCGAGTATTTTGAAATTATTTATAAGAAAACCGCATCGCTTTTAGCCTGTGTCCTTGAAGCCGGCGCCCGCACGGCGGGAGCGGATGAAAAGCAGGCATTGCTTTTGGCTGATTTTGGAAAACATTTCGGACTCGCCTTTCAAATGATCGATGATTGCCTTGATTTTACGGCCAATCAGGAAGAGTTTGGAAAGACGCTGGGAACGGATTTAGCCGCAGGGGTTATGACTTTGCCTTTGATTGAAGTGATGCGTAAAAGCACCGCGCTTAAACAAGAGGTGATTCGTCTTCTCGACGCGTCGGGCTCTCCCGAAGCTTTTCAACAGCTTCGGCTTTTGATTTCGGAGCAGGGCGGATTAGAAGCAACTTTTCGGCGCGCGCGCGAAGAAATTGTCGTTGCGCAGCGTTGCCTGGATCATTTCGAAGATTCACCGGCTCGTCAAAGTTTGGAAAAACTAGCGGGATATATTCTTGAACGATCTCGATGAGAGGAGGATTCCATGCTGAGCATTGTTTCAACTCCGATCGGTAACCTGGGTGATATTACGCTCCGCGCGCTTGAAGCTCTAAAAAAGTGCGACTTGGTGGCATGCGAAGATACGCGCCACACTTTGGTGCTGCTGCGGCATTACGCCATTGATAAGCCCGTTATAAGCCATCATGACCATTCTTCTCCTGAGAGCAAACGCAAGCTCGCGGCGATGCTGCGTGAAGGCAAGCACATTGTTTTGGTTTCCGACGGCGGAACTCCGCTTGTAAATGATCCCGGGTTTGAAATGATGCGTTTCGCCCGTGAATTTCAAGTGCCGGTTGAAGTGCTTCCGGGTCCCTGTGCAGTACCGGCCGCACTTGTGCTTAGCGGGTTAGCCGTTGATTCCTTTTCTTTTTTTGGATTTTTGCCGCAGAAATCATCACAGCGCAAAAAACTGTTTACAGAAATAGCGGAAAGGGAAGAGACGCTGATTTTTTTTGAATCGCCTTTTCGGATTGAAAAAGCGGTGGCGGATGCCCTTGAAGTTTTGGGAGATCGTGAGGCCGCGTTGGCGCGCGAGATGACGAAAAAGTTTGAGGAGACTTTGCGCGGGACATTAAGCCGTATTTTAGATGCTTTGAAAAAGCGTCCCCGCAAAGGTGAAATGGTGTTGATGATTGCGGGCGCGAATCGCAAAAAAGTTTTCACGGGGCTGCCGCATATTCAGGATGAAGAAATTCTCGGGGCGCGTTTACCGGATGAAGGTTTGCCTGACGAAGAAGAGGAATAAAGATGAAGCGTATTGTACTGTTGGTTTCAGGAAGCGGGACCAATATGGAGAATTTGATCAAGCGGATGCGCGCAGGTGAAATTCCCGCGGAGCCGGCGCTGGTTATTTCGAACCGCCCTGAAGTCGGCGCATTAGACCGAGCCGCTTTATTGCGTGTCCCAGCGTGCGTGATTGACCATCAGCAATTTAAAAACCGTGAAGATTTTGATAACGAGCTTTCAAAAGTGATTGATTCGGTTGCTCCGGATTACATCTGCTTAGCAGGGTTTATGCGGCTTTTAACCCCGTGGTTTGTGCGGAAATACCCCAAAAAATTAATTAATATCCATCCTTCTTATTTACCCGCGTTTCCCGGCGCGCATGCGATTCGGGATGCCTATATTGCCAAGGCAAGTGAGACCGGCGTGACGGTGCATTTTGTTGATGAAGGGACGGACTCGGGGCCGATTATTCTCCAAAAAAAAGTTCCGATTTATATCGGTGAAAACTTAGAAGCCGTGGAAGAGCGCATTCATCAGGCCGAGTATGAAATTTATCCGGAAGCTTTGCGGCTGATTTTAAGCAAGGAGTAAAACGCGTGAAACTGAATTTAGTTATTTTATTAGGAATGGTTCTTGTTATTTTTCAGGGGTGCGCCACGAGTTATGGCCGGCAAAATGATCGCGTTCGTGTCCATTTTAAATCAAACGCGCCTCAGGCGACTGTAAATTGCCGGGGCGACGCGGTGGAATTGCCGGGCAACTTAATGCTGAAGCGCGGCTCAAATCACGATTGCAGTGCGCAGGCTCCCGGACATGAAGTTTTAAAATTTAGGGTTTGGTCCAAGATTTCGGGCGAGGGATTTCGTTATTCCACGAAAATTAATTGGCAAAAATGGAGCAAATGGACTTTGGGATTGGGGCACCTGGCCGCTTGGCCGGTTGATTTTGTTTCAGGCTCGATGAGGAATCTGGAGAATGACCATTATGATCTGCGTCTTCGTTCCACAGAGGATGTGTCCGGAACGGCCCGAGTTTTTGATCAAACGGTGAACATGGCGAAGCAGATTGTCTCGCTCCCGGCTGATGCGGTCGAAGAGGTGAGCTCAGCGGTGATGACGAGTACCGTCCAGGCTCCCGCCGAGGCGCTTGGACTTGCTTCGGAAACTCAGCGTCAAGAGGCGGAGCAAATACTTCAGGGAGAGGCGGCCGCAGAACGGCTTCAAGCCAGCTAAGCTGAGTATTTTTTTCGGTGATGTTTGAAAAAAATCATTTTATTAATTTTAATGACTGCGGTTTCTGCCGCGGTGCTGATGAACCGGAACGGAACAAGACAGATGCCTTCATTTTCGATCGAAAACGCGCTTAAAGAAAATCCGCCCGTCGCGGTGAAAAAACCGCACACGATTAAAGCCCAGGGTGAAGAGTGGAACGACCCTTATTTTTGGCTTCGCGAAAAAACGAATCCCGAAGTCATTGATTATCTGAAAGCTGAAAATGCCTACGCGGAAAAAATTTTAAAGCCAACCGAAGATTTTCAAAAGAAGCTTTACGATGAAATGCTGGGGCGCATCAAAGAAGATGATTTGAGCGTGCCCGTTAAGCGCAAAGGCTATTTCTATTACACCCGCACGGAAAAAGGGAAAGCCTATTCGATTTATTGCCGCAAAAAAGGCTCGCTTGAAGCCGCTGAAGAAGTTTTGTTGGACGTGAACGTGATGGCAAAAGGAGTTGAAAATTTTGAGTTGGGTGTTTTCGGCATCAGTCCTGATCAAAAGCTTTTGGCTTATTCATGGGATAATTCCGGCGCGGAGACCTATACGCTTCAAGTAAAGAACTTAGAAGACGGCACACTTCTTTCGGAGAAAATTCCCGCCACGGGAACCAGCTTGGTTTGGGCCGCGGATAGTCGGACTTTTTTTTATAGTACGCTGGATGCCATGAAACGTCCTTATCGTTTATTCAGGCATGCGCTGGGAACGCATCACGATCAGGATGTGTTGGTTTATGAAGAAAAGGACGAGCGGTTTTTTCTGGCCGCGGGAAAATCAAAAGATGAAAAAATAATTTTTCTTTCTTTGCACAGCAAAAACACATCCGAGGAGCTTTTCTTGAGTGCGGAGAACCCTTTAGACGCGTTTCAATTGCTCGCGCAGCGGGAAGAGGGAATTGAGTATTCCGCGGAACATGATCGGGGACGTTTTCTTATCGTAACAAATTGGCAGGCGGTTAATTTTCGCGTAATGGAGACCGCTATAAATCAAACGGAACGCGTGCATTGGAAAGAATGGCTTGCGCATCGGCCTGAGGTGAAGCTGGAGGGTTTAGACACGTTCAAAAATTACGTGACGCTTTATGAGCGCACAAACGGGAACACGGAAATCCGAGTTATCGATTTAAAAGATCGCAGTGAGCACAAAATTAATTTTGGCGAGGAAGTTTATGCTTCCGGGCCGGGATCCAATCCCGAATATGATTCGGAGATTTTAAGAGTAGGGTTTGCTTCTTTGCTGACGCCTTCAACAGTCTACGACTACAACATGCGCACGCGTGAGCGTGAACTGAAAAAACAGCAGGAAGTTTTGGGAGGATATGATTCCTCGCTTTATGCTTCCGCGCGGATTTTTGCCGTTTCGCATGACGGCGTGAAAATTCCGATTTCGCTTGTTTATAAAAAAGGTTTGAAGCGTGACGGCTCAGCGCCGGCATGGCTTTACGGCTACGGGTCGTACGGAATTAGTATTGACCCGGTTTTTTCTTCGGCACGGCTGAGTTTGCTGGACCGGGGATTTGTTTACGCCATCGCGCATATTCGCGGCGGCGGAGATATGGGTCGCCCTTGGTATGACGCCGGAAAACTGAAAAATAAGAAAAATACGTTTCTTGATTTTATCGCCTGCGCGGAATTTCTCATTCGT
Source organism: Candidatus Multiplicimicrobium inquinatum (assembly GCA_002344825.1). Classification (GTDB taxonomy): domain Bacteria; phylum Omnitrophota; class Omnitrophia; order Omnitrophales; family Aquincolibacteriaceae; genus Multiplicimicrobium; species Multiplicimicrobium inquinatum. The sequence continues at coordinate 33,727 of DDUN01000048.1, read as the reverse complement.
GAGAAATATACCTCCGCGGAGCGTCTCGGCACTTCCGGCGGCAGCGCCGGCGGGCTTTTGATGGGGGGCGTCCTTAATTTAAGGCCCGACTTATTTCGCGCCGCAATTTTAGATGTTCCGTTTGTGGATGCTCTGAATACCATGCTCGATGCGAGCTTACCTTTAACGGTGACGGAATACGATGAATGGGGTAATCCGCAGGAAACCGATTTTTTTAACCTGATTCGCAGTTACGCGCCTTATGAAAATATCAAGCCGCAAAACTATCCGCATATGCTTGTGACGGGCGGTTTAAATGATCCGCGGGTTCAATATTGGGAACCGGCGAAGTGGACGGCAAAACTGCGCGCGACTAAAACGGACCGCAATCTTCTGCTTATGATTATTCATATGGGGTCAGGGCATGGCGGACCTTCCGGACGTTACGCGTATCTAAGGGAAGTTGCGCGGGATTACGCGTTTATGATTTCGCTGACAAGTCCGGCTGTTCAGTAACCGGTTCAAAAACACAGTCTTGCGGCCGGCCCGCGTCAATCGAGATGATGCAATTTGCTAAGCCTCGCCGTGTGGCTTCTGTTCTTGGATGCAGTTCTTCAGGCTTTGCTTCCGCGATTCTTCTGGCGGTTTCCTTAAAAAAACTTTGCGCCTGGGGAATTTGTCCGCGATTCCAGTAGGCTTTTCCCATGTAATAAAAATCAAGCCAATGCAGAGGAATGCGATTGGTAACATCGGGAAAAATTTTGATGGCCTGAATCAGATGTTCAGCCGCTTTATCATGATCGCCGTCGCGGCCATAAGCCGCGCGCAAATTGACATGCGCCACCCAATTGCGGGGAATTGTCTCGAGAGCATGCTGGAAAAGTTTATGGCTGTTTTGCCAGTAAGTCAGATAAATTGAAGCGGAAATAAAATATCCCGCCAAAACGCTTGCCGCAAGAATGTGAACGACGGTTTTTGGGAGACGTATTTTGGGCAGCAGGCTTGCTATTCCCCAAATAGCGACAAGTGAAAGCCCGATCGCGGGGCCGTAAAGATAACGGCACGTAATCCAGTGGGACCCGATTGTAATGACTCCGGTAACGGGAAAAAGCATGATTCCAAAGAAAGCCCAACCCACCCACAAGGCAGGCTGTTTTTTCCTTTGCAAAAATAAAACCAGAGTAATTAAGATCAGAATTAAAGCGATCAAAAGAGATCGGCCTACATGCGCGTTAGGAAAATAGGGGTAAAAGATGGAGAGTTTGGCCGGCCATAAGAAAAGAAAAATATAGTCCCAGTAGGCTTGCGCAATATTGGCGAATCGCACCCAGTAGGGATAATCGGCAAAATGGTGAATAGCTCCGCTTAAACTTTGAGCTTTAATCGTGACATAAGATGAAGCCGCCGATAAGAGCGCGAAGGGTATTTTTTCAGCCAGCCGTTTCAGCCAGGGCTCAGTACGTTCAAACGGCCAAAAATCAAAAAACAGCAAAATGACCGGGAGTGTGACATACATGGGTTTGCTCATGAGTGAGCAGATGAACAGAAAGAGAGTCAGGAAGTAAAAGAGGCGTTTTCTTTTTTCTTCAAATGAAACAAACTTCGCGTAAGCAATGACGCTCAGTAAAACAAAAAAAGTGGAAAGAACATCTTTACGCTCCGAGATCCAGGCGACGGATTCAACGCGGACAGGGTGCCACGCAAAAAGCGCCGCGATAAGAAATGATTTTGCCGGAGACCGCGTGATTCGTGAGAAAAGAAAAAAAACTAAAAGAACATTCGCGGTGTGAAAAAGAATGTTTGTAGCATGATAGCCTCCCGCCCAAAACCCGTAGAGCTCCCAGTCAATCGCGTATGAAAGCCAGTTTAAGGGATGCCAGTTTGAGAAGTGAAAAGTGGTGAATGCCCACTTAACAAACGAGAGGCTTAGTCCCGCTTGCAGACGCGCGTTTTCAAAAACATATTCGTTGTCGTCATAATAGATAAATTGAAAAAAGACCGCCGGCGCGTACAGCACAAGAGTGCCGATTGCCAAAAACCAATAACCCAAACGTGTGAAATTGAAAAGGGAGGAGTTTTTTTGCATAAGGCCTTTATCGGCATAAAAGGGGGAAAGATTCAGCTTGGCGCAGGCTGGTTTGACATGTTAAATTTGCTCTCCTTAAATAGGTGAATTGTGCTGTGGTTTGTGAATTGAATTAGCCGGTTGAGCCTTTGGCTCAGAGGCAAGAGGAAACAGATGAATTTTGACATTCAGCAGGTTGCAAAACTATCCCGTCTGACTTTGGCTCCTGAAGAGGCCGCCAAATTATCGAAAGACTTGGGTGCGATCCTCGATTATGTGAAGAATCTTGAAAAACTCGATACAAAGAATGTCGAGCCGACCAGTCATGTCCTTAACTTGGAAAATGTGACGCGTCCGGATGAAGTTAAAAAATCCGCCGCGCGCGATAAAGTCCTCAAGCACGCGCCCGCCAGCGACGGCTTCTTTTTTAAAGTTCCCAAAACAGTTTCAAGAGCTTAAATGTCCGACCTTCATTTGTTAACTCTCAAAGAAGCAATTGAACAGGCGAAAAAAGGCGGAGCCGCTGATTTAGTGACTGCCTTGAAAAATCGCGCGCAAAAGTTAAA